>NZ_CP029033.1:1538311-1845974 GCF_003073475.1 Actinobaculum sp. 313 | reverse complement strand
AGCCTGAAGGTGGACGAATTCGCGAAGATCGTCACCTACCAGCAGGCGTGACCTTGCCCCACCGCTGATATCCGTTACACTGGGTCTATTCGCCACAACCGGAAGGGAGCTGAGGTGAGCGTTCTCCTCGTTATTTGCCAGGTGCTGCTTGTGATCACGAGCGTGCTGCTGGTTCTGTCCATCCTCTTGCATAAGGGAAAGGGTGGCGGTATCTCCGATATGTTCGGTGGCGGTATTTCTACGTCGATGCGTTCATCCGGTGTAGCGGAGCGTAACCTCAACCGAATTACGGTTGGTGTTGCGCTGGTGTGGACGATTGTCGTCGTGCTGATCGGCTTGGCAACGAAATTCGCCTAATTGCCAATTCTCAAACGACGGTGGCCCACCCCTTGCGGGGTGGGCCACCGGTTCGTATGGCGGTTGTTCGTCTGCGGTTGCTACTTGGCGGCAGCAATCGACTCGCGAGCGGCTGCCACGACGGCGTCGCCGGTAATGCCGTACTTCGCGAACAATACAGAACCGGATGCGGACTCACCGTAGTGATCCACACCGATGGAACGACCGGCGTCACCCACGAATCCGGCCCAGCCGAAGGTGGATCCGGCCTCAACGGAGACGCGTGCCTTCACATCGGGAAGAATAACCGAATCACGGTACTCCGCATCCTGCTCGGCGAACCACTCCAGGCACGGCAGCGACACCACTCGTGCACCGATGCCTTCGGCAGCTAGGGTTTCCTGCGCTGCTAGGGCTACCTGCACCTCGGATCCGGTGGCTAGCAGCTGCACATCGACCGTTCCGGTGGGGGAATCGGCAAGCACGTAGCCGCCCTTACGGACGCCATCGGCGCTGACCTCATCCAGAACGGGTAGGCCCTGCCGGGAGAGCACGAGTCCGGCCGGGTTGCCCTCGCTGCGTTCCAGAATGCCTGCCCAAGCCTGCGCGGTCTCGTTGGCGTCAGCGGGGCGCACGATGTCGAGGCCGGGGATCGCGCGATAGGCCCACAGATGCTCGATGGGCTGATGGGTGGGGCCGTCCTCGCCCACGCCAATGGAGTCATGCGTCCACACGAAGATCGATGGCACATGCATGAGTGCGGCGAGCCGCACAGCACCACGCATGTAATCGGCAAACACGAAGAACGTACCGCCGTAGGAACGGGTCAGGCCGTGCAAGTTGATGCCGTTGAGAATGGCGGCCATGCCGTGTTCGCGGATTCCGAAATGGAGGGTCCGTCCGTACTCGTTGCCGGGCCAATCGGCGCTGACGCGATCAGCGGGGAGGAAGGAGGGCTCGCCCTTCATCGTGGTGTTATTCGAACCGGCGAGATCGGCCGAACCGCCCCACAGTTCGGGAAGAACGGGGGCCAGAGCCGTGAGTACCTGCCCGGAGGCGGCGCGGGTGGCAATCGACTTTCCTGTTTCGAAGGTGGGTAGTGCCGACTCCCAATCTTGGGGCAGCTCCTTGGCCTGCAACCGGTCCAGTAACGCGGCGCGCTCGGGGTTGGCGGCACGCCACTGCTCGTAATCGGCCTGCCAGGCGGCACGTGCCGACGCGGCACGCTCGCGCGCCTGTGTACGTGTGTGAGTAATGACCTCATCGGCCACATCGAAGGATGTCTCCGGATTCAACCCGAGAGCCTTCTTCAGGCCGGCGATTTCCTCGGCTCCGAGTGCAGCGCCGTGGGCTGCACCTGTACCCTGCTTGGTGGGGCTCGGCCAGGCCATAATCGTGGAGAGTCGGATGATGGAGGGACGGTCGGTTTCGGCCTGAGCCGACTCTATGGCGGCTGCGAGGGCCGCGACGTCCTCGGTGTAACCGTGACCGCCGTTGGTCCAGTCGACATGCTGGGTATGCCAGCCATACGCGGCGTAGCGGGCAAGAACATCCTCGGTGAAGGCAATGCAGGTATCGTCCTCAATCGAGATGCGGTTGTCATCCCAGATGACAATGAGATTGCCGAGATGCTGTGTTCCCGCCAGCGAGCTGGCCTCAGAGGTGACGCCTTCTTCCAGGCAGCCCTCACCGACCACCGTGTAGATGAAATGATCGAAGGGGGAAGAGCCTGCTGGTGCTTCCGGGTCGAGCAGACCGCGCTCCCGCCGCGCGGCCATCGCCATGCCGACGGCTGACGCCAGGCCTTGGCCCAATGGGCCGGTGGTCATCTCCACACCCGCCGTGTGCCCGTATTCGGGGTGGCCCGGGGTGAGGGACCCCTCGGTACGCAATGACTTCAGGTCGTCAAGTTCAAGGCCGTAGCCTGCGAAATACAGCTGATTATAGAGGGTGACGGAAGAGTGCCCGATGGAGAGAACGAAGCGGTCACGTCCGATCCAGGCGGGGTCGGACGGGTCGTGACGCATGACCTTCTGGAAAAGCAGATACGCCATCGGCGACAGTGAGATGGCGGTACCCGGGTGGCCATTACCCGCCTTTTCTACCGCGTCGGCAGCTAGGGCACGCCCGGTGTCTACCGCTCGCTGATCAAGGTCCGTCCATTGAAGTTCCGGCATTGGAAAGCTCCCTTGTTCTCAGTGCTCCGGTCCATCCGGAGCCAATCTCTACCAGCCTACCTGCCTGGCACAGCAAAACGACAGGATATTTGGCCCTGAAACATGTGAGCCTGTGGTCCGCCGGGAGAGAATCACCCGTCGACTACCGTTCAACTGGCTTGAAATCGCCCGACGAGTGACACGGGTGCAGTTGGTGACTACCCGGTGCCGTGATCAGAGGTGTTCGGTGGGGTGGCACAAGACGGGGAGGGCCGATGCGCGCAGATCGAGCCATTCTCGCGGAACCGCGTGGGTCGTGGTTGGCGGGATGGCCGCCCACCTAGAATAAATGGCATCATGGCGAATGAGAAGCTTCCCGGATCGGGCGCCTTAGCGCGGGCGGCTCGGCAGTACCTTGCGCATCTCGCGGTTGAACGTTCGCTCTCGGAGAATACCCTCGCTGCATACCGACGTGATCTGGAGAAGTACGTACGGCACCTGGAGAGCAGGGGAATCAGCGGCCCGGCAGCGGTGACGCGGGAGGATGTTGCCTCCTTCGCCGATGTTCTGGCCGCAATGGCGCCATCGTCGGTGGCACGCTCGATGACGGCGGCGCGTTCCTTTCATCGCTTCCTGTTTGACGAGGGAACGACGCCGGATAATCCGGCCCGTGATGTGCGGCCTCCCAAACTTCCGCGGAGGCTCCCCAAGGCTCTGTCGGTTGAGGAAGTAAGCTGCCTCATCGAGGCCGCCAGCGTTGGGGACACTCCGGTGTCACTGCGCGATAGAGCGCTGCTAGAGGTCTTGTACGGAACTGGTGCTCGTATCTCTGAGGCAGTCGGGCTGACCGCTGACGATATTGATACGGAAACCAAGGTGATCCGCCTGTTCGGAAAAGGGCGGAAGGAACGCCTGCTGCCTCTGGGAAGCTATGCCATTTCAGCGCTTGAGGCTTACACCGTGCGCGGACGGCCAGCGCTGGCGAGGCATGGCGCGGGCACCCCATCCTTTTCTTGAATACTCGTGGTCGGCCGCTCTCGCGGCAAAGCGCGTGGACCATTGTGCAGCAAGCCGCTGAGCGAGCAGGATTGGCCGGGCGGGTGTCTCCGCACAGTCTGCGGCATTCATTTGCCACGCACTTGCTCCAGGGCGGCGCGGATGTACGCGTTGTCCAGGAGATGCTGGGGCATTCCTCCGTGACGACGACGCAGATCTACACCTTGGTTACCCGCGATACGGTACGGGAGGTGTACGCTGCAGCACATCCGCGTGCGCTGTCGTGAAGGACCATGCGGAGCGGGTACATCGGAGCAGCGAGCTGAGCCGACGGCTGAAGTAGCGGTGTGGTGGGACGTTGAAGCAACTGGGGCGATGTCGTAGCGTGGCAGGTTCACTCGCTGCGACACCCTAACCATGGCGCGGAGTTAGCCCCCTGGAATGCTGTAGTATCGCGGCGTCTTAAACCCCCTTGGCCGCTGTGTTAGGTAGGCTAGGACCGTGATCGAACAAGACGCCCTCATCCCCGACTATGCCGGCCAGGACTTCCCGGAGCCGGCTCCGCTGGCATCGCATGGACCGGCGCGCATCATTGCGATGTCGAATCAGAAGGGCGGCGTCGGAAAAACGACGACGACGATCAACCTCGCCGCTGCTTTTGCGGAGTACGGCCGGAAGGTACTTGTGGTCGACTTTGATCCGCAGGGTGCGGCCAGCGCGGGCCTAGGGGTGAATGCCCGCGCGCTGGAGCGAACAATCTACAACGAGCTCGTTGCATCCAAGCCCGACGTGAAAGCGGTCATTCAGCCGACGTCGGCGGAGAATCTGGATCTTGTGCCGGCCAATATCGACCTGTCGGCGGCGGAGATCGTTCTTATCAACGAAGTGGCCAGGGAACAGGCGCTGACCCGAGTGCTGCGCCCGGTGATGGACGACTACGATCTCATCATTATCGACTGCCAGCCGTCTCTTGGGCTCCTCACGGTGAATGCCTTAACTGCGGCGCATGGAGTGATTATCCCGCTGGAGGCGGAGTATTTCGCCATGCGTGGCGTGGCGCTGCTGACCGAGCAGATTGAACGTGTACAAGACAGGCTGAACCCGCGCCTGCAGATCGACGGTGTGCTGCTGACCATGGTGGACATGCGTACCCTGCATTCGCGGGAAGTGATCAAGTCCGTACGTGAAGGATTCGGCGACAAGGTCTACTCGACGTACATCTCCCGCACCGTAAAGTTCCCCGATGCCACCATCGCGGCGGTTCCGATCACCGAGTACGCGCCGACGCATTCCGGTGCCGCCTCCTATCGTCGCCTGGCGCGCGAACTCGTGGCGCGCGGGCAATGCCCGTGATGGACGAGCTTTTCCCGATTGATTCGAAGGGCGAACAGGCCTTCGCCGTCGAACTGGACGTGTTTTCGGGCCCGTTCTCCGTTCTGCTGTCATTAGTCGCCCGCAAGCGTCTCGATATTACCGAGGTGGCGCTGGCCGAGGTTACCGACGAGTTTATTGCCTTCATTCGCTCGCAACGCGACTTTGATATGTCGGAGGCCAGCGAGTTCCTCGTCGTTGCGGCAACTCTGCTGGATTTGAAGGCGGCACGGTTGCTGCCGCGTGGCGAGGAGGAGCCCGAGGATCTGGAACTGCTTGAACAGCGTGACCTGCTGTTCGCGAAACTCCTGCAGTACCGCGCGTACAAGGAGGTCGCGGGAGACTTCGCGGCTCGTATGGCGCGAGAGTCGCGCTCGGTACCGCGGCGCGTGCCCTTGGAGGAGCAGTATGCGCGGGCCTTGCCCGAAGTACATGTAGGGATTGGCGTGGCCGACCTAGCATTGTTGGCGGCCATGGCGATGTCGCGAAGCCACAAAGAACCCCGGCTGCTCTTGGACCATTTGCATGACCCGCTGGTACCGGTATCCACGCAGATCAGCTACCTGCGTGAGCGGCTCGTGCCGGGTGATCCGGTCAGCTTTGCCTCGCTATGTGCTAACGCCCCGAATGTTCCGACGGTGGTGGCGCGGTTCATGGCGGTGCTGGAGTTACTGCGCGCACGTGATATCAGTGTGAGCCAGGAAGAACCGCTCGGCCCGCTGCTGATCACCGCCGCGTCCGACGACGGAGCGGATGGCGTGGGTACGGAGACTGCGACCGTCAAGGAAGAAAAGACAAAAAATAGGGAAGGCTATGCAGGAAGGGCAGGACGGTGACTGAAGCGGAAGTAGTGGGCGTGCCTGAAACAGGGGAGCCGGAGCACGATGATGCCTGTGGCGCCCTTGAAGCACTGCTGCTGATCGCGGCGGAGCCGATGCCGTTGGTGAACCTGGCGGGAGCCATCGGGGCATCCGAGGCATACACGGATGCACTGCTGCGTGAGATGGCGCGGGAGTATGCCGGCGACGGCGAGGGGCGTGTGCGCGGCTTTGACCTACGGGAGGCCGGTGGCGGGTGGCGTTTGTACACGCGACCGCGCTTTGCGGATATTGTTGCCGCCTATGTTGTGGCGGACCAATCCGGTAAACTGTCTCAGGCCGCCTTGGAGACCCTGGCGGTGATAGCCTACCGGCAGCCGGTCACCCGCGCGCAGGTAGCCGCCGTGCGCGGCGTAAACGTGGATTCCGTGGTCCGGACGTTGGTCACGCGAGGACTGGTGGAAGAAACAGGAACCACCGCTGCAACGGGCGCAATTCTGTACGGCACGACTCCGTATTTCTTGGAGGTTATGGGTATGAACTCCATCGCGGAACTAGCGCCGCTTGCGCCGTATTTGCCGGAGGCCGATGAACTTGAGGATGTGGAGAAGGACTTGCCATGAGCGATCTTTACAACCCGCAGGGGGAGCGCCTGCAGAAGATTATGGCTCATGCCGGAGTGGGGTCGCGCCGTCTGTGTGAAAACCTCATCTCGCAGGGTCGCGTGACCGTCAATGGCGAGGTGGTCACCGCGCTCGGCATGCGTGTGGACCCACAGGAAGTCACCATCCACGTGGATGGTACCCCGCTGCAACTGGATAAGTCTTTGGTGACCCTGGCGTTGTACAAGCCGCCGGGGGTTGTGTGCACGATGGAAGAGGAGGATGCGCGCGGACGTCCCGGCCTGGCACAGTACGTGGCTGATCGTCCGGAACGTCTGTTCCACGTTGGCCGATTGGACCAAGATACGGAAGGCATCCTTCTGCTCTCCAATGATGGCGAACTGACGCATCGCTTAACCCATCCCTCCTACAAAGTGCCGAAGACGTACGTGGCGCGAGTGGAAGGCACCGTGACGCGCGGTTTGGGGCGCGTGTTGGAGCAGGGAATCACGCTGGAAGATGGACCGATCAGCGTCGACAAATTCGTACTGCGCGAATCTGCGCGTCGGAACTCGATTGTCGAGATAACGCTGCATTCGGGGCGGAATCGGATCGTGCGCCGGATGATGGATGAGGTCGGGCACCCCGTGATGGAGCTGGTACGCACCCGGTTCGGCAATATTGAGGCGGGCCGTCTAAAGCCGGGAAAGACGCGGATCGTGGCGGGCAGTGAACTCGGTGCGCTGATGCGCATGGTGGGAATGTAGCGATGGTCGTGGCGGCGGGGATTTAACGATGGCGCCTTCTCCAGTTCGAATCATCGGTACCGGGCTGCTCGGTGCCTCCCTTGGGTTGCGCCTACGCAGCTTAGGTGTTGAGGTGCAACTGGAGGACACCTGGCCCGCCGCGCAGGCTCTGGCGCGCGATCTGGGCGCGGGTGCGATTGCGGACGCCGATTCCCCGGAACCGCTACTCGTCGTCGTCGCCACTCCGCCGGACAGCGCCGCTGATGTGGTGCGTGCCGCCCTGGATCGCTTTCCGACGGCGGTGATCACCGACGTGTCGTCCGTGAAGGAGCGCGTTGTTGCCGAGGTTGCGGGTCATCCCGGCGAATCCCGTTACGTTGGCTCTCACCCCATGGCGGGAAAGGAGCGTTCGGGCGCGATCGCCGCCGATGCGGACCTATTCATCGGGCGGCCTTGGGTGTTAACACCGACATCGGCCACCGATGTGGAGGCTCTGGCCCTTGTCAAGCAGGTCGCCCTGGATACGGGAGCACTACCGGTGGAAATGGAGCCACGGGAGCATGATCGCTCAGTGGCCGCGGTGTCGCATATGCCGCAACTCATGTCGTCGCTGGTGGCTAGCGCACTGCGTGACACGCCGGTGGAGGCACTAGAGCTGGCCGGGCAGGGGCTGCGGGATGTGACCCGCGTAGCCGCATCGGATCCTCGTCTGTGGGCAACGATTATTGCCGGCAATGCCCAGGCGGTCGGTGGTGTGCTGAGATCCATCCAACGGGAGTTGCAAGGGCTGATTCGCGCCTTGGAGCCGGGCGTGGATGATCCGCTAGCTCCGGGAGTGCTGGCCGGAATCTCCCGCGTAATAGGGCACGGCAATGATGGCGTTGCGCGTATTCCGGGAAAACACGGCGGTGCACCGCGGCGTTACCGGGAGGTGGTTGCGCTCGTGCCGGATCGACCGGGAGAACTGGGGCGGCTGTTCACCGAGGTCGGCGAAATCGGTGTCAACATTGAGGATTTGCAACTGGAGCATTCGGTGGGGGCGCCCGTTGGACGGGCCTCGCTAGCGGTGGTTCCGGGCGAAGCGGAACGTCTGGCACGTTGCTTGGAGCAGCGAGGCTGGGAGGTCATCCTCGAAGGGGGAGAGCAGAAGATGCGTATTGTCATTGCGGTGGACGGGCCGTCCGGGTCTGGGAAATCAACAGTTTCCCGGCAGGTCGCCAGCCAGTTGGGATTAAGCTACCTGGATACGGGTGCCATGTACCGGGCTGCTACCTGGTGGTGTGAGCGAGAGGGGATTGACCTCGACGATCACGAGGCTGTGGTTGAGGCAACGCGGCGAATGCCTCTGGAGATGCCGCTGAGTCCCATGGCGCAGCGGATCGTATGCGCCGGGGAGGATATTACCGAGGCGATCCGTGCTCCGGAACTTTCCCGTATCGTTTCGAAAGTGGCCACTAATCTGGATGTGCGGGCCGAGCTGGTGCGGCGCCAACGCGAGCTGATTGTCGGCGCCCGGCATGGCATCGTGGCGGAAGGACGAGACATCACTACTGTGGTTGCCCCGGATGCGGAGGTAAGAGTGCTCCTCACCGCTTCGGAAGAGGCACGCCTGGCACGCCGGGCCTTAGAGACTCGCGGCTCGGCGGATGCGGCAGCCCTAGAGGCGACCCGCGATGAGGTGGTGCGGCGCGACAGTGAGGATTCCACCGTCTCAGAGTTCATGACCGCGCGGGATGGCGTGACAATGATCGATTCTTCAACCTTGGGGATTGACGAGGTCGTGGCGGCCATTATTTCGCTGGTTCCGGAGGAGGCACGATGAGCGACGACGCCGTAGGTAATGGCAGCGACGCCTGGGACGGTGGAATGCCGGAGGGCGCCGATGATGTAACGGATCTCGCGGACGATATGCTTCGCGAGGAGGTGCTACGCGCCAGTCTGGAGGCATATGAGCTCAGCGACGATGACCTGGCTGTACTGGCCGGTGAAGAAGCCGTTGCCTCATCCGAGCAGGCGCAACGTTTGCCGGTTCTTGCAGTGGTCGGGCGACCGAACGTCGGCAAGTCAACGCTGGTGAATCGAATTGTCGGACGGCGGGTGGCCGTTGTGCAGGACACTCCCGGCGTGACACGCGACCGTGTGTCCTATCCAGCGGAATGGAACGGGCGTGAATTCATGCTGCTGGATACCGGCGGCTGGGAAATCGACGTCGCCGGGCTTGATGCAGCGGTTGCTCGGCAGGCGGAGCTGGCGATCGAAGGCGCGGACGCAATCATTCTGGTGGTTGACGCGACCACCGGCATGACGGATACGGACGAGCAGATCGTGCGGCTACTGCGCCGGGCAAAGCGGCCGATTGTGCTGGCGGCAAACAAGGTCGATTCGCCGCTACTAGAATCGGACGCCGCGGTGCTGTGGGGTCTGGGATTGGGAGAGCCCCATCCTATTTCGGCGATGCATGGCCGGGGGATAGGCGAGCTACTGGAATCGGCGATGCGGGTGCTACCGCAGGAATCCGCGCATGGCCAGGAACGGGTGAGCGGCGGTCCGCGGCGTATCGCCCTAGTGGGTCGACCGAACGTTGGCAAGTCGTCCTTGTTGAATCAGCTTGCCGGCGCCGAGCGGGTGGTGGTTGATTCCACAGCAGGTACTACACGTGACCCGGTTGATGAGATCATCATGCTTGATGGTCGGCAGTGGACATTCGTGGATACTGCTGGGATTCGCCGCCGGGTGCACCAGACACACGGAGCGGACTTCTATGCCTCGTTGCGAACGCAGGCAGCGCTGGAAAAAGCCGAACTGGGGCTGGTGCTCATTGATGCCTCGGAGCCGCTGACCGAGCAAGACATTCGGGTCATGCAGCAGGTGATCGACGCCGGGCGGGCTCTCGTCATCGTGTGTAACAAGTGGGATCTGGTTTCCGACGAGCGCCGGCAGGAACTTGACCGCGAGTTGGAACGGGAACTGGTGCAGATTCCGTGGGCGGAGCGGGTGAATCTTTCCGCATCGACCGGTTGGCATACGAATCGACTGACCCGGGCCATGGACTCTGCACTCGAGTCTTGGAACCGGCGGATTCCCACCGGGCGGTTGAACTCGTTCTTGGGGGAGTTAGCGGCGGAGCATCCCCATCCGGTGCGGGGAGGCAAACAGCCACGTATTCTGTTCGCGACGCAGCCCTCTACGCAGCCGCCACGCTTCGTGCTGTTTGCGACCGGCTTCCTGGAAGCCGGGTATCGGCGCTTCATCGAGAACCGCCTGCGGCAGACTTTCGGGTTCAGTGGCACACCGATCGAGATTTCGGTGCGGGTGCGCGAACGGAGGAAGCGGCGCTGAAAGGGACCTATCAGGTGCAGGCCCATCGGGGTGCGTGGGTGTAGGAAGCGGCGCTGAAGGCGGCCCATCGGGGTGCGTGGGCGTAGGAAGCGGCGCTGAAGGCGGCCCATCGGGGTGCGTGGGCGCCGTCGAAGAAGGCTCACCGGTGGATGAGGCGCCTGGCTATTCCGTCGGCGCGGTCCAGGTGATGGAGTCCAGGAAGGACTCGGTGAAACCTTCGGGCAAGTCCCGTTGTCCGGGTGTGGAGGTGATGGTGATGCGCCAGACGCCGTCACGGCGGGCGACGAGCCAGATCTCATAGCGGGTGGGGGCCGCCTCGTCGGTTGTGTCCACGTAGGTGTAACCGCGGGCAGGGCTTCCATCGACGGTGCGGTAGTCGAGTTCTTCGAGTTCCTGATGCGAGCTGGAACGATCCATCTCTCGGTACCAGGTTTGGAAGACTCTGTTGAAACTGTATGTATCGGCTTGACCTGCGTACCTGTATCCGGTTGCGTCCAATACGCTGGGCGCGATGCGGGTGGCTCGGATAGAGGCGGAGTCAAAGCCGACGCCGCCGTTTTCGGAAGCCAAGTACTCCAGGCCTGTTTTCGACTCGTCAACGGTCTCGGTCCACCCGGCTGGTTCGTCGCCGTCCATGATGTCCGCGACTTCCGTTTCAGTGAAAAACACTGTTTCTTCGGGCGAGGGGGTCTGCAGAGTGGTGCCGTCACCGGTTGGTTGGCCGGGGACACATCCAGCGAGGATGAACAGTGCGCCTGCGACGGCGGCCGCTCGGAAGGCGCCCCTGTGACTGTGGTGCCGTTTACTGGTGCGGGCAAACGGGCTTCTGCCGTGCGGCTGAGATCTCATGTCCAAGTGGCCTTTCTGCGGTGGGTCATAAGCGGATGTGGTGGCCGGTATGCTTCGCGTCATATGCCTATGGATCAGAGTGACGCTGTGTACGTTACCGCCACCAGTATGCCTCATGTGGGTGGAGTGCTTGGGGTGGGGGCGTCTGTCCAGGTGATGGTATCGAGGATGCCGTCGAGTTCGGGCGGGAGCTCAGTCTCGCCGGGGGCAGAGTTCAACGTGATATCCCACAAGCCATCACGCCTGCCTACCTCCCACGCTTCGTATCGGGTTGGCAGTCCATCCGAGACGCGGATGTAAGTGTAGCCTCGTGCGGGTGCGCCACCAATGGTGCGGGCAGGAAGTAGAGAAAACGAACTCACTCGACTGTCGGCCAGCATGCCGTGGAGCCAGTTACCGATCAAGAGGTCAAGATCATAACTGTCTGGCTCGTCGAGGGTTATATTCCTACGGTTTGCAATGATTTCAGGTGCAAAACGCCAGGCGCGGATGCTTGCGGTTGAGAATCCTGTCGTGCCATCCCTGGATGCCAGGTAGTCCAGTGGGGCCGTGTCATCCACGGGTAGTTCTGTCCATCCCTCCGGCGCCTTTGCACGCATCAGATCTGCTTCGTCTTGCTTTGCGACAAAGGTTGACTGTACCGACGCAGTCTCCGACAGGGCTGGTGAAGTTACCTTGGAGGCCGGAGCGTCAGCAGTGCAACCAGCTGCGAGGAGTAGAAGGATGGCGAGTTGGATGGCCTTAAATCTGGTGAGATGCGCAGACCGGAGGACTACGAGACGATTAGCAGAACTGTCATGACGAATCGCAGAAGGTCGCGCGGTGGGGAACCGTGCAGTGTTCCGCTCTGGCCTTCTGCTATGTGCCATGCTGTTCTCCTTCCGTGCCTCTCCGGGGGCGATTACTTCCTATGTTCTCTGTAGATCCGGGTATGGGGCGTCTTTGTCTTGCACCTAGGTTTAGGTGGAGGGTGCGCTTGGGGTGGGAGCGTCGGTCCAGGTGATGGTATCGAGGATTCCGTCGAGTTCGGGCGGGAGTTCGGTTTCTCCGGGGGCAGAGTTCAACACGATATTCCACAGGCCATCGCGTCTGCCCACACGCCACTCGACGCATCGAGTTGGCAGTCCATCATTTGTTTCGACGTAGGCGTAACCGCGTGCGGGGGCGCCACCGATGGTGCGGGCGGGAAGCAGAGTGAACGAACTGACTCGGCTATCGGACAACAGGTCATGGAGATGGGTTCCGATCAGGAGGTCGAGATCGTAGGTATCCGGCTCATCAAGGCTGATATCCTTACTCCTTGAAATGGTCCGAGGTGCGTAGCGCGTGGCGCGGATGCTTGCAGATGAGAAACCTGTGGTGCCATCCACGGAAACAAGGAATTCTAATGGAGCGGTATCCGTCACAGAGACTTCTGTCCATCCCTCCGGTACCTCTGCATGCATCACATCTGCTTCGTCTTGCGTTGCCACAAATGTTGACTGTACCGACGCAGTTTCCGACAGGGCTGGCGAAACTACATTGGACGCCGGAGCGTCAGGAGAGCAGCCAGCTGCCAGGAGTAGAAGGATGGGGAGCAGGAGCGCTGCAGGGGAACGACAAATCCCAGCTTGGCATGGGGCAAGGCGGCCAGAGACAGCGACTCGATTAGCTGCAGTGACGGGTATGGCGTGTAACCATATGGTGTGGTTGGCCTGCCTATTGCCGTGTGCCATGTTTGCTCCTTTCTGGGCGTCGGGCCGGTTTCAACTTGTGGTCGCCGCCGATCTACGCGAGGCGACGGCGTGCTGCACCGCTCGGGCTTATGTGGATGGGGTGGTCGGTGTGTTGGGGGCGTCTGTCCAGGTGATCGTATCTAGGATTCCGTCGAGTTCGGGCGGAAGCTCAGTCTCGCCGGGGGCAGAGTTCAACGTGATATCCCACAAGCCATCACGCCTGCCTACCTCCCACGCTTCGTATCGGGTTGGCAGTCCATCCGAGACGCGGATGTAAGTGTAGCCTCGTGCGGGTGCGCCACCAATGGTGCGGGCAGGAAGTAGAGAAAACGAACTCACTCGACTGTCGGCCAGCATGCCGTGGAGCCAGTTACCGATCAAGAGGTCAAGATCATAACTGTCTGGCTCGTCGAGGGTTATATTCCTACGGTTTGCAATGATTTCAGGTGCAAAACGCCAGGCGCGGATGCTTGCGGTTGAGAATCCTGTCGTGCCATCCCTGGATGCCAGGTAGTCCAGTGGGGCCGTGTCATCCACGGGTAGTTCTGTCCATCCCTCCGGCGCCTTTGCACGCATCAGATCTGCTTCGTCTTGCTTTGCGACAAAGGTTGACTGTACCGACGCAGTCGCCGACACGGTTGGCGATGTTGTACTGGACGTCGGTTGCTTGGGCGAGCAGCCAGTTGTGAGTAGTAGGAGCATGGCGAGCAGGAAAGCAGTGCGTTGGGTTTTCCTACAGTTCAGGAAGCGAGCAGTGGTCATTAGCTGCCCCGTTTTGCGCCTGTTTGGGAATAGGCATTGTGGTGAACACGATTGGCCTCACCAATCGCGCTTCCCGCAGAATTGATTGCATCCGAGTAATAGAGGGTGTTTTCCTCGCTCTTCAGATAGTCACTAAATCCGCTCCGCTGATGGTCGTCCATGTCGTGATAGGGCAGGACCGATCCATCGGCATCAACAAAACTGTACTTGGCGTCGTTTTCTGCGCAGAACTCGGCCGGCGACTGGGACGCGTCCTCAAAGGAGCCGTGGGTGCTAATTGCTTCGTAGGTGGCATCTTGCAGATGCGTTTCCAGGTCGCCGTGCGCTAGCGATTGGTTGCCCAACTCCACCGTATCAGTGGGATAGATGGCATCGAGAGTCGGCTCGACAATGAGAGTGTCGGCAGCGTCATACGCCCATTCGAACACGGGATCGTCAAGTAAATACTTGATTGGATGTAGGTCGAAGATCTTCTCTTGGAATTCCTTCTCGTTGGTATTCATTTGATCTAGCAACTGGCTCTGCCGATCCTCCGCATCGGGCTGCGCGGTGAACAATGCCTCTTCCAATGGGGTCCAACGTGCGATGACTTGATCCAGATCGGAGTTGATCGTCCCGTTCAAGGACCCGTTCAAATCACGCATGGACTCTGCTTGTGCGGCCGTGAGCAGGATATAAACGGCCGGAGCGCGATCCGACCTGCGCCCGTTACCGTTTGCCGTTTCGTCGCCCGCATCGTCCGTGAGGGCGTCGTTCCCGATATCGACGAAATAACCGTTATGACCCAACAGTCTTGTTCGCACGTCGCCGGAGAACGCAAACGTATGGTGATCGCCGGTGCCCGGACCGATGACTAATTCCTCCCCTGAGCTCGGGTTCAGCGGATCTTGTAGAGAGTCTGTTAGGCTCCCAACATGGGGTGTCAGGATCAGGCTCGACCACCAGCGCAGATGGGGATTGGTGTTCCCGAAGACATCCTCGCCGTCCACAACGTAGCTATCGTCGAGATCATCCTTCGGAACATCGATATCATCCGTGGAGTTGAGAACGTCTAGACCATCCTGGTAGCCGATGAGGAAATTCCCGGCTATACGGGTGGCCCTTTCATCACGCGCATCCCATACCTCCCATTCCGCCGTGCTGACCTGTGATCGGTCTGGAGCAGGTTCGGGCATGGAGGCCTGCTGAATCACTTTGCCGAACTGCTCTCCGCCATCTTGGAAGCCGAAATAGTGATCTGCCAAGACGCGACCGCCGGTGAGGTACCGGGTCATATCCATCGCCTCGTCATTGCTATCGACGACGCCGTCATGATTGACATCCATACCTGCTGGCGTCGTACTCGTCAGGAACTCCTGCACGGAATCTAAGCGTACTCGGTCCGCCGCAGCCAACACGGGGTCCGCCGTCGTTCCCTGTTGGTCCAGGATTTGCGGATCCAGGGCTTCGGGGCAGTCCATGAGCGTATAGATGGCATGCATCGGATCACGCATGGTCCCATCCGAGCTGAACAAGGAGTCTGTATCCGTGTAGTTTGCGGCAGCTGAATGCGGGAATCTCTCTGCGTCCCACATCACCATTTTCTCGGCGACGGACAACCCCTCGCCAGATGTACTGGTGAAGAATCCCGAACCGAGGGTGAGATTCGGATTCTCGCGGCCAGCTTCGCCCAGCAGTTGGGAGATCAGATCGAAACCTCCGATCCGGTCCGGAACGCCAGAGGTATGAATATAGGGGTTGTAATGTGACTTTGCGGTATCCGGAATCCTAAATGCCCGGTCACCGGCATTTTTCAGTTCCTCCAGGAAACTGTTCGTTCGGGTCGTCAGTGGCAGTCCTGGCTTGAGGTTGATCTGGTCGCGGTATTGTTCTAGGAGGGCCTGTTGCTCGACGTGGTCTCCGTCGAGGTTCATTCCGCCGGTACCAAGAGCGATGGTCGTGCCGACTCCGCGAAGTATGTCGTCATGCAACTCACCATCACCAAGAACATCATCCACGCGCACGGAGAAGTTCAGGATGTCGTCTGCTGATACGTGGGTGAGGAGGGTGTTGGTGACGAAGGGGTTGCCGAGTTCGTTGCCGTATTGGTTCCAGAATTCTTCGAGGTCTTCGGGGGAGGGGGTGGGGTTGGTGATGATGGCGGCCATCTCGGGTGCGATCTGGGCGGCGTGTTTCATCTCGTTTTGCACGGCGATCAGATCGAGATCGCCGAACAGGTTCACACCTATCTCCTCCCGCGTGCCATGCGGTTTCGACATGTCAAACAGACGGTCCTTAATCGCTGTGATCTGCACCGCTATGACTCGCGCCTGCTCATCCAACGCCTCCAAATACCCTTGATGGGCACGACGCAACTCTGCCTGAGTCGCCTCCCACTCCTCCTGACAGGACTGCTCCGCCCGGTCGATCTCATAATCCGACATGGGACCCACACCCGTGCGCGCAAAATCAACCCGCTCCTGCTGCAAGTCGTGCATCTTCCTCTCGTAGGCGGCATACGCATCGTCATAGTCTTGCCAGAGGACTTTGACCGACTCTCTCGTCTCCCGAACCTTCTCCCCATACTCCTTAATCGGCCCGGCCACATCCATCAACACGCCACTGACATCCTGCGCAATACCCTTCAACCGGCACACCTGATCCAGATACGCCGTCGCCGACTCACCCAACCAGCCCGGCACACCCGTGGTCGACATCATCGCCACCTGCGTGGTCTGTACCTGACCACCCACACCACCAAACTGGTCTGCCACCTCACAACACGCCCCGGACGTATCCGGCGGCAACGAAAACACATCCTCACCCTTCACAACACACCCCCACACACCCCAGCAACCACACGCGTGGCCACACCACCAGGCCTCACAAGCCTCACAGGCCGCACAGGCCTGCCCGGAACTCTTCCCCGCACCAGTTCTCCAGTCACACTGTGCTGCCTCACAAGTCCTGCCCTCCACCCAGTAGAGCGTTCATCTCTTCAAACTGCGCCGCACTCAACCTCTCCGAGTCATCAAAATCGCCAGCAGCGTCTTTGGCCCCCGACCCGAGCATCGAACACGTATCCGAAAACTCACCCAACACGTCCTCCATATCGTCCTTAAACTCCCGTAACGCCGACCGTAACTCGCTGCTACCAGCCGAACTCACATGGGCCGGCAACTGTGACACACACCGGCGTACCTGCATACCCCGCACAAACCCCGTCAACCGACCAAACTCCGCCGCATCCTCCCACCGGGCCTGCGCCTGCACACCCACCGCATCACGATCAAACTCAATACTCACTGGTTCGTCTCCTTCGCACTAGTAGTTGAGAGTATCTCGCTATTCTCTGAACTATTACGCCGCCCAAAACGACGGCCGCCGCACAGCAGCTCTCCTCGCTCCTCGATCCACCCGTTCGGTCGACCAGGCACGCCCATGCTCAACGTCAACGTCCACCCCACACCCGGGATAGCTACCACCCATCAAGCCACAAGGCCAGCATGCCGCACACCCCACGCGACCACACGTACGGTGGTCGTCCCCGCACGGTCGGATCAACCAGTCGTGCAACTGGTGTGGAGATCACGCCTGGAAACAGGCACCTGGCAGCGTGAACACGACGCACAGCTGTCATTGGCCTTCACCCTTCTCGCGGGGCTCTCGCCAGTACAGGAGGGGCCGGGAGAACATTTCACGACGGGTGGCCTCTTCGGCCTCACGCCGCTGCCGCTCGCGCACACTCTCCGCGCCGTGACGGCTCAACCACACCGCATCCAACCGCTTGAGCGCTTCCTCCTTGCGACGTTCCTCTTCCTGCGGATCCGGAACCTCCCGACCACGCATAGCACACCACACCTCAGGACTCCACGTCCGCTCCCGCTCATCCCTCTTACGACCACGACCAGCACCACGCATGCCACCAGTGCCACGCATACCGCCCTGGGCTTGACCGCCACGCACACCGGTACCACGGGCGCCAGTGCCACGGGCTCCAGTCTGCTGCGCCTGACCGCCCCGGACGCCGGCCGTACCGGCTCCGCGGCCAGTCCCAGCACGACCACCAGCGGCTTGTCCACCACGAACCCCAGTCCCGCGGGCACCCTGTGCTTGGCCGCCTCGGACGCCGCCCGTACCGGTACCACGGCCCGTGCCACGCGCACCACCGGTACCACGCGCGCCTGCCTGCTGGGCCTGGCCACCACGCACACCGGTTCCGGTTCCTCGTGTCCCGGTGCTTTGTTGGGGTTGGCCGGAGAGGGGGATACGGGTGGGGCGCATACCCATCTGCTGCGCATTACTCCACCGCACACCAGATGCCGCTCCACGAGCCAACCCAGCCACACCAGCAGCACCCGCGGCGGCCCCGGCAGCACCCGCAGCGCCACTGCCTGTGGTGTTGTTGTCTTGGAAGGACAGGCGTCCGGCTTCCCGGACCCGGTCCATCAGATTACCTTCACCCGGACCATACAGGTAACGTGCTTCTGCGGAATCTGCTCGGATCATCCTGCCTTGTGGAGTCCCCACCATGCCTTCCACACGCTCACCCGCATACCACGAAAACATCCACGCCGCACTAGCCGGCACACCCACACCAGCAGCAATCGCACCCACCGATGGAACAACAGACCCACCACCATCCGACACATCCACATCCATGTCCGTGTCTGTCGGTCGGCCCTCCGCCAACGCCGCCGCATAGGAGGCCCCGCCATCAGACGGCAGACCCGTCACCGACGAATCCACACCAGACGACGACGGTGGCATGTAGGTCACATACGAACGCGGCGCAGATTTCCCTGTCCGGGGTAGCATGCGAATCGCCCGATCCACCTCCTCACCCACATAATCCACCATCCGAGCCGCCTTCTCCTCAAACCCACTATCGCGGGCCTCATGCGCCTGCTCGGCATGCTCCATGCCACCATTGGCAAGAACTGCATTGACCGGGGACGGCACGGTACTACTCGCCAGACCAATAGACGCCACCTCTACCCGGTAGGCACTATCCGACGCCTGCGTGCCCGCACTAATCTCCTCATGCGCTGCCCGGGCCTGCACCGTCACGTCAGCGATCACTTGCACCGACTTGCCCATCGCTTCCGTATCATCCGCATGATTACCCAGCCGGTTACGCACCCACTCCAACGACGACAACATCGCATCCGCCGTCGCACCCCGCAACCCCCAATCATCCGGATTCAACATCCCATTAATCCTGACACGCAAGGCCTCAAAACCATCACTGACCTCATTGAGTTGATTGGCTAATCGTTGCGCCTCCTCCGGGTCAAATGTTGCGATCTCCGCCAATGTGTCCCGCTGCTCACGACTCGCCATCTGCTGTCCCCTCTCCCCTCGTGTCCCAGTTAGGGTCGTACTCGGCGAGCCACCCACACCCGGAACAGGATCGTCTGTGATGCAACAGACTCTACCGGGCACACCCGGCCCTGTCTACACCGAATAACGACCCACACTCCCTCACCAGAATCACGTCCCAACATGTTTGCGCAGGTCACACCGCGTGTCGCACCCCGACGACGGTCGTAGAAACTCGTCAGAAACTGCGCGCCACGCGCCAATCTGCCACAATCAAGAGGAATCACAGCCAAACAGTCGGACAGAAAGACCCCACAATGACCACACCACCCACTGATGGCCCGCAGGCATTCCCGCGAAACGGCAGCCCGGATATACGCCAGCACACGAACAGTAATGGCACGCCGCAGACGACTACCACACCGTCCGCCTCCCGGCGTGGCCCGCACGGTTGGGCCTGGGCTGCCATCGGCGCCCTCATCGTGGTTGCTCTCGTTGTCGCCGGGATCATCATCGCCGGACGGAACACGCCCAGCACACAACCAGCTGGCACGACAATGCCGGGAGTCTCCTCCTCACAATCAACAGCAGCCACGCCGTCGACTGTCAGCAGCAGTCCGGAGGAGACTGCCACACCGGCGGCGTCTGCTTCTCCGACCGTGACCGGGCCAGCGGACATTGGTGGGTGGACGGTGGAGATCCTGGAATACTCACCCGATGTGAACGACATCCTCGCCGCAGCCGACCACCCCGTGGTCATCGAAGGACACAAATGGGTCGGCGTCAAACTCCGCATCACCAACAACGACCCCGACAAAGCATCAGCATACACAGACCTCGGCCGCCATATCGTAGGTACATCGGAAGGCAAATACTACGAACACTACATGGACGTTGGAGGCTATAAAGGCGATGAATACCTTGTGAAAGTGTCGCGACTCTACCAAGGCGAGACCGGTGAAGGCTGGTTGTACTACCAAGTCCCCGGAGACTTCACACCCACAGGCATGGTCTTCGAAGACTACCGCATCGACCCCGACGACCCACCCGAAACCTTCATCCTCATGCCCACCACCAACTAGAACACCACAGCGACCCGTGCACCACACCGATCATAAGTGGCGTCGCTTCCCCGAAGAGCGACACCACCAACACCACGACAACCCGACACTCGGACAGAAAGACCCTCACGATGACCACACCACCCACCGACGGCCCGCAGGCCTCCCCGCGAAACGGCAGCCCGGATAGGCGCCAGCACACGAACAGTAACGGCACGCCGCAGACGACCACCACACCACACACCACCCGGCGGGACTCACACGGCTGGGTCTGGGCGCTCATTGGCGCCCTGATCGTCATCGCTGTGGTGGTTGCCGGGGTTGTTATCGCGGGCCGGGACACGCCCAGCACACACCCAACCACCACGCCATCACCGGGTGTCTCCTCCTCGCAATCGACAGCAGCCATGCCCTCGACTGTCAGCACCAGTCCGGCGGAGGCCGTTACACCGGTGGCGTCTGCGCCTCCGACCGTCACCGGCCCGGCAGAAGTCGGTGGCTGGACCGTCGAAGTCTTGGAATACTCACCTGATGTGAACGACATCCTCACCGCCGCCGACCACCCCGTGGTCATCGAAGGACACAAATGGGTAGGCGTCAAACTCCGCATCACCAACAACGACCCCGACAAAGCATCGCCGTATGTTGATGTCGGACGGCACATCGTTGGCACCTCGAAAGGCACATACTATGAACACTACGTCAGTGTCGGAGGCTACCACGGCGATGAATACCTCGTGCAAGTCATCTGGCTTGAACAGGGTGAGACGGGTGAGGGCTGGTTGTACTACCAAGTCCCCGGAGACTTCACACCCACCGGCATGGTCTTTAAGGATGACCGACTCGAAAACTCACCTGAAGTCTTCGTCCTCATACCCACCATCGACTAAGCGTCATGGCTTGCTACGCCCGGCACTTTGTGCGCGGACCTCGATTCGTGAACTAATCGGCTTGTGCCGGTTTTGGCACGATCGTCACCCTCCCGTGGTCGCCTCTCAGACACCACACCCGGATCTGGCCTCAGCGCCCTGATCGTCGTCGCCCTCGTTGCCGCCGGGATCAACCGTCCTGACCGCCGGGATCAACGCTCAGCCCTCGCTATCAACGCTCAGCCCTTGTTATCAACTGCGTATCAACTGCGGTAGACGATATTCTCCGGTTCTTCTCCGGCAAGCACATGCGCAATCTGCCGCCGCAGCAAGGCATTCTCACGCGAGAACTGTGCAGCCGAAAGCCCACCCAGGTGCGGAGCGATCAACACTCCCGGTGCCTGCCACAGCGGATGATCCGCGGGCAGAGGCTCCGGCTCGGTTACATCCAGAGCGAAGCGAAGGCGCCCCACATGCCGCAGCAGCGCATCGGTGTCGGCGACCGGTCCCCGCGCTATATTCACCAGCAGAGCGTCGTCGCGCATAGCCGCCAGGAAGGCGTCGTCGACAAGGTGGCGGGTAGCGTCATTCAACGGAACTGCGAGAACCACAATGTCTGCCTGTGGCAGCAGCTCCGGCAGCGCCGCCGTCGGGAAAACATGCCCGTCCTCATCGTCGCGCTCTCGGCTTGCCACACGCATCACATCCACTTCGAAGGGAAGCAGCCGGTCAATTATTGCCTGGCCGACACCGCCGGTACCAATAACCAGCACGGTTGAATCTGCCAGGCCGCGAGCGTAGAAACGCTTCCAGGTACTACTCTGCTGCGCGAGTACCACGCGGGGCAGTTCCCGCTCGGCGGCCAGTATCAGCCCCACAGCCAGTTCGGCGGTGGGTGTCTCATAAACTGTGGCAGCGTTGGCGAAAACCATTCCTGCGGGCGCGTTTTCCACTAGGCCGTCGTACCCAATCGCGGAGAGCTGGACAAGCCGGGGGTGTAGTCCTTCCAACTCCTTGACAATGGAAACGCCTCGTCCACCGGGCACGACGACGACGTCGACGTCGCTACGTGGTGCCGGCACATCAAAATCCCAGCGGACAATCTCCACGTCGAAACCATCCAGTACGTCATCCGGAAGGGAGGAGGGAAGAGAAACAGTCAATTGAGCCATGCCGCCACTATACTCGTGGCGCCTTGCGCATGGCAGTGGTTGACTACGGCATCCCTACCAGTTTCCCAACTCTCGTACCTTCCTCCATGTCGCGATGCGCCTGCTGGATCTCGTCCAAGCGGTAGGTGTGATACGGCCCGAGCGTCACCGTTCCCGTTGCGATGCCGTCCAAGATATCCTGCAAGACGGCAGCGGGCAGGTCGGCGGCCTCGCCCGCATACGATGTCAGGCGCACACCGTACGGGATGTAGTCGATGGGGTAGAAGCCGTCAATCGTCCACGCATTGGAGAGCATTCCGGTGAAGCAGGCTGTGCCGTGTATTCGCACCGCCCGCAGCGTGTCACGCAGGGTCGGTGTACCGACCAGCTCGACGGCGCCGTCAACACCCTCCGGGCGCAGCGCCCGTATCTGATCCGCAATGGAGCCGTCATCGACCAGGGGTACATCAACTCCGCAGGCCGCAAGCTGCTCCAAACGTTCCGGACGCCGCGTGGTGGCATACACCGTGCAGCCTTGCCGTTTCGCCAGCGCGGTGATGGCCAATCCCAAGGCCGAGGTGCCGCCGCGTACCAGTAAGTGGTTACCATCGTGCAGGTCGATGCCGATTCGAAGCGTTCCGTAGGCGGTTTGCAGAGTCTCCGGCACTGCCCCAATCTGATCCCAGGGCAACTCGGAGTGGAAGGGGATGAGTTGGCCGAGCGGCACGCAGGTGTATTCCGCGTACCCACCGTCATATTGCCGTCCCATTTCTCCCATCATTGTTGCCACCTGCTGACCCTGGCGGTAGGTGCCGGAAGGATCCAGATCCACTACGCCAACGGCCTCGATGCCCAGGATTCGCGGGAATGAGACGCCTTCTCCCAGTCCAAGCCTGGTGTGCAATTCGGAGCGGTTGAGGCCAAAGGCACGCACCGCCACGCGAACCCACCCCTCTTGCGGGGAGGGAATAGGAACATCTTGTACAACGAGGTTCTCGACCGGGCCGGGCTCACTCAACACCGCTGCCCGCATGAGGCGCGGAACCTGCGCGGGTTCGGTATCGCGCATGAGATTCTTCTCGTTCATGAGATTCCTTCCCTCGGGCTATACATCGAATCGATGTATAGCATACGATAAGCGAAACGATGGGAGCACTTCGTGATCCAATTCGACCACGTGTCTAAGCAGTACGGCAACGGTCCAACCGTCGTCGACGATGTCAGTATCACCATCCCGTCCCATACGGTGACCGCGCTTGTCGGGACATCTGGGAGTGGGAAGACTACGCTGTTGCGTATGGTCAACCGCATGGTTGACCCCAGCGCTGGCCGGGTTCTGATCGACGACGACGATGTCGCCACCCTTCAGCCCGTACATTTGCGACGGCGGATCGGGTACGTCATGCAGGAATCTGGCCTGCTGCCGCATCGAACGGTACTCGCCAACATTATGACGGTGCCGCGCCTGAACGGGACCCCAAAGGCAGAAGCGCGGGATCGTGCCTTTGAATTAATGGAAGCGGTGGAGCTCGACCGTGATCTGGCATCTCGGTACCCGGCCCAGCTTTCTGGCGGACAAAGGCAGAGGGTAGGAGTGGCTCGGGCACTCGCCAGCGATCCGAATATCCTCCTGATGGACGAGCCCTTCAGCGCCGTTGATCCGATTGTTCGCGCCGGTCTGCAGGAACTCGTGCAGGATCTCCAGTCGCGCCTGCGTAAAACCATTCTTTTTGTCACGCACGACATCTCTGAGGCCTTCACTCTGGCCGATCAAGTGGTTCTGCTCTCCACCGGTGGAATTGTGGAGCAAATCGGCACACCGCAAGAACTTGTTGCCCGGCCTGCCTCAGATTTTGTTGCCCGCTTCATCAGCCGTGGAGGCAACAGCAGCCTGCACGTGGAGAGCACCGGTGGCGCGCCTATCGTGCTCGATGGGACAGGCCGCGTCGTCGGCCGCTTGGAGGAGCCCCGTCCGGGCGAAGGCCACCGTGAGCAAATCCCTCCGGAGGAGCCCGGTCCGGCGCAGCCTCGTGTGGAGGAACCCCGGTGAGCTGGATTATCGCAAACCTGCCCATGCTGGGGAGCGGACGCTCTCGCACCTCGTATTGAGCGTTCCCGCGATTATTCTCAGTTTCGTTCTCGCCCTGCCCATCGCCGTGTTGGCGAACAGATTACGCCGTCTGCGCTCATTCCTCATCGGGGCAGCCGGCCTCATCTATGCCATCCCCTCCCTGCCGATGTTTATCGTTTTGCCGTTGATCGTCGGCACCACCATCCGCGACAGGCTCAACGTCATCATTGCAATGACGCTATACGGTGTGGCGTTGATGGTCCGCTCGGCGGCGGACGCGTTTACGGCGGTGGACCTCTCTACCAAACTGGCAGCAACGGCCACCGGGTACTCGCCGATCCATCGCTTCTTCGCCGTCGACTTGCCATTGGCAGGGCCGGCGCTGCTTGCGGGCCTGCGCGTGGTCGCCGTATCCACGGTCAGCCTGGTGACGGTATCCGCCCTGCTGGGCGTGCCGAATCTCGGCATGCTTTTCACCGACGGGATAGCCCGGGGAATCACCGCCGAAATCCTTGCCGGAATAGTGCTGACCGTTACTCTTGCTCTTCTTATTGACGGTGCGTTGGTTCTTGCCGGAAGGCTTCTCATGCGATGGGAGCGTGCGGCATGAACTACCTGATGGAAGCCCTGCAGTGGATTGCAGATCCCGCGAACCGCTACGGCGACACGGGCATCCTCGCGCGCATGGGTGAACATGTGCTCTACACCGTGCTGGTTCTTGGGATAGCAGCCCTTATCGGTATTCCGATAGGGTATGCGATTGGACATTTCCACCGCGGACGCGGGATCGTCGTGGCATCAACTGGAGCGGCGCGAGCTTTGCCGACGCTCGGAATTCTGACGCTTATCGGCGTCGTCGTCGGAATCGGACTGGTCGCTCCACTGGCCGCGCTCGTCGTTTTGGCAACACCGTCCGTACTCGCGGGAGCATATTCCGGAGTGGAGAATGTGGATCGCACCACGGTTGATGCCGCGCGGGCACAGGGAATGTCGCAATGGCAGGTGCTTACACGGGTGGAGATCCCGCTCGGCCTACCGTTGTTGATTAGCGGGCTCCGCTCGGCGTGCCTGCAGGTGGTCGCCACCGCAACCCTGGCGGCATACGTGGGCGGAGGCGGTTTGGGCCGCTTCTTGTTCCCGGCTATCAACACCTATAACTACACGCTTATGCTGGCGGCGTCGATTCTCGTGATGATCCTCGCCGTCGTTCTCGATGCATGCTTCGCGTTCGGGGAACGTCTGGTTCGATGGGGTGTGCGTTCCTCATGAACGGTACCAACCGGCCGAACGTACGAGCACACCTGCTTGCGCTACGCGGTGTCGCGCGTGTACTCGCTGGGTGTGCGGGGCGTGACCGGTGCCTTACGATTCACCCACCAACCGGTGCCTTACGAGCAGGCGATGCCGCCGGGTGTAGGCGTGACTCTTCCCGAAGTGACATCGGAGGGCACAGCGGCCACGGGCAGCAGATATCGACTCTTCCCAGTTTTACTGAATTCGCACAATGACAGGAGATCACATGAAAAGGCGAATCAAAGTTATTGCGAGTCTCGCGGTGGCGGGCCTCGCTCTTGTAGGTTGCTCCTCCAGCGATCCGACGGGCCGGGACAGCCAGTCCGCCGCGCCTAGCGGCACGATCGTCATCGGTTCGCAGGCGAGCTATTCCAATGAGATCATCGCGGAGATCTACGCCCAACATCTTGAGGCACACGGCTACACCGTGGACCGTCAGTATCAGATCGGATCCCGCGAAGTCTACATTCCGGAGTTGGAAGCAGGCCGCGTGGATGTTATCCCCGAGTACACCGGAAATCTGCTGCAGTACTACGACAGCAGCACAACGGCGACGACGCCGGAGCAGATTCGTACCGCACTGGACGAGGCGCTGCCGGAGGGCTTGCGTATTCTTGATCTCGCGGATGCATCCGACCAGGACACCTACACGGTAACGCGCGAGACTGCGGACGAGTACGGCCTCACGGCGATTGGTGATCTGTCAAAGCTCGAGCAACCCGTAGCCCTGGGCGCTAATGCCGAGTTCGAGGGACGGCCCTACGGTCCGACCGGCGCAAAGGAAGTCTACGGCGTGGATATCGCGGTGACCCCGATCAACGACTACGGTGGCTCCCTCACTCTGGATGCCTTACGCAACGGTGATGTGCAGGTCGCTGATATTTACAGTGCCGATCCGGCTATTCCCGCCAATGACCTCGTGATTCTGGAGGACCCGGAGGGTCTTATCCTGACGCAGAACGTCGTCCCACTAGTGACGACGAAGGTTGACGACGACGCCGCAGTGCTGCTCAACGAGATATCGGCCCGGCTGGATCAGGAGACGTTGGTCGCTCTGAATACCCGCAGCGTCAATGAGCAGGCAACCTCGGCGAGCATTGCCAAGGACTGGCTTGCGCAGGCGGGGCTGGACTAGCTCCGCTGGGTGAGTGGAGCGGGACTGCGCGGCAGACCCCAAGCGCAGGTGAAGTTCTGCCGGGTGCTTGGGGCGGGACTGCGTCTTTGCCACGGGTGTGCACGGGTTATCTGTCCAAATCCCGTCCAAACGAAAGTCTCCCCGTCGCGGTGACGCGCGAAATCCGCATGATTCCGCCAGTCTTTAAATTGACTTGATCAAGTCTTTCGTCGTTTGGACGGGATTTGGACACCGCAGCAACTTGCGGTGCGTCCACCCACTGGCGCTGCGGGTCGCATATAGGACCCGCAGAGAGAACACCGGCCCGGCGTTACCCGTCCGAAGAAGAACGCAGAAACGCGTTGGCCCAGTGGCTCCATGACTATAATCACCACCGACCCCATTCCGCGTGCGGCTGCCTACCACCCGTCACCCGGTTAACTAGCCTCCCCGGTCAGTACACCTAGGGGAGTAGCAGACATCGAACTAGCGAACTGCAGTGCTGCCTTGCGGTTAGTCCTCTTCCGCCTGCGAGTCGAGGATACGAGTCAGTGTTGGTCGGCAGATGAATGCTGCGACGAGGCAGAGCGTGGCCACTGCAGGCGGGGTGAACGCCTGCAGTTCCTGTACGAGGAACTGCAAAGCTCCCGCCAAGGGTCTGCTGAATCTCTCCAGTTCGGGAGTATGGGCCCCGGCCATGAGGGCGGTCCGCGACAGAAAGGACAAGAGATACAGGCAGGCCGCAATGGCGTAAAGGTGGTTGCTCACCGCGCGGAGTGTGTAGCTATCCAATGCCATTGAAGATCTCGCCTCCTTGGGCGCAGAATTTGTTGATCCTTTGCGAGTTGTTACCGAGAATGATACGCGCATCCGGGGAATCGGGATCAAGAGCCCTGAATGAGGCATCGCCAGTTAAAACACCATAGTCGTCCTCAATGATCTCTCGGGCTTCGGACGAGAGATTCTCTGGCAGCGGTTCCTGTTCAAAGGCGAAGGCGTGAATGAGGGCAGAAGCGAACTGTGAGCATGTCTCACTGTCGTAGTGGGCAGGGTCCGTGTCATCGGTCTCCACATTGTTCACCAACTCCACGAATGCACCTTTGTTCACCACTCCTTTTGCCTCCATTGCGAGGCTGTTATCTTTGTTCGCGAGCACGAACCATCCATCGCCTTCTAGTATGAAAAGTGGTGAATCTGGGGTGGAGATCCATGTGCCCTTGGTCATCGCCAAGATCGTCTGATCGTGCGACTCTCGGAACAAGTACTCGAGGTTGTTATCTGTGTCGTAACAGTCGAAACCAGATATTTCTCCCGGGATTGCCAACTCGGCGGCGACCTCCAGCTTCCTCGTGCAGGAGGGAGGATCCTTGATATTGCTACGAGTTGCCTTGCTCTGCTCAGGTTGAGCGCAGCCAGAACTGAGCACTAGGAGAGCTAGCGACAGCGCGATGAACGACTTGCGCACCGTGACTCAACTCCAGTGCACAACAACGCCAGCGGGCGGATTCATCGAGCGAACCTTCACTTTCTTGACTGCCATGATCGAAAAACCCTTCTCTGCGTACCAAGGGACTGAGAACTTACCGGACTTAGCGTTGCCGCCTCCACGCCAGGTTTCTTTACCGTTGATGAAACCACGACCGATGACGTTGGCGTTACTACTCGAAAACCAAGCGACCGACCAACTGTAGCCGAGCGTCATTTTCGATCTTGGACCCTGTTTGACAATGTAGCCCGTGCTGTCTTTGCACGTGACCTGACGCCCGGCCGGTGCAGTGCAGCTTCCTCCGCGCGCCCAGGCTGCGGCAGGTAATGGCCTACCGTTTGCGGCGGGCTCCGTCGCCCCGTTTGGTATGATTTCGATTCGGTCGAAGCCGCCTTCATCCACAACCACTGTGTCGGGTGGTATGCCATCGAACTTGTTTGAGGCATGTACGTTCAACTTGTTGTCAATCGCGGCATCGACCGATACCGCTGGGCCAGCAACCATGGCAAGGGCTAGGGCAGTGCCAGTCAAAAGACGAGTGACGGACATCCGAGTAGACATCGTTGTTCCCTTCGTATGCTGTTGTCTGAGGCGTCATTTGCCTCTCATGTGCCCTGCATGTACAGGATCACCTTCAGGGTACCTATACGCAGTAACCAAGTCAAGGCCTCGACGAGACTCATCTCAGGTGCCCGTGAAAGTGATTCGGTGCCTCATCTGGAACTGCCCGTGAGAGTCGCCGATTGTAGTGAATGTGGGCAGTGAGTTGTTGGTGAGGGCGGTGTGAGTGAACCCCACACCTCGACCAATTCAGGGGCAACAGGACGGCGAGGGGCGGTCGCCACCACAAGCGATCGCCCCTCGCGCTGTCACACGGCCCTACTTAGTGCCTCCGAACCATTCGTCGACACGGGCCACCACGGCTTTGTCGAAAGCGTCGTCGGAATGATGATCGGCGATCCAACTGGCGAAGGAGCCACCGGCACAGGCATCGAGTTCCTGCCTACAGGCATCCGGGTCCTGCAAGGCGCGAGTGAGCATCTCCTCGGCCTCGTGCAGGTCATGGTAGAAGAATGGATACCCCTCCGGTACCAGGGCGTGTGCCCATTCGTGATCGGGAAGCACGCCGACCACCCCGGCGCCGAGCGCCTCCACGTACAGCATGCCGTAGGACTCGTTTTCCGCCGTCGCAAGGAATGCCGTGGTATGTGCCAAGGCTTCCCAGTAGGACTTGCGGGTAGCGGTGAGCGGGCCGAGCCACACCCAGTCGTGCCGCGAGATATCCATGGCTTCTTCGGTCACCAGATGCGATTCGTGCAGGCGCATCTCCACCCGGAGCGGAATGCGCCGACGTACCTTATCGACTACTTGCAAGAACACATCCGGGCGCTTGTTGCGCGAGAGGTAGATGGCCGGATACAAGACGATCGGGAGGTCGCTGGGCTGGCGTGGCTGGATGTGATCGAGGCGGAAGCCGAGGTTCACCCAGCCGAGGCGTGCATGCTCCGATAGTGGTTGCACGGTCCACTTCCCAATGGTCTCGCGAACCTCGGTAGCCGTGCGCTCCGAGTTTGCGAAGGTGGGGAAGAGGGTGCAGGACAGCGCCACCGAGGCGGCGCGGACCGTCGGCGCATCGGGCCGAACCGGCCACCACACGAAGTTCATTATGCGCGGTTCCACATTCTGTTTGCTGAGCACGCGCCAAATCTGTGGCGAGTCCACAACATCCATGTTGATGACCACGACGTCGCGGGCATCCACCAGTTCCAGTGGAAGCACGTCGAAGTCGTCGCAATGACGTGATGCCGGGCCAATCACAATCGGATGGTCGAATACGCGCACAAGCCGCCGAACAAGCGTGTCACCGGCAGCATGCCCGGCAATGTGCCCCTGCGGGTCAACGACGACGTCGTCCCATTTAATTGCAATTCTCATAGTTTCTCCCTATCGGACATACCGGAGGAAACGGACGCGACGGCGTCGCCGTCGTCGGTGTCACCGGCCTGCGGCATGGACGAATCGATACGCATGCCATAGAAGGACCGATGGACGAAGAAAGCGGAGATCAGGAAGAACACCGCAGCGAGGATATGCACGAGCGTGGCCGATCCCTGCCCAGTCAGGCTCACTGCCAGTTCAACGGCCAGTAGGCCGAAGAGCGTGGTGAACTTGATAATCGGGTTGAGTGCCACCGAGGAGGTGTCCTTGAAGGGATCGCCTACCGTATCACCCACGATTGTCGCATCGTGCAGAGCGGTGCCCTTCATGTGCAGGTCAACTTCCACCACCTTCTTGGCGTTATCCCAGGCACCACCGGCGTTCGCCATATAGATCGCCTGGTACAGGCCAAAGATCGCAATCGAGATTAGGTAGCCGATGAAGAAGTACGGCTCCACGAAGGCGAAGGAGAGCGTCATGAAGAACACTGCGAGGAAGATGGTCAGCATGCCCCGTTGCGCGTACTGGGTGCAGATATCCACCACACGGCGGGAATCCTCGGTGCTGGCCCGTTCGGCGGAAGCGTCCAAGTGAATGTTGTCGCGAATAAATGCAACAGCACGGTTGGCACCCGTGGTAACCGCCTGGATGGAGGCCCCGGAGAACCAGAAGATGACGGCGCCTCCGGCGATGAGGCCAAGGAGGAAGGGTGCATGCAGCAGCGAGAGATTCTCCAAGCCGGTGGTCAGATGATCGGTCAGGCCGATGATAATAGAGAAGATCATCGTGGTTGCGCCGACGACGGCTGTGCCGATCAGCACCGGCTTTGCGGTCGCCTTGAAGGTGTTGCCGGCGCCGTCGTTATCCTCCAACATGAGCTTGGCACGTTCCCACCGCGGGTCGATGCCGTAGTCACGCCGCAGTTCCTCATCGATCCCGTCAATTTCTTCGATTCGCGAAAGCTCGTACACGGACTGGGCGTTGTCGGTGACCGGCCCGTAAGAATCGACCGCGATGGTGACTGGTCCCATTCCGAGGAAGCCGAAGGCAACCAAGCCGAAGGCAAAGACTGCCGGGGCGATCATGAACTCGGAGAGTCCGGCCTGGGAGATGAGGAAACCGCCACCCATCAGGCCGAGGATCGTGATCCCAAGCCAGTAGCCGGAGAAGTTTCCTGCGACGACGCCGGAGAGGATATTCAGGCTCGCGCCGCCTTGCCGCGAGGACTTGACGGTCTCGCGTACGTGCTGCGAGTTCGTCGAGGTGAAGACCTTCACCAGCTCCGGAATCAGTGCTCCGGCGAGGGTGCCACAGGTGATGATGGTAGCGAGCTTCAGCCACAGTCCACCGGGCTGATCACTGAGGATGACCCAGGTGATGCCATAGGTGAAGGCAACGCAGAGCGCGCTGGTCAACCACACGAGGGTGGAGAGCGGGGTTTCGAAGTTCATTCGGTCCGCATTACCCCACTTCGCCTTCACCCATGCACCGTTGATGGCATAGGCGGCCCACGCGGCAAGGATCATGGCGGCGCGCACGGTGAAGATCCACACGAGCAAAGTGGCCTGCAGAGCCGGATTCTCTACGGCCAGCAGGATGAAGGTCACTAGCGCCACGCCGGTGACGCCGTAGGTTTCAAAGCCATCGGCGGACGGGCCCACCGAATCGCCCGCGTTGTCGCCCGTGCAGTCGGCGATAACGCCAGGATTACGCGGGTCGTCTTCATCGATTTTGAACACGATCTTCATCAGGTCGGCGCCGATATCGGCGATCTTTGTGAAGATGCCACCAGCGATACGCAGCGCCGAGGCACCCAACGACTCTCCGATGGCGAAGCCGATGAAGCAGGCGCCGGCGACGTCGGAGGGAAGGAACAACAGGATGACGAGCATCATCACCAGTTCGAGGCTGATCAACACCATGCCGATACTCATACCGGAGGAGAGCGGTATGCGGTGCACGTTGTAGGGCTTGCCGCGCAGGGAGGCGAAGGCCGTGCGAGCGTTGGCGAAGGTGTTCACGCGGATGCCGAACCACGCCACCGCGTAGGACCCGCCCATGCCGAGCAGGCTGAAGCCGATGACGATGAGGACACGGCCCCATCCGAAGCCGACGAGTGCACGGTAGTAGACGACGATTACCGCCGTGATGAATACCCAGAGAATCAGAAGGAAGCGGCCCTGACGCAGCAGGTAGGCCTTGCAGGTCGAATAAATGAGTTCGGCGACGTCGAGCATCGACTTGTGTACAGCCTGCTTACGGAGCGTGAAAAAGGTGACCAGCCCGAAGCCAAGGCCGAGCAGGCAGACAACGATGGCGCCGTAGAGTAGCGCTCGACCGCCGATGCCAACGGCGCTGGTTGCAGCGGATAGATCGGGGAGAACAAGGCTTGCTTCGCCGCCACCAACGGAACCTCCTCCCGGCGAATTGGAATTCGCACCACAACCGGTCAAAACGGCCAACAGGGCGAGAAAGGATAGGGTCTGCGCCGTGCGGCGCTTGGTTTTATTGAATCGTGGAAGAACGGACATGAAACCTCAAATTTAGATTGTGTGCCGTGGAACCCGAATACCCGGCCTCCAGCGGCCGTGGTGTGCCACCGCTAGGCCCGCGAACCGCGCAATATTGCGCCGCATTTTAGCAGCCGGGGGTGGATATCATCCCGCACCTGCGTCATCTTGCACTCGCGGACCGTGCCCGAGCATCCGGTGTGAAACGGACTACGTTGATCGTATGCTCTTCCGCGGCGCGGTCCAAGACGAATCGGTCGGGTGTCTCACTTCGCGGGCACTGGACAGATGTCTCACCGCGGGGTAAGGACGGCGCGTACGCAATGCGAGGGCTGGACGTACGGGATGGAATTATGGTGCCGGGATGCCTCTGCTCGGTGAGCGTCGCAGGCCGCGCGCTGGCGTCCTCGATACCTGCGCGCGCCGGTGCTCTAAACCGCTGCGCCGCTGTCGCGTCCGTCTCCATCCTCGATACCTGCGCGCGCCGGTGCTCTGCTTGGTCCGGTGCTCTGCTTGGTTATGTTCTCGGGCCGGTGCGTACCGGGACCGCGTCGCAGGCCATCTAAGACGACCAAGCCGGCCCGTGGGGGACACCCCGTCACGTAGCGGCGCGGTCCACGGCAGAGTGCAGGCGCCTGGCCCGTGGGGCAAGATTCGAAAGGGTAACGTTTACAGTGAACTCGTCAGCTTGTCAAGGGTTTCGCGCAGTGAGTCGGAGCCATTGGTTTGCACAGCATCCTGGTAGTAGTACCACCAGAAATACCCGCCGACGAAGCGTTCGCCAACAGCCTCGCTCAACTCCGCATTCATCCCGTAGTAGCGCTCGGCGATAGCGGTTTTCTCCTGTATCGTCGGCTCCTTGGGCAGACCATCTTCGGCACCTTGCGCACCTATTTCTCCGATACCGAGCCGGGCCTGTGGGAATAGTGCCCCCAGCTCGTTCAAGGTCTCGGCCAACTCCGTTGCTGTAGGCTGCTGTGCCGGTGAACAGGCCGTTTCGTAGACAGACAGGAAAACGAAGTCAACATCCAGATTGACTGTGGCTGCGTAGTCGAGAGTATCCTCCCAGCCATGGTCGTAGCATCGTGATGACTGCCAATAGTTCAAGGTCAGCGCGGTACGTCCGCCGTGGGCGACGACGGCGTCATATGCGGCCGTCACCTTGGGGTTAATCTCTGCCGGAGACGTACCGACCCATGCGCCGTTGACCTCATTTCCGATCTCCCAGATATCGACGTGCTCCCCGAAGGCCGTTATGGCGGCCTCGGTACGTGCAGTGACGTCCCCCGCGCTCATGTCCGCGAGCTCCGAGGAGTCGGCGATTTGCATCATGATTTGGGCGACTGGATCAAGCTGTTCCAAGGCATGCGTGTACTCGGCGAGGGACGTATCGAGATCAAAGACCACGCGCACCGTCAGTTCTGCCGTGCTGTCGCCAATGACGGCGACGGACGCATCGATATCGTCCAGGGTATCCAGTGTGACTCCACGCAGCGGAGTGTTAAGCGGCGTTGCAGGCCTGGCAGGAGAGGAACCCGACGAGGGCGAGGGTGCCGGCGCCCCGGCGGAGGTGCGAATCTCGGGTACCGGGCTGGCCGCCGTGCAGGCAACCAGTACATAACATGCGATTGTGGCTGCGGTAAGTGCGAGGATTCGAGTCAGACCACTGCTGCGGCGAGGTTCGACTGCGCGGCGGCGTATGCACCGGAGAATGCTCATTCATCAAGTATGACTCATGCGGGTACGAGGCACTCATCAATTTCCATGTCTTCGGTGAGGGAGCAGCCGTGTGCACTAGTAGCATAAGAGCATGTTGACGCTGATGATTCTCGGGTTTCTCGCGGAAGAAACCATGCACGGCTACGAGCTGCGCAAGAGGATCATGGGCTTGTCCGGCTATTCTCGCAATCTGAGTGACGGAAGCCTGTATCCGGCGATCAAGCGGCTGCGCAGTGAGGGTCTTCTCACGCGGCACCGGGTGGAAGGGAAAACCGGCGTCACCCGCCAAGAGTTGAGAATCACCGACGCGGGGCGGAGGTTCCTACATGAGCGGCTACGGGATGCAGACGGCACCGATATCACCGACATCACGCGTTTCATGACGATCCTTGCTTTCTTGTCCCAGCTTCCCGACCCGCAGGAGAGGAAGGCCGTCTTGCGGCGACGACTCGAATTCCTGGAGGCACCGCGTAGCTTCTTCTTCGACGGCGAGCGGCCGCTGCGGGAAAGTGAACTCGATGATGTGTACCGGCGAGGAATGATATCAATCGCGTGTGCACAGAATCTGAGTGAACGGGCATGGCTGCGGCAAATGCTCGGACTGCCTGAGGTGTAGTCAACTGTTGTGAGACCATACAACTGTTGTTATGGGACCATAGGTGTACCGTGACTTCCACGCTGACTCGACGATTCGCTCCTACCAGATTTGCCGCTCCGTCCGTAGCGCCTGACGGGCGTGTGTAGATTGGCTCCGCTGGCGGGATGATGATAACGCGGCAATGGCGGGCGACGTCGATAAACCATAGTCCGTCGCAGACCGGTGGGTGTATCCTCTCAGTCGGCTTGCATATGCCCTTCATGCGGACCCACGGGGTCGCGCGGCTGGTAAGTTCCCGCGTCGCCCAGGGGCACGTAGCCGTCGGGAATGTCGTCATATGAGCGGGGGTCCTCAATTGGCTCCACATGGATGAGCACATGCAGGTTCGGAACCGCCGCCTGAAGCTCGTCGGCGAGATCCTCGGCCAGTTCGTGGCCACGCCGCACCGACCAAATGCCGGGAACCAGCAGGTCTACGTTGGCGAAGGCGTCGTGGCCAGCCGCGCGGGTCTGCAGCCCATGAAAACGAATCTCACTGTTCGTATGCGCTTGCAGGATGCCAATAATGGCGCGGTTCTGTTCTTCCGGAAGGGTTACATCCATCAGTCCGGAGAGCGAGGAGCGGACCATGCGTGCGCCGGTGATAATAATGTTGAGTCCCACGAGCAACGCGACGATGGGGTCGAGGGCGTCCCAGCCCGTTGCCGCCACAAGGGCAACTCCGAGCAGCACACCGGCACTGGTGACGACATCGGTGAGCAGATGCATTCCATCTGCACGCAGCGTGGGGGAGACGTAGCGTCTTCCAGCGCGCAGCAAGACGACGCCGACGATCGCGTTGACGATGGCGGCAGTCATGGACACAGCCATACCTATACCAACGCGCTCCAAGGGGTGGGGTGCGAAGAGCCGTTGCACGGCTGCCACGATGATGAACGCCGCCGCCGCTAATACCATCGCGCCCTCAACGGCGGAGGAGAAGTATTCCGCCTTGGAACGACCATAGGGGTAACGCGAATCCGCCGGTTTTGCTGCTTGTTTCAGTGCCAACAGCGCCACGAGTGCTGCCACGAGGTTCACGACCGACTCTGCGGCGTCGGAGAGCAGTCCGACCGACTCGGTGAGTAGGTAGGCGCCCGTTTTCAACGCGATGGTAGCAAGTGCTGTGCCCACAGACAGCCAGGTGAAGCGTAGAAGCCTGGCGTGCGTGAAAGCGTTTGGCGATGTCACGGGTCTATTTTTATGGGCGCGGGAGAGGAATCCAAGGCCCGCAGCGAAATGCGCCGAAGTGCACGATGTTCGGGGAGCGGCCACGGGCTGTTCGGGGAATCTGGCGAGCAGATGTTCGTGGCTTGGGCCACTTGTTGTTCGTCCGGCCGAAGTGAGCGTTTCCCTGATGAAAGGCGGAGGCGCCTGTCTGTCGCGTCGCCCCGATGGACGGGGAGCATTTTCATTTGCGACGGGGAACCGGCAGACCTGTACCGGTAGTCCCGACGGGTGGGGAGCGCATTCCCGGCAGACTGAAGAAGCCCCCAGACCTTCTTGCACGCGAAACGTGTGCGATCACGCCGCTACTCGTTGTCGGTGGTGAGCCCAGACCTTCATGCATGCGGAACGTGTTTGTCCCCGCGGGCACACCATGGAGAGGACGCCTGCAGCCGAAGGTATGGAACGCTGGAAGCCAGAGGTACGGAATGCTGGATGTGCGCTGTGGGCGAGTCCACCCGCAATCGGCGTGAGTTCAATTGCCGTCAGTGGCGCAAATCTGGCACAATTGAGCCTTGTACTCGAGCGCTCGGGCCCTCTCTTCCCGTGCGTGCGTGTCTCGGACACCGACTGGCGCGACTCCCACCGGGTCGGGCGGGCGTCCACTTCAATTTAGAAAGTAGGAGTGACCGCACAAGTGGCAGTCAAGATTCGTCTCAAGCGCATGGGCAAGATCCGTGCACCCCAGTACCGCGTCGTCGTCGTTGATTCCCGGAAGAAGCGGGACGGGCGCGTCATCGAGGAAATCGGGAAGTACCATCCCACCGAGAACCCCTCGCTAATTGATATTGATTCGGAGCGCGTGCAGTACTGGCTGTCCGTCGGCGCCCAGCCGACCGAACCCGTACTTGCGCAGCTCAAGGTGACCGGCGACTGGCAGAAGTTCAAGGGCATCAAGGACAGCGGTGGCCGTCTGAAGGTCAAGGACACCGTTGATCCGGAAGAGGCCCGTAAGTCCGCTGCCGAGTCGGTGCAGAACGAAGCGGAGAAGCGCCGTGCCGCTGCCGCCGAAGCCAAGGCGAAGGCCGAGGAAGAGGCAAAGGCCGCAGCCGAAGCGGACTCCGCGGAGCAGTCCGGAGCGCAGGACGCGCCGGCGGAAACTGAGGAGGAAGCCTGATGCTCGCCGAAGCTCTAGAGCATCTGGTTCGCGGAATCGTGGATAATCCCGATGACGTGCACGTGAAATCCCGCGGCACGCGTCGCGGCGAGCTGTTGGAAATCCGTGTGAATCCGGATGACCTGGGGCGTGTCATCGGGCGTGGTGGACGCACCGCCAAAGCCTTGCGTACCGTGACCAGCGCACTGTCTTCTAAGGGATCGGTGCGTATTGACGTCGTCGAAACCGACGAGGACTGATTCATATCGGTAAGGGGCCGACCCGATGCATGTATGTGCGGGTCGGCCCTTACGTGTAGCGGCATGATGGATTTGGCAGGCGAACGGTTTGGGGAAACCACGCCGTCGCGCGGGCGTCTGCCGTGGGTCTGCAACGCTCTGAGGTGCTACTGGAGCAGGAATCAGGATGCAAATGCCGCCATGATAGGAGTCAATACTATGGCAGTGCGGTGTGTGGGTGTCGTCCACGTGTGGAAACCGCGCAGAGCATTGCGTCCTGTTAGCTTGCGTCTTCTGGTGCAGCTGCCGAACGCTATGACATCAGCAGTACGAATACTGCAGCCGCAACGGCATTAGGCCAGGCGTGTGACGGGTAATCCAGGGTAGAACCTGCGATGGCCGGGTCTGGATCAAAGGGAGTGAAAAACAGTGCAACTGACGGTAGCAGTCATTGGGGCTGCGCACGGCCTTAAAGGCGAGGTACGGCTTGACGTGCGCACGGATATCCCGGAGCGTCGGCTCGCTCCTGGAACAATGTTGGAAACCGACCCTGCGGAAGTCGGACCGCTGACCGTTGAACGTACACGCCAGTACAAGGGAGCGACGTACGCAACTTTTGTTGAGTGCCACAACCGGACCGCCGCTGAGCAGATCCGTGGCGTAAAGCTCACCGTGGAAACCGACGAAGACGAAATTGAGGAAGACGACGCGTGGTATGCGCATGAGCTCGTAGGGCTGGAGGTCCTTGACCCGGAGGGATACACACTTGGTGAGGTCATCGGCCTCGAACCGATGCCGGCACAAGACCTGTTGGTGGTTCGAGAGCCGGACGGCCTTATCGCGCGCGTGCCAATGGCGCGTGAGATCGTGACCGAAGTCGACCTGGATGACGGTTGCGTGGTGGTTGACGCGCCGCCGGGCCTCTTCTCCGACGACGAGTTGATCATTGTAGGTGCGGCCGACGACGACGCCCGGAACTCCCATGGGCATGACAGGCCCCGCCCTCGGAGCACGGGGCGGGAGCGGTCGGTGGAGACCAGCGCACTGCTCGGAATCCGACCGGAGGCCGCAGCGATCAGCACGGCGCCAATCGGGAGGAAGGCACGGGGGCAGATTCGAGCAGTCATCGTAGTGCGGGCACTGATAGCAGTGGTCCGGAGCGCGAGCAAACCGCTGAGGAGGCGGCGAGCTGATGCGTTTCGATATCGTCTCTGTGTTCCCCGCGTTCTTCTCCGTGCTTGATCTCTCCTTGGTGGGAAAGGCACAGAATAGAGGCCTTCTTGATGTCGCGTGCCACGATCTGCGCGACTGGACCGACGATCCGCATCGCACGGTTGATGACACCCCTGCCGGTGGCGGCGCGGGAATGGTGATGCGGGCCGATATCTGGGGAAAGGCACTCGACGATTTTCTCGGCGGGAACGATGCGCCGCATACGCCCGTTCCGTCCGCAACGGTGCTCGCCATCCCTACGCCCTCGGCACGCCCCCTGACCCAACGCGATTGTGAACGCCTGGCAGCCGCAGAGCATATCGTCATCGCCTGCGGCAGATATGAGGGCATCGACGCCCGCGTCGCCGAGTATTACACCAAGCAGGGGGTAACCGTCTTCGAATACTCGCTTGGCGACTATGTGCTCAACGGGGGAGAGGTGGCGGCTGTTGCATTGGTGGAGGCCGTAGGGCGTCTGCTTCCAGGCATGGTCGGCAACCCGGAGTCACTGGTAGAGGAGTCGCACGGAGCCGCTGGACTGCTGGAGTACCCCGTTTATACTCGTCCGGCGGTTTGGCGCGGTTTGGAAATCCCTGGCGTGTTGGCCTCAGGCGATCACGGCGCGGTGGCCCGATGGCGGCGTGAACAAGCACTTGCGCGGACGGCGTCGCGGCGCCCAGACATGATTCGCGCGCTCGATACGGCATCACTGAACAAAAGAGAGCGACGAGCCCTTGCGGCATCCGGCTTCCTCGCTTTGCGTGGGTGCAAGCATCCGGTTCCGGTACATGTGCGCCCGGCCAAGCCTTTTGAGGCTGCGGAGCTGGCGGAGTTGGCGGCAGAGACCTTCCCAGATGCCTGTCCGCCGTGGCTTTCGGAAGCGGATATCACGGCATTCATTGCCGAACACCTCTCGGTGCGGGCCTTTGCCGATTATCTCGATGACCCGCATTGGGTGGTCACAGTGCTCGCCGCCGGATGCCAGAGCCCATCCCCGAGGGACGACTGCGATTGGGGAGGTGGCCAAGGGGAGGCCTGCGAGCGTTTCATTTCACCCGGTTCGCGCGGTGAATCGCTCTTTGGCTACACGCTGTGCCTGCTGCCGCCCGGGCGAACAGGGGAAGCTGCCGTCGCCGTCGCCGATGGTGAAGGAGATGAAGGCGGCGTCGCGGGCGAAGACGAAGGCGCGCCGGTGGACGCCGTCGTAGAGGGAACTCCACGCCGTGGTGAACTCATAGAGTTGTCAAAATTCTATCTGCGCCGATATGCTCGCGGCTCCGGGGCACAGGAACTGCTGTGGGACGGCACTCGCAGGGCGCTGCTGGAGCGGATCACCGGCGCGGAGCCCTATATCTGGCTCGGAACGAACGAAGGCAACCGTCGCGCGCAGCAGGCCTACAAGAAACTTGGATTTCACGCTGTTTCCACTCGCATCTTCGCAGTGGGTGACCAGGACAACTCGGACGTTATTTTCGCTCGTCGCCTACGTGTGCCATAATTGTGAGGCTTTCTCGCTGTCACAATACGCAGAGCCTGCCGCAGGGGGCCGCGTACCGGCGAGTTTCAATTGGTCGGCGGGAAACCGCCCCGATTACGCTTGTGACCTGCGCGCACGGGCGGAAGGAAGAGAATACAATGCAAACTCTCGATTTCGTCGAGGCTCCGCTGCTTCGCGACGACGTTCCCGAGTTCCGGGCAGGCGACACCGTCCGTGTCAACGTGCGAGTCGTCGAAGGCAATCGCACGCGTACGCAGGCATTCCAGGGTGTTGTGCTCGCTCGCAACGGTTCTGGCATCCGGCAGGCGTTCACCGTGCGTAAGGTCTCCTTTGGTTGCGGTGTGGAGAGGACGTTCCCGGTCCATTCACCGTCCATTGAGTCCATTGAGGTCGTCACCCGCGGTGATGTTCGGCGTGCGAAGCTGTACTACCTGCGCGAGCGTCACGGTAAGGCCGCAAAGGTAAAGGAACGCCGCGAAGAGAACTGAACTTCTTCAGCCGGAATGCGGCGATCAGAGTAAGGCTTGGCATTGAGCCTGGCATCGATCACATTCTGGTCAATATTCCTAACAGGCCCGTCGCAATCGCGGCGGGCCTGACTTTTTGGCTAACATTCTAGGCGGGTGCTAACCCGATGAGACAACGAGTGCCCGCACATAAGCAGGCGGGCCGCAGCAAGGAGCAGGAATGGCGGCAGATCACGACGCCGGTCAGGCGGACGCCGAGGACGCAAGGAACGTCCCCGGTTCCCAAAGACTGGCGGCAGGTAATGCTGCCAGCGATTCTCCTGTTGCCCGTGATTCGCAGCTGGCCCAGTCAGAGGGCCTAGAGGAGGCGGCCGCTCTGGAGCGGGTAGCGGAGCAAATGCCTCCGTCGTTCCCGCCCAAAGGAGGCAACGCCCAACGCAAAGGCGGTACAGGTGAAGCAGCGGCCGAGAGGGCGGAGACGCGGGCACGCACGTCCTCTGAAGAGTCCAAGGATTCCGCAGCGCGGGATCCGGAGGATATCCGCGACGAGGAAGCTGAGACAACGGCCGAGAAGAAATCGTCTCGTACCCGCTCACTTATCGAGTTCGTCGCAATCGTTGCGGCGGCCCTGCTGCTTTCCGTCGTAATTAAGACGTTCTTTCTGCAGGCTTTCTACGTGCCCTCCAGCTCCATGGAAACAACTCTGATGACCGGCGACCGGATCGTAGTCAACCGGATGGCGACGGACGAGGAGGACATTCACCGGGGCGATGTCGTCGTATTCGTTGATCCTGGGGGATGGCTCGACAAGACCGAAGACACTAGACCAGCCTGGCAGCGCTGGGGGTCGCGTACCCTCCAAGCGGTCGGCCTGCTTCCCGGCGACGCGGGCCAGCACCTGGTCAAACGAGTTATTGGTGTGGGCGGCGACACGGTGAGCTGTTGCAGTGCCGATGGCAATCTCATGGTCAACGGTGTGGAGATCGAGGAGACCTATCTGGATGAGGGCATGGCGCCTTCGTTGCAGGAGTTCAAGGTGACCGTTCCGGAGGGCGAGTTATGGGTCATGGGCGATAATCGTTCCAACTCGCGCGACTCGCGGGCACACCAGAGTCAGACGGGTGATGGTTTCGTTCCGGTTGATAACGTTGTGGGCAGAGTGTGGGCGGTTTTCTATCCTTTCTCCCATGCGGGAGGGTTGGAAGATGCCTCCGACGTCTTTGCGCAGGTCCCTGATAACTAACAACTCAGTCAGGTAACCGACGGTGTCAAATAGGCGGTTGCGGACCAGTAGAGCATAACCACTAGAGCAAAAGGAGATGGCATCCCTATCACCCCGACCCGTGAGGAAGAGCTGGCGCTGCTGGCCCGTGTTCGTGAACGTGCCGGTGAAGATGCACTAGTAGCGGGCGTCGATGAGGTTGGTCGAGGTGCGTTGGCAGGACCGGTCAGCGTGGGAATCGCACTTATCGGTTCAGGTACCTCAGACGACTTTCCCGTCGGCCTGCGCGACTCCAAGCAATTGAGCGCTGCAGCTCGTACCAGGCTCGCACCGCTGTGCAGGCAGTGGGCGGTGGATGTTGCTGTCGGGCACGCTGGTCCGGATGTTGTTGATCGCGAGGGAATCATGGCGGCCTTGCGCCATGCCGCTGCCAATGCGCTCTCGACGTTGATCGCGGCGGGGCACAGGCCGTTGGCCGTGCTTCTTGACGGCAATGTGAATTGGTGGACGGATGCGCCCCTTTTCGATGCGGCGCCGTTACTGCCTGACCTTCCCGTCCTCACCAAGGTGAAGGGCGATGCGTCTTGCGCTGTGATCGCGGCGGCTTCGGTGGCAGCGAAAGTGGAGCGGGACGCGTTGATGGTCACGCTTGATACGCAGCATCCAGGCTACGATTGGGCAAGAAACAAGGGCTACGCCTCGCCCGCGCATATCGCAGCTTTGCGGGAGTTGGGCACTTCGCCGCAACACCGCGTATCGTGGCGTTTGCCAGGTCTTTCCCAATCGGAGCCCTCGCCCCTCGAACCCTCTGAGGCGGGGCGCATACAACCAGCGGTCTCACAACCAGAGCCTTCCCAATTGGAGCTTTCACACAAGGAGGATGAATGAGTGACATCGAAGGGTACGAAGCCGAACAGGAGCTTGCCCTCTATCGCGAATACCGCGACGTCGTCAAGATCTTCCGGTACGTAGTGGAGACGGAGCGTCGCTTCTACCTCGCCAACGACGTCGACGTGAAGGTCCGTGCGTCGTCCGGAGGAGACGTGTTTTTCGAAGTCAATCTGTCTGATGCGTGGGTGTGGGATATCTACCGCACCTCGCGTTTCGTGCGCTCGGTGCGGGTGGTCACCTTTAAGGATGTGAATGTCGAAGAGCTCAACAAGCAGGACATCACCCGCGAACTCGACTTGCCGGAGTAGGGGCAACCGGGCTAAGAGGGTAACTCCAGCCCGAACGGTGACTTGGCCGCGAGCCTAACCGGGCCGAGATGGTGACTGGACCGGGAAGGCAATCGGGGCGGCGACTCCGAGAGGGCAGGTGGGCCTAGATCTCAACTGGCCCGATAAGGCGTCTGGGTGTTGGTTATTCGCGGGAGTCTTTGACGAGGCGTGCGAATGGTCCATCGGTTGTGACGAGTTCGTTGAAGGTGCCGGTTTCGCGTATCCTGCCGTGTTCCATGGTGATGATTTGGTCCATGTGCATCAATGTTTTGGGGCGGTGATGTGTTCATTGTTCCGTTCTCGCGCGATCAGCCTCAACCAGGAGACTGGTGTCAAGCGCGATACTGACGTCAAGCTTTCGTCTACGCGTGTGCTGCGAGCGAGATCTCCACAGGGAACGAAATGAGCTAACTATCCCAGGATAGCCACCGGCGTAGAGATACAGGACCATGCACGCTTGGCTTGTCTCATGAGCAGTGAATCATATGGGATGTCATTAACAGAATCGGCGCGCAGTTCCTCGGAGCGTGCCGATGATGGTTCTCTGAGGGATCCGACTGCGACGGCGTCGGTTGAGAGGCTCACGCCGCGCGAACTGGGGCAGTGGGGTGAATCCATTGCCGCGAATGAGCTGGCCGCTCGTGGCTGGACGGTTCATGGTAGGAATTGGCGCTGCCGCAGTGGCGAACTCGATCTCGTGTGTACCGATCCGCAGCGCCACGCCGTCGTCGCTGTGGAGGTGAAAACACGGCACGCAGGTTCCCGCGTGTCGGCAGTTGAGGCGATATCGCGGGAAAAGCTCGCGCGTTTGCGGCGGTTGCTGGTGCAGTGGATTGCCGACCAGCAGATCCATGCGCCGCATCTCGCCGTGGATCTGGTCGCAATCACCGTTCACCGCGAGGGCACATGGACTCTCACTCATATCGAGGACATCGCATGATAATCGGCGTGGCACAGGCGATGTCGGTGGTGGGGGTGGAAGGGCATCCGGTACGGATTGAGGCGGCCATCCTTTCTGGGCTGCCATCGTTCACCATCGTCGGGCTGCCGGATACCGCAGTGTCCGAATCGCGGGAGCGCCTGCGAGCTGCGTTTGCGGCATCGGGGATCACCTTCCCTTCAGCACGACTGACCGTCAACCTATCGCCCGCCGACACGCCGAAAACTGGAACAGGATTTGACCTGGGGATCGCGGTGGCGATTCTCGGCGCCATGGGTGGACGGTCCAGCGAATCGGGTACCTATCTGTTGGGTGAGCTGGGCCTGGATGGGTCCGTGCGGCGGGTGCGCGGCGTTCTTCCCGCGGCTCTGGCCGCACACCGAGAACAGGCACAGCGCATGATCGTTCCGTGGGGAAGCGGCGGGGAGGCTGAGCTGGCGCATGTGCCAGCAACGGAGGTCTGGCATTTGAGCCAATTGGCTGTTGCCGCCGGAGTCACCTGTTCAGGTATTCCCAAGGAGCCGGTGCCATACTCTGAATCCCAGGCCGCTACCGAGTCATTGCCTGACTTATGTGATGTACGCGGCCAAGTGGAGGCGCGGCGGGCCCTGGAAGTTGCGGCGGCCGGCGGACACCATCTGCTGATGACGGGTGCGCCCGGAATTGGCAAGTCGATGCTGGCCTGCCGCCTTCCGGGTATTCTCCCGGCTCTGAGCACCGATGAGGCGGTGGAAGTTGCCGCCATTGCATCGGTGACTGGCGATTTCACCGGAAGAATCAGCCACGTGCCTCCCATTGCCGCGCCGCACCATACGGCCAGCGCGGTTGCACTGGTGGGTGGCGGGTCCGTACCACGCCCTGGAGCGGCTTCGCGTGCGCACCGTGGCGTGCTGTTCCTCGACGAACTTCCGGAGTTCTCCACCCACGCCCTACAGGCACTTCGCCAACCGATGGAGTCTGGACGCGTGGAGATACACCGCGCCCGAGCCACGGTCTCTTTCCCGGCGAGTTTTCAACTCATTGGCGCGGCAAATCCTTGCCGCTGTGGCAGGTATTTGGACGGGCCGGGCAAATGCACATGCTCGGTGCGTGAACGGCGCGACTATTTCCGCCGGATCGGCGGACCGCTATTGGATCGCTTTGACCTGAATGTTGTACTGCATCGGCCCTCGCGAGCAGCTCTGGCCATGGCGGGGGAGCCTGAACCGAGCGCCCGGGTGGCGGAGAGGGTGCTCCGGGCGCGGGAGAGGCAGCGCAGGCGCCTGGCGGGTACTCCGTGGACACGCAACGCGCAGGTTCCGGGTACGTGGCTGCGGCGTCACGTGGATGTGCCGCAGGCTGTGGTGCGCGATCTGGACCGGGCTCTCGCGCAAGGGGAGGTTACCATGCGCGCCGTCGACAAGGTCTTCCGTTTGGCCTGGACCATTGCCGACTTGGCAGGCCATGATTCGCCAGATCAAGGCGACTTTCACCAGGCGTTCACGTATCGCTTAAGGGGAGGATTCTATGGAGCGGCATAGGGACTCTGCGGAGCAGTATGAGTCTGCGGAGCGGTCTGAAGCGGGGCAGTATGAGGCGGGGCAGGCTACCGCGGTTTCCCGCGAGCGTCGGGCCGCAATGGCGTGGACCCGTATAGCGGAGGGAGAAGATGCCGCAGCCGTTGCACTCACCTCGAATCTGGGCTATGCGGCCGCCCTCGACTGGTTGCGCGAAGTGGTGGGGAAGGGCCAACCCTGCGATGCGCGGCTGCAGCAGGCGGTGGGTCGATGGAGTCACCGCCTTGACGATGCGGCCTTCGATCATGATGCTGATCGGATCGCCGCGCTGGGGGCTTTCGTGATGCCGGGTGACCCGTTGTGGCCGCAGCAACTCGATGATCTTGATGCGGTTCGCCCCCTAGGGCTGTGGTGCCAGGGGAACGTGAATCTTCTCGCTGGCACCGGTGTGGCTATTGTCGGGTCACGGGATGCGACCGACTACGGGTTGTCCCTCGCTCGTAATTTGGCCTTCGAACTGGCAGAGCGTGGAATAGGCGTGGTGTCCGGCGGCGCATTCGGGATCGACGCCGCCGCTCACGGGGGAGCGCTCGCGGCCGGCGGGGATACGATCATCGTCATGGCTAACGGCGTTGATCGGCCATATCCCGCGGCGAACGCCGGACTGTTCCGCCAGGTGCTCGCCGCCGGAGGATTGTTTGTATCAGAATCTCCTCCCGGAGCCTCACCCTTACGGCATCGATTCCTTGCCCGTAACCGGATCATTGCAGCTCTGGCGAGCGGATGCGTCGTCGTGGAGGCGCCGCATCGTTCCGGAGCGCTGTCGACGGCGCATCACGCACTGGAAATCGGCAGGCCGCTTGGGGCTGTTCCCGGCCCGGTGACCTCTGTGCACTCGGCAGGATGCCACCGCCTGCTGCGCGCGGGCGCGACCTGCGTGACGAACGTGGAGGAGATTCTTGAGCTGGTGGGAGGTTTGTTTGGTGTCCAGAAGCTTGCCCGAGGGGCGAAAAGTACGGCATCGGACAGGCGGCAAGCGGCCAACGGGCAACGGGTTGACGATGCCATGGCCGGTGACCCGCTTGCGGTGCGGGTGCGCGATGCCTTGCCGGTGAAGAGAGCTTGTGGTGTTGAGAGCATAGCGACGACGGCAGGCCTGGCAATAGGTGAAACTTTGCGCGGACTGGGCATGCTGGAAGTCGCTGGCGTGGCTGAGAACGTCGACGGTCTCTGGCGTTTGGCGCGGCCAACGCGTTGAGTGATGCCTCGGTACGTGAACCACGCCGGTGGTGAGGCGGTGGAAGAAGTCTGATTCCAGCGCAATCTGTAGGGGCGTCGGCTGTGCTGCGGCAGGGCGGGTTTGATGGTGTTGCGGTGGTGTGGCTTGATGCTGCTACGGTGCGGTGGATTTAATGGTGTGCCCGCGTGGGGAGTTTGACCCCGGTATGGCGGGTTTGATGGTGTTGCGGTGGTGTGGCTTGATGCTGCTACGGTGCGGTGGATTTGATAATGCGCCGGTGTGAGGAGTATGCCCCCGGTACCGCGGTTTGACGATGCCCCGGTGTGGCGAGCGTGAAGGCGTGAACCAGCCTGGCTTAGGCTGGAGGCATGGCGACAGGGATTCTGATCGACGGCGTGCTTGACGAGTATGCCGGCGAACTGCGCCTGCGTCGCGGACTCTCGGAACATACGATTGCCGCCTATGTGTACGAGGCGCGGTCTCTTCTGGAGTTCGTGGCCGACCTGGCGGGAGTCGATCCCGCCGATCCCCTCGACCTTTCGCAGTTGGAGTTGGCTGACGTCAGGGCATGGCTTGCCCAGTTGCAGGCCTCCGGCCAGGCGCGCTCATCCTTGGCACGGCACTCGGCCTCAATCCGTACTTTCAGCTCCTGGTTGCATCGATGCGGCTATACGCGTGTAGACGCGGCAGGGCGCCTGAAGGCTCCGCGTGCCGACAGTGAATTGCCCCATGTGCTAACGCAGCAGCAAGCACGAGAACTCATGAGCTACGTGCATGATCGTTCCCTCGATGGCACACCGGAACATCTTCGCGACGCCGCCGCCCTGGAACTGCTCTACGCCTCCGGGTTGCGTATCAGCGAGTTGTGCTCGCTGGATGTCGACTCCCTGGGTGCGGATTCGACGGTACGAGTGGTCGGAAAGGGAAACAAGGAACGCGTTGTGCCCTACGGTGTTCCCGCCATGCGGGCGATCAGCTCTTATCTTGAGGTGAGGGCGAGTTTCTTGAAAGAACCGACGAAGGCACTGTTCCTGGGCGTGCATGGCAAACGCCTTGACCCGCGTACGCTGCGGCACATTGTTCATCGCCTGGCCGCGGAGGCAGGAGTGCCGGACATCTCGCCACACGACTTGCGCCACTCAGCTGCGACCCACCTGCTGGAAGGCGGTTCCGACCTGCGTACCGTGCAGGAAATCCTCGGGCACGCCTCGCTTTCCACCACTCAGCGTTACACCCATGTCAGTGCGGAGCGTCTGCGTTCCGCTTTCACCCAGGCCCACCCGCGCGCTTAATCCTCGCCGGCTATTACTCTCCAGCTGTGGAGGCTTTCTTGACTTTGCCGCTCCAGCGGAGATCGCCATACCGAGACCGACGTTTTAGGAATCGCGAGGATGGTAACCGGGCTGTGGAAGGCCGCCTTGCCCGGCGTCGTCGGCCTCGACGGCAAGGCCGCGTGACTCATTCAAGAACTCGTCGGACGAAACCACCAAAGCCTTCCCGCCGGTCGGGACTGTGCTGGCCGACGCGTCACTTGCCGTGTGAGTCATGAAAAGCCATCTCGCAGGTCGGGACTGTGCAGGCGGCACATGGTCAAGGTAACAACTCCGCACATCTTTCCCCCGCAGGTTGGGACTGTACCCATTGGAAGGTTGCGATAACGCCGGGAGGCCCGGCAAGCACCCGGCAAGCACGGGACGTTATCGCCACAGCCTGATCACCTTTTTGTGCAGCAGTGATAGTGGATCGATATAGCGATCGTCCGAGTACTTCGCTCCCCAATGCAGGCAGGCAAAAGGCCCGCAATGTGTACCCTCCACCGTTCCTATGGGATCGCCGCACTCCACGTGATCGCCACGTTTCACCGTGGGCGCCACCGGCTCGTAGGTCGTGCGTAAACCCCCGGAATGCTCGATCGAAATGACATTGCGATCATTGAGCCTTCCCGCATACACAACGCTCCCGGCTCCCGCGGCGTAAACCGTGTCTCCCTCATTCAATGCCAGGTCAACGCCGCGATGCCCGGAGAGCCAGCGCTGTGCGGGAGGGCTGAATGCGCGGAGCACCGGTACCTCGTGACCGGATGGCCAGTCATATGCGGTCTCCGCTCGCTCGGTGGTTGGCAGCTCGCCGGAGGTGATGGTACTGGGAGAGGATGTGGCCCTCGCCGCTGGGAAGGCTACGGTGTATACCGCAGCATCATGGGTCGCTGCGGTATGCTCACGGGTTCCGGCCGCAGCAGGCAGTACGGCTGCGGCGAAGAGCGACAAAAGGCTCACGATACTAAGTGCTGACAGTCTGCTTCTCATAGGGAGAGTCTTCATGGGCGGAGCAATAGAGGAAACCCCGGGCTTCCGCCTGTGGAAGGGAACGACATAGACGCGGCTGTGGAGAGCTGTATCGCCGCAGGCCGTTGCTATCCCTGGCATCCTGTTGCCAAGCCCACCGCTCACCGAGGCTCCCACAGTGGCTTAAGACGGCGCTTTTCCGCTAAACTCATGAGGCGGCCAGTTTTGAACTGGTCGACTTCGCGTGTTCAAAACCGTGGCATGGCTGCGGCGCGATAGCCAAGGTCCCCGGCAACGGGGCGGCGTCGTCGTGAACACTAGGGTGCTCGGCAATCCCGCCGTGCACAGCAACCCATAGCACGCTTCGGCGTGCGCTTGAGAAAGGACGACCATGGCAGTCGTTACCATGCGCCAGCTGCTTGAAGCCGGCGTCCACTTCGGGCATCAGACCCGCCGCTGGAACCCGAAGATGAAGCGTTACATCCTCACCGAGCGCAACTCGATTTACATCATTGACTTGCAGCGCACGATCACCGATATTGATCGCAGCTACGACTTCGTGAAGGAGACGGTCGCCCACGGTGGCACCATCCTCTTCGTCGGCACGAAGAAGCAGGCGCAGGAAGCCATTCGTGAGCAGGCAGAGCGCGTTGGTATGCCGTATGTGAACCAGCGCTGGCTTGGCGGAATGCTTACCAACTTCTCTACCGTTCACAAGCGCCTGCAGCGCCTGAAGGAACTGGAGCAGATCGACTTCGACGACGTCGCTTCGGCTGGCCGCACGAAGAAGGAACTGCTGATGATGCGGCGCGAGAAGGAGAAGCTGGAGCGCACCCTGGGCGGAATCCGCGATATGTCCAAGGTGCCCTCCGCAGTGTGGATTGTGGACACGAAGAAGGAACACCTGGCTGTGTCCGAGGCGAATAAGCTCGGCCTGCCCATCGTGGCAATCCTCGATACCAACTGTGACCCCGACGAGGTCACCTACCCGATTCCGGGCAATGACGACGCCATCGGTGCCGTTTCGCTGCTGACCCGCGTGGTTGCCGACGCCGTCGCCGATGGCCTGATGGCTCGCGGCAGTGGTGTTGGATCAGACAGCGCCGAAGAGCCCATGCCCGAATGGGAGCGCGAGATGCTGGCAGCCAGCGAGGCTGCGCCGAGCGATGCAGCGGAGGCTCCCGAGGCCGCCGCAGCGCCTGAGGCCCCCGAGACTGCCGCGGCTCCGGAAGCCGCTGAGTCCGCAAGCGAAGCCTCCGAGGAAGCCGCTGCAGAGGCCGCCCCTGCGGAAGAGGCCGCCGAGGCTCCCGCAACATCCGCGGCCGCTGACGCACCTGCCGAGCAGGCCTGATTCGCGGCAAGATCCCGATCGCAGTCAAAATAAAGGAGCATTAACCCATGGCAAATTTCACGGCTGCCGATATTAAGGCACTGCGTGATAAGACCGGTGCCGGCATGCTGGACGTGAAGAACGCCCTCACCGAGGCGGACGGCGACGCCGCTAAGGCGGAGGAGATCATCCGCGTCAAGGGCCTGAAGTCGGTGTCGAAGCGTGAAGGCCGCACCGCCTCTAACGGTCTGGTTGCATCCGCCGTTCGCGATACCGATTCCGGCCAGCGCGGTGTGCTGGTTGAGGTCAACGCCGAGACCGATTTCGTGGCGAAGAACGAGAAGTTCATCGCCATGGCCGAGGAGATCCTCGAAGCCGCCGTCGTTTCGGAGGCCACCGATGTGGAGACGCTGCTGGCCGCCTCCCTCGGTGAGGGCACGGTTAAGGACCGTATTGAGGGCATGATCGCCATCATCGGCGAGAAGCTTGAGGTATCGCATATCAGCGTGCTGGAGGGCGAGCATGTGGAGGCGTACATGCACCGCACGAACCCCGATCTGCCTCCGCAGGTTGGCGTGCTGGTTGCAACCGACGCCGCTGGCGCCCCATCGCCCACGACATCGCCGTGCACGTGGCTGCGCTGAGCCCCAGCTACCTGGATCGCGAATCCGTCCCGGCTGAGGTCGTGGAAAGCGAGAAGCGCATCGCAACCGAGACAACCATCGCCGAGGGTAAGCCGGAGAAGGCCGTGCCGAAGATCGTCGAGGGCCGTATGAATGGCTTCTATAAGTCGGCGGTGCTGCTGGAGCAGGGCTACGCCCGCGATCCGAAGACCCCGGTCAGCGAGGTTGTCAAGCAGTCTGGCGGCAAGGTCACCGGTTTCGTCCGTATCCGCGTGGGCGCCTCTGAGTGAGGTACCGCCGAGCGCTCGCGCTCCGCAAGGACTCGTGCAGCGATTGCTGGCACACGATGCACCTCGCGGGATAACGAGCGCGTGGAATGCGCAAAGAGCTGAATAATGCGGCGCGAACCGCCTTCGGGCATGACGCGCTGGAAAGGTCCCGTACCGCAAGGTGCGGGGCCTTTTGCGTTGTGCGTGGAGCAGGTTACACCGGTAACTCGCAACAGATTCGGCGCTTGGGCCCTTCGAGTTGTGCGCGGGCAAGTTGTACCGGCAACTTCGAGACAGATTCGGCGCTCGGGCCCCTCACGTTGTGCGCGGGCAAGTTGTACCGGCAACTTCACACCACCAGCACTCAGGCCTCTCGCGTTGTGCGCGGGCAAGTTGTACCGGCAACTTCACACCACTAGTACGCAGGTTGTTCGTGTTCCGCGCGGAGCAAATGGCGCTGCCACCCAAGAACAGGACCAGTGCTGCTTCGGGGAAGTTGCAGTTGCCAGTTTGGGCGTCCGAGCTAGGCGTTCGGGAGTCGTTTCGAAGTGAAGTCGCTTGGGCGATGTCCAAATCCCGTCCAAACGAACGAAAACTTGATTGGTTCCACTTAAGAAGTGGCGGAATCTCGCGGATTTCGCGGCTCCCCTCAACTGGGCGGCTTTCGTTTGGACGGGATTTGGACAAGTTCCCATCACTCGCTCCAGCAGGCAGAGGCCGTGACTGCGGACAGGACCGCACAGGACACCGCTAACACGGGCAGGGCATGGCGGAATTCTGACATCGCAGGAGGGATAAGGTGCCCGGTTACGGCTTTCAGCGCGATACCGTTATCACGGGCCAAAGCTTAGGCCGCTTACGGGAAACTGCACAGGTCCAACGCGAGCTAATGGCGCAGGGCGCAGGCTTTTCCTACCAACACGCTTCACCCTTAATCTCAGATCGCGTAGTTTGCGGTGAATAGTCGGCCTCAGAGCGCTACCCGATGCGGGCCTCGGGTAGCGTCGATATGCCGACATTTACGGCTTCCAACAGGCCAGCTTCCACAACGGAGTTCGCGTCTGAATCTGCAGGTAGGCTGGCTAGGAATGCCTGCATGCGAGAACGTGAGGAAACTGCACTCATACGCTATTGTCGTCGCTGACGGGAGAATCGGCATGCCACTGCGACGGCTTACCCAGCGTCCGTAAGCTGCGGCTAGCCAATAGGGCCAACACTGCCAGTCCTGCAATGAGAGCGCCCAGACCGAAAGAGGGCGTGGCGTATCCCTGTTGGACAAGCACACCGGTGATAGCGGGAACAGACGCCGTCAACAGTAGCTCGCTCATCGCGAGTACTGAGTTAACGCGGCCTTGCAGTGCTCCCGGCGTGGTGGAGAAGGCATAACCCTGCATCACGGATGCGACGAAGGGAAACACTAGACCATACAACGCGAGCCAGACGAGTAATGCGACGTACGTGTGGTTAACCGCTGAGGCGGCGGAAATCCCAAACATTACGAGAAATGTGGCCACTAGTACTCGGCCCGCGCGTAAGCGCTGTATAAAACGACTTGCCAGAGCGGAGCCGATAATCATGAGGACCGCATATAGGGCCTCCAAAAGGGACAGCTGGAAGGCCGAGTACCCGGAACGAATGAGGTGGTAGCTCGCCGAGTTCAAGGTAAAAGCGAAGCCGGTGTTGACAAGCATGAGAATCAGCAGGCTCGCTCGCATTGCCGGTTCATTCCAGATGAAGCGGAAACCGTCCGCGATGTCGGTGAAGACTCTGCGAACCTGTCAGCCGCTCTCTGGCCGAACGGCGCTCGCTGTGTGGTCATCGCCTTGCGGAGACCGCTTGGAAGGCTGGTCAGGGTCTTGGCTCTGATTATGCTCGCTCGGCTGCGGGGGTCGCAGATCTACGCGAATCAGTCTTGCTAGCAGGGCGAGAAGAGCAAGCAGGACTGATGCAACAAAGAATGGTAGCGCATGAACAATGCCGTACAGGAAACCGCCCAGTGGACCGCCGCCTATCCTGACCACAGCATTCCGGGCCTGGTTGATAGAGACTGCACGGGTAAAGGCGACGTCGTCAGTGACGATTGAACGTAACGCCGCATTGTCCGCCATCCCGAACAGGCCGTCCAACACACGGATGGCCACCACGATCACAAAGACATGCCAGAGTCTCAGCATCCCGGATACAAGCAGCAGTGCGAGAGCGAGCCATAGAACCGCACCAGATAGGCCGCGTGCGTACATTCCTCGTCGCCGGTCAATCCGGTCTACAACGACGCCGCCGAACAGTGTGACGGCCAGGTATGCGACCATTCCGACGGTCTCGACCAAACCCGCGCTGCCAGTGGAGCCGGTGAGGGAGACGATCACATACGGCAGCGCTATGTTGCAGAGTGAGCGCCCGAGCATATCTGAGGTTGATGCGCCTAGCCACAATGCATAGTCGGACTTGAGACGTGGTGCGGCGCTGTGATCGTTGTCTGCGTCTGCCTCGGACATTATCGCGTGCATTCCCTTCTAGACATCTGGCCATCATCGCTGGTGGCATAAGAAGTCTCAATCATTATGCGCGACGCCGGTGTCCGAAGACCAAGGGTTGAGATAGAACCCAAAGTGTCTCAACTTGTACCGTATCTGCTGGTGGACGACCAGGAGATGGCGGAGTTGAGCCAGTCGAGCGGCGGCGCGCATAGGGGCACGATAAACTATGGCATTCGGCGCAGATATGCGACTCAAGAACCTCTGCTAGTTCTTAAACCCGTGCACGGGGCCGGGATGATTCCGCCGCGCGCCATAAAAGCCTCGGAGGAGTAGGGGCTGACCGCCATCACTGGTGCCTTGCCCAGCAGCCCGCCGAACTCGACGACGTCGCCCTCAACCGTTCCCGGTGCGGGGATGATTCGCACCGCGGTGGTCTTGTGGTTCATCACGCCGATGGCTGCCTCGTCGGCAATCATGCCCGCGATGGACGCGGCCGGAGTATCACCCGGAATGGCGACCATATCCAGGCCCACCGAGCAGATTGCCGTCATCGCCTCCAGCTTCTCCAGGGAGATCGCCCCCAGCGCTGCGGCTTCGATCATGCCTTCATCTTCTGAAACCGGGATGAAGGAGCCGGAGAGGCCGCCCACGCGCGAGCAGGCCATGAGGCCGCCCTTCTTCACGGCGTCGTTGAGCAGAGCTAGCGCGGCTGTGGTGCCGTGTGCCCCCACACGTTCCAGGCCCATTGCTTCCAACGCGCGGGCTACCGAATCGCCGACCTCCGCAGTGGGCGCAAGCGAAAGGTCCACGATCCCGAAGCGCACGCCCAGCCGTTCGGCGGCCATCGTGCCGACCAATTCACCCATACGGGTCACCTTGAAGGCGGCCTTTTTCACCGTTTCGGCCAGGGCGTCGAAAGGTAGCCCGGCGGCTTCATCGATGGCACGCTTGATCACGCCCGGCCCAGACACGCCGACCGACACGACGCAGTCGGGCATCTCAATGCCGTGGAAAGCCCCGGCCATGAACGGATTATCGCCAACCGAGTTGGCGAAGACTACCAACTTGGCGGCCCCCAGGCCGTTCGGCGTGGCCTGCGCGCTTTCTTTGATGGCCGCGCCCATCCGAGCGACCGCGTCCATGTTGATGCCGACGCGGGAGGAGCCGATATTCACCGAGGCGCAGACGATATCCGTGGTGGAAAGGGCCTGCGGAATGGACTCCATCAATGCCTCGTCGCCGGTGGTGCTGCCCTTTTCCACCAGCGCTGAAAAACCGCCGATGAAATCGACACCGGCGGTTTTGGCCGCGTCGTCGAGCATTGCGGCCCAGGGCGTGAGATCACGTTCGCGCGAGGCGGCGGCCACCAGTGCGATGGGGGTGACGGAGATGCGCTTGTTAATAATAGGGATGCCGAGTTCGGCCTCGATTTCCTCGCAGGTTGATACCAGGTAGGCGGCGCGGGTGACGATACGTTCCCGGCAGCGTTCGCGGGCGCGCTCGCCGTCGGCGTCGGCACAGTCGAGCAGAGAGATGCCCATGGTGACGGTTCGGATATCGAGGCGATCCTCGCGGATCATGTGGATGGTTTCGAGAATGTTCTCTGCGGTGTCCATTGCCATGGTGTCTCCGTGCTCAGAGCCGATGCATGGCGTTGAAGATGGCTTCGGACTGGATGCGGATTTCCAGCCCCTGCGCCTCACCAACCTGAGCCATGAGTTCCTGTAGCTGCGCCAGCGGGGTCTGCGTTTCGTCGAAGTCGACCTGCAGGATCATGGTGAAGTAGTCGCCCATGAGCGTCTGCGACACATTGGTGATGTTGGCATTCTGCTCCGCCAACGCCGTGGAGACGGCGGCAATAATCCCTGTGTGGTCCAACCCGGTAACAGTCATGATCCCTCGCATGGGTCTATCTTGACACGTTCGGCGGCTTTCCCGGGAACAGGGCCACGCAGAGGGATGCGTAGGTGGTGTGTGGGCGGGAACGGATAAGCCGCATGGTACGTTAGCGGGACAGGGCCAAATGAACGAAGCGGGAGTTCTGATGAGCGATGTAAGTGACCTAGTCATCGGTGAGGATGGCCTGGCCCGCCCGGTGTGGGCTGCGTCGGACCCGTTGCTGCGCGAGTATTACGACACCGAGTGGGGAATGCCGGTGCGCAGCGAGCGCGGGCTTTTTGAACGTCTCAGCTTGGAGGTCTTCCAGTCCGGGCTGTCCTGGGTGACGATTCTGCGCAAACGCGAGGATTTCCGCCGCGCCTTCGCGAATTTTGAACCGGACGTAGTTGCCGGGTTTACCGACGACGACGTCGCCCGGCTGCTGGCAGACCCGTCAATCGTTCGTAATCGCCGCAAAATCGAAGCGACGATCAACAATGCACAGGCGACGATTCGGCTCCGCGAAGAGGGCGGACTGGTTGAGTTCCTGTGGTCCTTCAAGCCGGAGGCGACGCCGCGGCCGTGCACCATGGCCGAGGTGCCGACCACGTCCCCGGAATCGGTTGCCATGGCACGCGCATTGAAACGTGCCGGCTTCTCATTCGTTGGCCCGACGACGGCGTTCGCGCTCATGGAAGCGGCGGGAATTGTGGACACCCATCTGGTCGGCTCCCACCGGCGCGGAAGCTCCGGGGTGTGGGTGGAGTAAGCAGGTACCACGGGGCTGCATAAGACGCGGAAAGGATCTGGCGTCGTAGACTGCGCAGTAGGCGGTTGCCGTGGCACATGGTGCAGATCTGTTAAAGTGACTTGGCTTTTAAGATGTCCTCTGCCATACTGGGCCTTGATCAACACTTCCGGCACGGCGCAGCGCAGTGCCACGTCACCGTTGACAATCGAAGGGAAGAGCAGCGATGTCCTTCACGGCAGACGGCGAAGAACCTGCTGACGATACAAAGGGGCCGATTGAGGTTACAACACGGGAACTGGCGGAAGGGCTTATTAACGTATTGCGGACTCGAAAGCAAGGGAGCGGGGATGGCGCCACGACTATCGACAAAATCTACGATTCACGTGATGGAGTCCCGCCGTCATATGACTGGAAGGGAACGAAGCCTCTCGCCGAGAATAGCTTCCTGAACTCGAGTTCGTGGCGGCTGAGAGATGAGCTAATGGATAATCTTGCTACTTTGATTTTTGGTGTTGCGCTATGGTTCGGTATTCTCGCGCTCTGGAACCACTCCGGCAGGAGTGATTCTCAGGTTCTCTGCGAATTCATCAGTTGGGTAAAGTTGTGGGCGTATGTTCCAACATCCGCCTTGCTTGCATACGTAGGATCGAGTCTTACCGCCATGACGTTGATTACAGCGGTTCTACGTGTTCGGGGCAGGGAGCCATATGCGCGCATTGAGCAGTTCCGTGCCGCGATAGAGAGGCTCGTGAATCACATGCCCGTTAGGTACAAATGTGACGACGCAGGGGTGCGAACGGGAGACTGGACGATTAGCGATCCTGGCGGAGGCGAGTGGGAGACCCCTGCGAGGGAGATGCCTACGAGGCGTGACGAGGTGTTGGTTGCAAATCAAAATGTCCAATTCGTGTTCTGGATCTGGCTTATTTCGGTTGTATTTCTTTTAGTGCCGTGTTGCCTTGTGTCGTTGCAGGATAAGCGGGCAGATGGGTGGATTGCGGGCCTGTTTGCCTACGTTGTGGCTGCATCGGTGGTCTCACTTTTCAATTTCATCGATGGGCGTGCCATGCTCAATCGAGCTGCCTACTTCAGTGGAACTGTCTTCGCAGAGTGGTCGCTGGTGAAAGTGGCGTTAGACACATGCCCGATCCGGCAGTCCCCGAATGCCAAAGAGATCGCGTCAGCCCGCACCAGTTCCGATCAGAAGCGAGGGTGCGCTTGCTGCATTTTGTTGGCGGTGATCGTCGTATTGTTGGCGGTGATCGTCGCACGCATACTGGGCGGAATTACCCCTCTGAATGGTGGAAATGCAAGCGGTGGGTCAGGTTGGTTATGGTTCTGGTTCGGTTGTTCTGCGATTGCGGTTACAGGGCTCTGGCGCTGGACATGCGCCAAATGGCTGTGCATGCGTGTGAATAGAGACCTGAGGTCCATCGCCAGTCCAGAAACGTTTGAAGAGCGGATAATGCTCGGGTTATTCGGACTAGCAACAGCTGGAGTTTTGGCACCGGTCGTGTTATTCCGCGCGCCTAGCGGATGGCACTGGCTACAAATTCTGGTAGGGCTCGGCGCGCTGGCAGTGTCGCATTTTCTCCTGTGGCTGATCGGATGGCTAATCGGACGCCGCAAGGGAAACTCTTCTGCCACGGATTACATCTTCATGCGAATTCGTAGGGAGGAGGAGTTTAAGGTCAGGGAAATTCAACGTCGAATTGAGCAGTCTCTTGACCAACTAGCGGAGAGCTACAAAAGCACGGAAGCCAAGTCTCCGTCCACTGAGGGATCTGAGGAAGATCACTCCACCAACCGAGCCAAGAAGCAGACCGTAGATTCTGTCCGGGAATTCATTATCTGCAAAGGCGACACGCGATGCCTACAAAGACAACACGGTGCGGACGAACAAGGTCAGGGGACCGCGCCGAAGGATGCGAACGAGACTCAGCGACTGTAGAGCCGGGCACTACCACCTTGGCGACTAAAAAGCGTCCGCTACCACCGCATTGAATATAGGCCGGGGCCAGGCATTCCGCCCAGCCCCGACCTCAAAACCAGTTTGCGCTAGCGCTCACTCAGCGGTGATGCTCCAGTCGCCGTCGGCCATGATATCGAGTACCGTCGTCCCGTTCGGCAGTACGGTGCGGCCGTCGTAGCTGCCAATCTCATTGACCATCAGATTCAGCGGGAAGAACCAGTCGCCGTCGTCGTAGGCGATGACGATGAAGTTGGACTGACCCGCATGGGTCAGATGGACCGTTGTCAGCGAGTCCGTATCGCCGGTGATCCGTACAACCGTGTCACCGTGGCCGGTGTACGGCTGCGCCATATCCCAGGCGGGTGCATCGGTGTAGGGGATGACGTCAATGCTCCACGTGCCGTCGGCCTCAATGCGGATGGCCGCCGGATCGCCCTCGGCATTGAGGAGGCGCGAACCGGAGTAGCTTCCGATCTCGTTCACCAACAGGTCGATGTCCTGCCCCGACGCGTCCACCGGCCACACCGCGAAATTGGAGTAACCGCTGTGCGTGGCCTGCGCCACCCAGAGAATGCTGTTGTCCAGGCCATCTACCGTGATTACGTCGGCACCCGTCCCTTCAAAGTGCATGGACTCGTAGGACGGAGCCTCGCTTTCTGCAGGGGCCTCAGGTTCGCCCGTCGCTTCTTCCGACGGAGTCGCCTCCTGTGACTCCTCAGCAGTCGTGCGCCCGCCATCGGAGGTGCTCGCTGAAGTGGCCCGAGTGGTTGAAGAATGCGTGGCGGTTTCGCTGTCCCCTCTGCTTCCGATGACCCCGATCACGACGACGGCAGCCAGGATAATTGCCCATACCTTTCCGGAGCGGTACCAGCGGCGCTTCTTCGGCAACGCGGTTCCATCACCCGCCGGAGGAGGACCTCCATAAGGAGACGAGGCTCCGTCACCTGCCGCAGCAGCGTCGTACGCTGCGCCTGCCGTACCACCCTGTGGGGTGGCGGCAGGATAGGATCCCGACCAGGCAGAGCCGGGGCGCGGCAGCGAGCCGTCATGGCTCTGCGCCCCGTTGTTCTGGTTGAAGCTCATAATCTTTCCCTTCAATTCGGGCACGGAAGCCGGTCTTCCGTGCTGGTAGTGCCATGGTCAAAGCCGGTTCCGACAAGAAAAGGGCGCGAAACTACAGCCACAGAGCACTTTTCTGCGAATATCCGCGGAAAAGTCGGTGCCAGGGGAGAACTCCCCAATTTCCAAGCCCCCTGTTCTCGCGCGAGGACGAGCCGCTAACCGTAGATGTGTTGGCTCTTCGTGCGGCGGCATGTCCCGTTGGTGAAGACCGGCGCGTGTGACGCTGCTCGTTGGCTCTGCACGCGGATCCACTTCGCCACGCTGCACCGCGTAGCCGCGCTGACTCTCCTCGCGGCGGAGTACCCCTTCTATCGATGTGTTTGCGGAGATTCTTGGCGTGCCGCCCGCCACGCGCCGCCCCGCCATGTGGCGTAGTGCCTTGACGCTGCCACTGTGCCGCCACACTGCTACTCTTGGACATGGACCAGATGGCTTCCGGCTGGCGATGGTTCTCTCCGCATCGGCATTTCTTGCGGCCGCGTGCGAGATCGCCGCCCGGAATTCAACGGAGGAGTTCACAGAAAGGAATCGCAGTGGCCTCTGCACTCGGTGATGGCACCGGTTTTCGGAACGCACACAGCGCTGCAACGCCCCATTTAATCGGAGACCACAATCGCGACAGCACGCGCCGCGTCCTTCTCAAGCTGTCCGGCGAAATGTTCGGCGGGGGAGCGGTCGGCCTTGATGCCGATGTGCTCACGCGGGTTGCATCGGAGATCTCCTCCGCAGTGGCGGACGGCGTGCAGGTGGCGATCGTCGTCGGCGGTGGAAACTTCTTCCGCGGTGCCGAACTGCAACAGCGCGGAATGGACCGGGCCCGGGCGGACTACATGGGAATGCTCGGAACGGTCATGAATGCGATCGCACTACAAGACTTCGTGGAGCAGGCCGGAACCCCCTGCCGTGTACAGACCGCAATTCAGATGACGCAAATCGCCGAGCCGTACATTCCGCTGCGGGCAATCCGCCACCTGGAGAAGGGCCGCGTTGTCGTTTTCGGAGCCGGAGCAGGCATGCCGTACTTTTCCACCGACACCGTTGCCGCCCAGCGGGCCCTGGAACTGCGCTGCGACGAACTATTGGTAGGCAAGAATGGCGTGGACGGCGTGTACACCGCAGATCCGAAGACCAATCCGGACGCGGTCAAACTGGACCGGCTGACCTACCAAGATGCACTTGCACAGGGGCTGCGTGTTGTTGATGCGGCAGCATTCTCCCTGTGTCAGGACAATAACCTCGCCATGCGCGTATTCGGCATGGGAACCCCGGCAATGTAACCTGGGCGCTACGAGGTGAGAAGATCGGTACGCTTGTCACAGCAGACAAGCACGAAACAGGAGAGTGACATGATCGACGAGATACTGCTCGAGGCCGAAGAGAAAATGGAGAAGGCCATCGAGGTAGCCCGAGATGAATTCGGGCATATCCGTTCCGGGCGTGCCAACGCCGGGATGTTCAACTCCATTCAGGTGGAGTACTACGGTGCCCCCACACCGCTGCAACAGCTGGCCTCAATCGCGATTCCCGAGGCGCGCACCGTTGTAATCTCCCCGTATGATCGCACCGCCATGACCGCCATCGAGAAGGCGATCCGCGATTCCGACCTCGGAGTCAACCCCACCGACGACGGCGCAGTCCTGCGCATTTCCATGCCGCCGCTTACCGAAGAGCGCCGCAAGGACTATGTCAAACTGGCTCGCTCCAAGGCGGAGGAGGCCCGGGTCTCGGTACGAGCGATACGTCGTAAGGCCAAGGAATCCCTCGACAAGATCAAGAAGGACGGCGAGGCCGGTGAAGATGAGGTCAAGCGGGCCGAGTCCGAACTGGAAACTCTGACCAAGCGCTTTGTTGATCAGGTCGACAAGATACTGGAGACCAAGGAAAAGGAACTCCTCGAGGTCTGACGGAAGCGACCGGGAGTGCATAAGTCATCTCGGCCGGGTGTGCTAGCGCGCCTGGCCCCGCATCCGCCCGCGCCGCCTGAGCAGTCCACGTCGAAAGCAGGACGCAATCTCAAGGCGGCAATACCCACGGCATTGGCGCTGCTCGCGCTGGTTGCCGCCTCGGTGTTGGTGCGCATTGAGATATTCGTTGCGCTAGTCGCCGTGGCCCTGTGTATCGGCCTGTGGGAGGCGGCAGGGGCCTTCCTGAATCGCGGGCTGCGCATTCCGCTTATCCCGATGTGGGTTGGAACCCTGGCCATGGTGGTCGCCACATGGCTATCCGGACTGGCCGGGGGATTCCTCACGTTCTTGCTGGCTGCGGCAACGGTATTCGTCTGGCGTGTTCTCGACGGCGCCCGTGGCACGCCCGCCGACGCCATGGCCTCAATCTTCACACTCGGATGGATCTCCCTGCTGGGGTGTTTCGCGGTCGCACTTGCCGACCTGCCGCAGCCGGGCTGGATGGTGGCATTGCTCATCCTCATGCCGGTTGCCAACGACACCGGCGGATGGGCGGCCGGCGTGCTGTGGGGTAAGCACCCGATGAGTCCCTCCATCTCCCCAAAGAAATCTTGGGAGGGCTTCGTCGGCTCACTTGCACTTGCCCTCGTGATCGCCGTACTACTGGTCACACTCGGCCTACATCGCCCCTGGTATTTGGCGGTGTTGCTTGCCGCTTTGGCCGTCGTGTGCTCGACGGTGGGCGACCTATCGGAATCGCTTCTGAAGCGTGACTTGGGTGTGAAGGACATGGGGTCGATCTTCCCCGGGCACGGTGGCATGCTTGACCGCATCGACTCCATCTTGATGTGGGCGCCCTTCTGCTACATCGTTATGAGTTCTGGTTTGGCACTGGGATAGTCGCCAGCGGGAGAGGTGCACGATTGGCAATCGGCGGCACGGCGAGCTGCGCCACGGCGATCAACGGCAAAGCGATTTGCGGCAAGGTGAGCACGCTCGCACCCATCGGATATCGTGCACGCGGCGGCATCATGGAAGAATAGCAGAATCATGAATGATTCATCCCATGCACATTCTGGCGTGACTCAGCGACCCGATGCGCCAAATCGGCACTCGGGCGCAGGAGCGGCGCCGCGTAAGCATGCGGCGCCGGATGCCCCGCATGACTTGACCGGAGCAGGTGTCTCGCGCGATGCAGGCCCGGAGGATGTTGCTCGCCGTGTGGCGCGGGCAGGTGGCACCCGTGACGGGGTACCGGTGCGAGCCATCCGTAACTCGACCTCGGCAGTGGCGGCAGGTAAGCCTACCAGGCAAGTTATGCCCGCCGTGGAGTCAGGCCCGCGCCCGCTATTGTCCTTCGTGCCGGAACGCAAGGGAAAACCACCACGGCATTGGGCCGATCTGGACGTGGCCGAGCGCAAGGAGTGGATGCGGGAACTGGGTTTGCCCGTCTTTCGGGCCGACCAGCTCTCACGGCACTATTTTGAACGGCATGTGGTTGCTCCCGAAGCCATGAGCGATCTTCCCGCCGGTATCCGCGACGACGTCGTCGCCACTGTTTTTCCGCAGCTGCTGACAAAAGTGCAGGATTTGCAGGCCGACGGCGGGCGAACGATCAAGAGCGCATGGAGGCTTTTCGACGGCGGCATGGTGGAAACCGTGCTTATGCGCTACCCGAACCGAGTGACCCTATGTATTTCCTCGCAGGCCGGGTGCGGCATGGCATGCCCCTTCTGTGCCACGGGCCAGGGAGGCCTCACCCGTAATCTCTCGGCGGCCGAAATCGTGGAGCAGGTACGCCTGGGGATGGTGGCGGCGGCTTCCGGCGAACTTGCCGGAGAGCCCGCGCGGGTGACCAACGTGGTGTTCATGGGGATGGGCGAACCTCTATCCAACTGGAAACAGGTACGGGCCGCCTTGCACCGCATCATCGAACCTGTACCGGCGGGCTTCGGCCTGTCAGCCCGTAATGTCACCGTGTCGACGGTGGGCATGGTTCCGCTTATCGCAAAACTCGCCGACGAAGGCTTCCCGGTGACACTCGCGGTATCCCTGCACGCCCCGGACGATACCCTGCGAGACCCGCTTATTCCCATTAACTCTCGTTTCAAGGTGGGCGAACTGTTAGACGCAGCACGCGCCTACTTCGTGAAAACAGGACGCCGCGTCTCCATCGAATACGCTCTGATCCGGGATATGAACGACCACGTGTGGAGGGCGCAACTCCTCGCCGACGAACTCAACGCTCGCGGGCGTGGCTGGGTTCACGTCAACCCCATCCCTTTGAATCCAACGCCCGGTTCGATCTGGACGGCCAGCACACCGCAGGCACAACAGGCATTCGTTGATACCCTGGTAAGTGCGGGTATTCCCACGACGATCCGTGATACGCGCGGAAGCGATATCGATGGTGCATGCGGCCAGCTTGTCGCGGAGGTCAGTGGTGTATCCACACGGGCAAAGAAAGCTGCCGCAGCTGCCGAGGCCTTGCGCTCCGGCTCCGCCGACGGCAGCGGGGCACCCAGGGAGGACGGGCAATGAGTAAGGACACCTTCGAGCGGGTGGGCTTCTTCGCCACTGGCTACGATCCGGACGAGGTCGACGATTTTCTCGCCAGGGCGAAGGAGGCTTATAACGGCGTGGGAGCCAGTAGGTTTGGCGAAGCGGATGTGCGCAACGCCGGTTTTGGCCGAGCTCGCAATGGTTATAGTCCTTCTGCCGTGGACGCGGCGTTGGACCGGCTAGAAGCGGCCTTCATCCAGCGGCGCCGGGCCGAAGTGGTGGCCCGGCAGGGTGAAAACGCCTGGCTCAACGAAACATACGAGAACGCGAAGAGCCTGTACCCGCGCCTGCTGCGCCCGCGCGGTGAACGCTTCGCCAACGCCGACGGCTGGGGATACTCCAAAGACGCCGTGGATAGAATGGTCGACCACTTAGCCGAGTACTTCGACGGCAAACGGACCTTGACCTCCTCCGACATACGAGAGGTTGTGTTCCCCGCCGCGAAGAACGCAAAGGCTTATGACGAAGGCGTCGTCGACGTGTATTTCGACCGTGCCCTGTCCGTGCTGCTTGCGGTTGAGTGAGACGGCGTGGATACATTTGAACTGCCGGACCCGATCCGGGAACAAGATGTGACTGAGGCGCCAGCTTCGATCCAGTCAAGCGATGCGGATCGATCGGCGAATATCAAACGCCGGGGAGTGGTGATTCTCGGCTCCACGGGTTCAATTGGAACGCAGGCGCTCGATGTCATCGCTACGCGGCGTGATCTTTACCGTGTTCTTGCCTTGGGGCGGGCGGAGGAAACCTGGAGCTGTTGGCCGAGCAGGCCATCACCTTCAATGTGCCGTGTATTGGGGTTGCGAATCCTGCAACCGCGACTGAACTACGGACCATTGTGCAGAGGCGTTGGGCTTCGGAAGGACGCACCGCAGGCGGTTTCCCGGAGATCCTTGCCGGTGCGGACGCAATAGAGAATCTGGCGACGTCGTGGGGTGAGGCCGCGCAGTCAGAAGGCGTGGACAGCGTCGTCGTCCTGAACGGTATCACCGGGTCGGTGGGCCTGGCACCAACGCTGGCGGCGTTATCCAGCGGCGCCACCCTGGCACTGGCCAATAAAGAATCCATTGTGGCCGGTGGCGCGTTGGTACGCGCGGCAATGACGCGCCCGGGGCAGATCGTTCCGGTAGATTCGGAGCATTCTGCCATAGCGCAAGCGCTGCGTTCGGGCCTTCATCACCGTGGTCTCACCTCGCCATCCCTGGATGGAAAGAGCGACGTGAGGCGGATTATTCTCACCGCTTCGGGTGGTCCTTTCCGGGGATGCGCCGTTCACAGCTGGCAGACGTGACTCCTGCTCGTGCTTTAGCGCATCCCACCTGGGATATGGGGCCGGTTGTCACAATCAACTCGTCAACACTGATGAACAAGGGTTTAGAGCTGATTGAGGCCGCCTATCTTTTCGACATGCCTGCCGAGGACATCGTTCCCGTAGTACATCCGCAGTCGGTTATTCATTCCATGGTCGAGTTCCACGACGGGGCAACCATCGCGCAGGCTTCTCCGCCGGATATGCGCCTTCCGATCGCCCTGGGGCTGTCCTGGCCCGAGCGGCTGGACCGCGTGAGCACTCCGAACCGGTGGAACTCGCCGGTGCAGTGGACCTTTGAACCCCTGGATCTGGAGACATTCCCGGCTGTGCAGGTGGCGCGCGACGCCGTGGCTGCCTCGCCCCTGCATCCGGCAGTGATGAACGCAGCGAACGAAGAATGCGTGGCGGCTTTTCTGCAGGAGCGTTTACCGTACCTTGGCATAGTTGACACGGTTGTCGAAGTACTCGGCGAATTTTCAGGGCCATCTGGCATTCTCGACATGGAGGCGGTTCATGCAGCCGAAGACTGGGCACGTGCCCGTGCTCGCGAACTCATAGCCCTCCGCTAGCGAGAAAGGATCTAGGACAACGTGCGCTCAATCCCGGGAATCCTCTTCCTCGTCCTCGGGCTGCTTGTATCCGTCGGCCTGCACGAATTAGGGCATCTCGTTCCCGCGAAGAAGTTCGGAGTCAAGGTATCCCAGTATTTCATTGGCTTTGGCCCCACTCTCTGGTCCACCACAATTCGGGGTACTGAGTATGGTCTCAAGGCGATCCCACTGGGCGGATATGTGCGTTTATCCGGGATGCTGGCACCCGGAAAGGAAAGCCGTAAACGTGTTGGACGGCGTGGGCAAGTCACTTTAACCGAGGAGGCGCGGCTTGCCTCGGCCGAGGAAATCGGCCCGGGAGAGGAGGATCAGGCCTTTTGGCGCCTGTCGGCTCCGCGCAAGCTCGTCGTCATGTTCTCCGGGCCTTTCGTGAACCTGCTGCTCGCGGGACTCTGCTTCACCATCGTTATGTGCGGTATCGGTTCGCCGACACCAACCAACCAGGTTTCCTATGTGTCGCAGTGCATTACCACCGCACAGGAGTGCACGTCCGATGATCCGGTCTCTCCGGCACGCGCTGCCGGGCTGGAGAGCGGCGATACCATCACGCGCTGGGGAGACGCCGACATTGAGAATTGGGAGGATGTGCAAAGCGCCATTGCCGCAGGAGGCGATGCCCCGGTTTCCGTCACGGTTACGCGAGCGGGCGAGGAGCGTACGCTGACGGTGACACCCGTGCTGACGCAGCGCCCCGTCACCGATTCATCCGGCAATGTGGTGACCGACAGTTCGGGCAATCCGGTGACCGAGTTACGGCCCTATGTGGGGGTATCACCCGCCTATGCACAGGTGGCGCAGCCGCTCAGCGCAGTGCCGGGGCAGGTGTGGACCATATCGAAGGCCACCGCGGGCGTTCTTCTGCGCCTGCCGGTAGAACTCTGGCATACGACAACAGACCTCATTTCCGGCAATGAACGATCAACCAGCGGTGTTGTCGGCATCGTGGGCGTTGCCGGTATGGCTGGGGAGATCACCAGCGCCGATTCGGATCTTTACGGGGTCTCGGCCCGAATCGGAGACCTCTTGCTCCTGCTGGGTTCTCTGAACCTGACACTGTTCATTTTCAATCTCATCCCCTGCTGCCCCTAGACGGCGGGCATATGGCTGGTGCGTTATATGAGGGAATACGCAGGCAGATTGCACGGTGGCGTGGCCGTCCTGACCCCGGACCGGTGGATACCGCGCGCCTCATGCCTTTGAGCTACGCGGTGGCCGTTGCTTTTATCGCGATGACCGTGCTGCTAATCGTGGCGGATATCGTCAACCCTATCAGCCTGCGATAGCAGTGCCGTCGGGTGGGGTGCCTTTGCGGTACCACGTTAGCTGTCCGCTTCTCAACGGCACTGTGTAGGAGGTCCCGATTGCAGCAGTCTGCGTCTGATATTCTGCGACGGCCTGTTATCTGACTTCGCTATCAGGTAGTGTGGGCACTATGAACAGCAGCAAGTCGCACACAGAATACGAAACCTCTAGTCGGCGCGGGGAAGATCTCTAATGAGGGGCCGCGGCGCAGCGGATGACGCTGATCGGATGTGGATCGCGGATGAGGTAGCTGAAGCAGTCGGCGAGTTGGACGATCCGCCAGAATGGCGCGTGTCGTTCATGTCATTCCAGTGGCTGATGGTTCTGGTCTGCCCGGCCGCGGCGGTTATCCTCCCTGGAGGGCCCGGTCGCGGTGGGTGGGTAGCGGCATTGACGCTAATGCTGCTCGTCCCAGGGATGCTCATCGCCCAAATCGGTGCGGGTGTGTTGACCGGCATTGCTACCCGGTTCTTTCATCCGACTCGCGTCTTCGCCCGCACAGCCTCCATCATGCGTGTCTACTACATCAGTGTTATGGTTACCGCGCTGTGTGCCCCCGACTTGGACGATTACCAGGAGTACCTTTCGATTGTCGGCTCGCTGTTGCGGTTACTGCGGCTTCCAACGTTTATTTGGGAAGGAGTGCCCGGAGTCGTTTATCTTTGTGGAATGCTGGCTACGCCATGTCTAATGTTGGGTGTTCTTTTTTCTGCGTTGGTGGACTGGAGCCGGGTGCGGGATGCTGCATATTGGAGTCGGCATGACGAGTCATGGGCGCAATCAACCTGGCAAGATCACGTTCCGGCCAGCCAGACCTCGTCGCGTCTCGATCATGTTGGTGGCTCAGCTGCTACAGCGGACGTACCTTCTGTAAGGGAGGTGCCTACCGCGACGGAGCTGTCCACAGACGCCGCTGATTCCGCAGATCCCGCATCTGGGTCCTCGGCAGGGGCGCCGATGGTCTGGAACGTGGGCCGCAGGACTGGTGGCGAGACGGGGAGCATTGATGCGCGGGGAGAGCGAATTCGATGAGGAGCAGCTGGCTCGCGATGTTGCCTGTGCAGTCGGTGAGGCGGAGGAGCCGCCGGCTTGGCGTGTGCTGTTACAGGGACTGCAGTGGTTCATGATCATTGTGTGTCCGACAATGGCGGTCGTTCTACCCGGCGGGCAGGGTGGTCCCGGATGGATGGCGCTTGTAGCAATATACACTGCGGTGCCGCTGATGTTGATCTTCCAGACAGCAACTTGTGCGCTCACAATGCTGGCGTCCCGATCCCTCGAACCTCGGCGGGTCTTTAGGCGAACGGCAAAGGTATTGTGTTCCTATTACGTAGCCGTCATGGTTACCGGCTTGCTCTTTCCCGACGCCGACGACACACAAGACTACCCGTCACCCATCGGCCTCCTGCTAGGAGGGGCGAAGTCTCGCTGTCTCTCGCCGAAGTCTTGGGCTGGGTAGCCCGGGCCATGGTCATTATCACCATGGGCCTTTTGCTCGCCGCTTTCCTGTCTGCCTTCGCTGACCGGAATAAGGCAAGTGAGGCCGCGTATTCAAGTCGGCATGGCCTGGCGGCCAAACGACCAGCCCACCGGGAGCGGGCCCAGGGCAAGGACCCCGTCGCAGTTGGTCGAACGGTGCTGGGTGGGGAACATGAGCCGACTACACCGGACGTGCCTTCGCCGTCGCAGGCCTTGGAGGACACCGCTAGCTGTGCGGGTGCAGAGGAGTCCGGCTCTGCACCAATTTCTCCGGCTATGCATAAGGTGAAAGGTCGTGAGCAGTGTTGAGCCGTGAAAGAAAGCCGGAGGTCACGAGAGATCCGCAGATGCCGGAAGACGATTGTGCGGCACGGACTGCCTCGGATGGTCAAACGCCCAGTGCAGTGGATGTGACGCTGGAGCCGTTTCGATGGCGTGACACGTATGTGCCGGTGCAATGGCTGATGTGGGGACTGTGCCCAATACTCGCGCTTGTTCTGCCTGGCGGCGGTGACCCGGGTGTGCAGACCTTTGGTACCTTGCTATTGCTGTGTCCATACATACTCGTACTGCAAGCTACGATAGCCGTGCTCTCAGGCAAGGCGATGCGATTGGTTCAATGGTCGCCGAGAATGAAGCCAACTGCCATACTACTCGGCAGCTATTACCTTGCTCTGATCGTGGCAGGGGCTAGTTTATCCTCGGATACCGGGCACGGAGTCCATCCATCAATTCTCGAATCCGCCCTGGGGCTTGAGGCACGTGCTCTTAGCAGGATCACCGGTGTGGTGGCACTTGCTGTGCCAATCCTTCTTTTTGCTGCGCTCTGCTCGGCAATACGTGATTATCGGTGGGCTAAGCGATTTGCTCCGCCGCCCGCGCCAGATCCCAATGTAACAGGCGCATACCGAAACGGACGCGACAGTCGCTCCGCCGTCGACACCACCCAATCGGATCAGCCGCCTTTCGGTATGGACCATAGAAGAGGGTCACCATGGACGAACTAATAGAAGACGAACTAATAGAAGATGGTGGCGCGTGTAACCGGGATGCTGAGCGTGCTGATCAGCCCGACGATGCACCGCAGGGTGGGGAAGTAGTCCCCAGCGTAAATGTCCACAACACCACGCCGAGCAGCCAGCTGTCCGCCTCCTCAATGTCAACCAGCACAGGCGCTCGAGCCGAACCGCTTGACGGAGATTACGTCCCCACGTGGCGTGTGAAGCTGTTGACGATCCAGTGGGTCATGTGGCCGCTGTGCCCATTCTTGTTAGTCATAGTGCCAGGCAGCTTCGGAAATGGAACCGATGTCAGTCTTTTCAATCTGGCCGTCGGCGTTGGCCTCTTCGTATTCCAACTTGCTATCGGATTATTGACTCATGGCGCGACAGAACAGGAGAACCCGCGCAGGATCAGTAGTTCCAGCGCATTCTTCTTGGTTTTTTACTATGTGGCAGTGCTGATCGTCGCCGTGCTGAGCCCCGGAACGAACGCCATGGCCGGATATCGCCCCTCAATGCTCGAGTTGAGCTTGGGGCTTCGCGAAGGAAGTCTCGACGCACTCTACGTAGGCGCAGTTGCTCTCCTCGTATTCTCGGCGTTGGCGACCCTGGCCTCAGCCGGGTCTGACTACCTGGCGGCAGCAAGGAGGCCTGTAACGGCCCAAGGAGGCTCGTAACGCTCCGATCACGTGAAGAGAGAAGCGAATGACAGGTGGTCAAGCGAACAAGGTGAAGAAACCGCCCGCTTGACGCAGGGCGGTGTCATCCCTCCGATGGCCCCGTGCTTATGGGCCGTCGCGCGTAGTCGTTGCATATCACAGACTCAGCCATCCCAATAGGACCGCCGAGGTGGAATACTTGAATACGTGAGTGTCTCGCTAGGTATGCCATCTGTGCGCACAGACCCCGAGGTTCTAGCTGTGCGGAAGAAGACGCGTAAGATCCACGTCGGGTCGGTTGATGTGGGTGGTGACGCGCCCATATCCGTGCAGTCGATGACGACGACGAAGACCCACGACATCGGCGCCACCCTGCAGCAAATTGCTGAATTGACAGCCGCTGGTTGCGATATTGTGCGGGTTGCCTGCCCCACGGACAAGGATGCCGACGCGTTGGCGGTGATTGCGAAGCAGTCGCGTATACCGGTGATCGCGGATATTCACTTCAATCCAAAGTACGTTTTTACTGCCATCAAGGCGGGCTGCGGAGCGGTCCGTGTCAACCCCGGCAATATCCGCAAGTTTGACGATCAGGTGGCGGAGATTTGCAAAGCGGCCTCCGACGCCGACGTTTCTCTTCGCATCGGAGTCAATGCCGGTTCGCTGGATCCCCGTCTCTTGAAGAAGTACGGGCGTGCAACGCCGGAAGCACTCGTCGAATCAGCGGTGTGGGAGGCAAGCCTCTTTGAGGAATGCGGCTTTCACGACTTCAAGATTTCGGTGAAACACCACGACGTCGTCACGATGGTGCAGGCTTACCGGATGCTCGCCGAACGGGGTGACTGGCCACTGCATCTTGGCGTGACTGAGGCCGGTCCCGCTTTCCAGGGCACGATTAAATCCTGCGCCGCATTCGGCATTCTCTTGGCAGAGGGAATCGGCGACACGATTCGTGTTTCGCTGTCGGCGCCTCCGGTGGAGGAAGTCAAAGTTGGCACCAAGCTCCTGGAGACCATGGGGCTCCGACCACGCAAAATGGAGATCGTCTCCTGCCCGTCGTGCGGCAGGGCGCAGGTGGATGTGTGGTCACTGGCGGAAAGCGTCGAGGCGGGCCTGAAAGACATAACCGCACCGTTACGTGTCGCCGTCATGGGATGCGTGGTTAACGGGCCCGGTGAGGCCCGCGAAGCCGATCTAGGATGCGCATCGGGCAACGGCAAGGGCAAGATATTCGTCCGCGGTGAGGTGGTCGAGACCGTACCGGAAGACCAAATTGTTGAAACCTTGCTGCGTCATGCCAACCGTATGGCGGAAGATATGGACTTAGGAAACGAGAACGGAGAGAATTCCGGAGTACAGGTCGTTACCTACTAGTCGGAGGCAGTGTCAAGATGCGCTGGCCGGGTCGAGCCCCCAGTCCGTTGCGGCGTTTAAGCGGTGGCGACCGCGAAGCCGTTGTTTCCCTTCTGGACGCTGATCCCGTCAACGCAGTTTTGGCGCGGTCGAACGTGGACATGTTCGGGTCCGGTCCGTGGCCTGCCCTCGGTTATTTTGATGGTCCGAATAATGAGCTGAGTGCCATGGCGTGGGACTCTGGCAATCTCATCCCTCTCGGTTTCAGCGACGAGGGGCTGGACCGACTCGCGGAGACCGTGCTGAATCGAGGGCGTATCTGCTCATCGTTTGTCGGTCCGGCAGATCAGACTCTGGGTTTGTGGGAGCGGGTGGAACCGTATTGGGGTCCAGCGCGGGGTATCCGGGAACGGCAATACTCCATGGTGATCGATGACCAACCATTGATCCCTGGTGATCCCGAGGTGCGACCGGCACGAATCGGTCAGAGTGACCTCGTCTTGCCCGCATCCGTAGCGATGTTCACGGAGGAGGTCGGCTACGATCCCACCACCTTCGGTAGTGCGTATGTGCATCGCGCCCAAGGCCTGATTCGCTCCGGGCGCACGTACATAAGACTGGGGCAGGCGCCCGACGGCAGTGGACCACGGGTTGTTTTCAAGGCCGATGTTGGCGCGTTGGCTGGTGGGGTTGCACAAATACAAGGAGTCTGGACCGCGCCTGACCTGCGAGGCCAGGGCATCGCGACGGCGGGTATGGCCGCCGTCGTCAAACAGGTTCTTGCTACTTTCGCCCCCACGGTTTCGTTGTACGTCAACGACTTCAATACCTCTGCGGTGGCAGCGTACCGGAAGGTGGGCTTTAGAACCGTGGGAGACTGGGCAACGGTACTGTTTTGAGCGGAAAAAGGTGACTTCGCGCGGGCGCGGTCCGCATCTGCCCAGCACACGCTGAGCCTGCTTGGGCATTTTCGGACCAACCTAGATGTGCGTAACGCAGCGAGTAACACGAGGCCAAAGAAGGTTTCCGGCGCAAGGGAAATACACCTAGGCGCATTTGCAGCTAAGTGACGGTTGACCGATATGGGACTGCCCGGGAGAATGTGCTTATGACACGTGTAATCGATGTTCATGCTCACTACGTCCCGCAGGACTACCGCGAAGCCCTTGTCGCTGCGGGCATTTCGCGGCCGGACGGCTCTCCCGTTCCGCAATGGAGCGCTGCGTCGCATCTTGAGCTAATGGACGAACTCGGTATCGATACCGCGGTGCTTTCCGTATCCAGCCCGGGGCCCTGCTTTGGCGACGACGCAATTGCTTGGGCACAGAGACTCAATGACGAAGGAGCGCGCGCGGTTGCGGAGTATCCCGGGCGGTTTGGGTTGCTGGCATCTTTGCCGATGACCGCTCCGGAGGCGGCAGTCAAGGAGGCTGTGCGTGCTCTGGACGCGTTGTGGGCCGACGGCATCATATTGCTCACGAATGTTGCGGGGCGTTATCCGGCGCATCCAGATTTCAGTGAGCTCTTGGCGGAATTGAATCGTCGTCGTGCGGTGGTATTTCTTCATCCGACGGCGCCGCCGGGTTATGAGTCGATTCCAAACGGTCGTCCCGCGGCTCTTATCGAATATCTCTTTGAGACAACGCGTGCCGTGGTTGACCTTATCCTGTCGCGAACCCTTGAGCGGTATCCGGATATTCGGTGGATTCTGCCGCATAACGGATCCGCGCTCACCGCGACTGCCGACCGCGTTCAACTTCTTACCAACTTCCTCCTGCCGGTGGGATCGCGTCCGAATGTGGAGAAACTGGTTAAGGGCATGTACCACGAAATCGGCTCCTCTGCTCCTTTCCCGCGGCAAGCCCGCACGCTGGTGGATATGGTTGGCACACAGCATCTGGTATTCGGCACTGACACGCCGTATGCTCCAGACCATTCAGTGGTTGAGAACGCGCACCGCATCTGCGGTGGTGGCCTGCTGCGCGGTAAGGACTTGGACGACTTGTTGAGTACAACCGCACTGGAATTGTTTCCCCGACTGGCGTAACGCATGGCGGCGAGCTTCGGCGGCCGCGTCAGCCCAACGGCTTACTGAGCATTTCTTTCCTCCGGCACGTCTTCGCGGCATGGATTATGGCCTCGTGCACTGGTACGGGAGGCATGTATTGCGCGGAAGGCGGTGTGAAGGCAGGAGCATCTGCGCGGCGGGACTAATTCAGAGCGTAGTATGCAGCGGGTCTAAGCAGCGGCAGGACTCGTCTGCGGTGCGGCCAATTGCGGCGAGAGTAGTTTCGGCGCGGCCAATTCCTGCGGATACACGAACAGGCTGCCTGTGCGGATGGACGCAGGAGCCGCGCCCACCACAGGGTATGCTTGGTCCCGTGCTGAAGCTATCATCTCTTTTTCTCCGTACCCTGCGGGAGGATCCCGCCGACGCCGAAGTTGCCAGCCATAAGCTGCTGGTGCGAGCCGGTTACATACGCCGTGCCGCGCCCGGCATTTACACCTGGCTACCGTTGGGGCTACGCGTGTTGCGCAATGTTGAGCAGATCGTACGCGAAGAGATGAATCGGGCTGGGGCACAGGAGGTGCTTTTCCCGGCATTGCTTCCCAGCGATCCATACGAGGAGACAGGCAGGTGGAGCGAGTATGGGCCAACGCTTTTCAAACTCAAGGACCGAAAGGAAGCAGACATGCTTCTCGCGCCCACGCACGAGGAGATGTTCACACTGCTTGTAAAGGATCTGTACTCGTCGTATAAGGACCTACCGTTGGTCCTGTACCAGATTCAGACGAAGTACCGTGACGAGGCCCGTCCACGCGCCGGTGTGATTAGAGGCCGCGAGTTCGTTATGAAGGATGCGTACTCCTTCGATATCGACGACGCCGGTCTGGAGTCCTCGTACAGCCTCATGCGCGATGCATACCAGCGGGTCTTTGACAGGCTCGGCTTGCCTTATGCGATTTGTTCGGCAGTCTCCGGTGCAATGGGAGGATCGCGTTCGGAGGAATTTCTCTTCCCTTGTGAAGTTGGCGAGGACACTTTCGTCAGATCGCCCGGCGGGTATGCAGCAAATGCGGAAGCGGTCACCACTCCAGCATTGCCGGAACTCGACTATTCCAACGAACCGGAGCCGCTCGTTCTCCCGACGCCTGATGCTCCGACGATCGATACACTGGTCGATGTTGCTAACGACTTGCACCCACGGCAGGGCAGACCGTGGCAGGCGGCAGACACTCTCAAGAATGTCGTGGTGGTGGTCACTCAGCCGGACGGTGAGCGTGAGCTTCTAATCATCGGAGTGCCTGGCGATAGGGATGTCGACCTGAAGCGCGTGGAAGCGAATCTTGCCCCCGCCGAGGTGGAAATGGCAACCGCTGAGGATTTGGAGGAGTTCCCAGAACTCGTTCCCGGTTATATCGGCCCCCAGGTCATCGGACCGCAGTCATCGCGGCGCCGGGCGGAAGCAGGCGCGGCACAAGCGATGCCGCGCGAAGAGACGAGTGGTGCCCGTGTTGCGGATGGGGAAACCAGTGCAAGTGGTGCTCGCGCTGGGGACGCAGGAACGGCACACCCTGCGCTGCGCTATCTACTAGACCCGCACGTCGCGCGCGGATCAAGCTGGATAACCGGCGCGAATGCCGCGAACAAACATGTTTTCCATCTTGTGTATGGGCGTGACTTCGAGGCCGATGGTTTCCTGGAAGCGGTTGAAGTACGCGCGGGCGACGAAGCGCCTGACGGCTCGGGTCCGCTCGAGATCGCGCGTGGAATCGAGATTGGCCACATCTTCCAGCTGGGTCGCAAATACGCAGATGCTCTGGACCTGACGGTTTTGGACCAGAATGGGAAGTCGCGTGTTGTCACAATGGGCTCCTACGGGATCGGTGTTTCCCGTTTGCTTGCCGCGCTGGCAGAGGCGAACCACGATGAGAAAGGCTTGATATGGCCGAAAAGCGTCGCGCCTGCAACCGTGCACGTAATTGCCACGGGAAAGGACGACGCTGTGTTTGATGCTGCTGCGACGATCACGGGCGCACTGGACGACGCCGGTGTAGAGGTTCTTTTCGACGACCGGAGGAGGGTTTCCGCAGGTGTGAAGTTTGCCGACTATGAACTCATCGGTGTGCCTTATGCGATCGTGGTTGGTCGCGGTCTGAAGGACGGCGTCGTCGAAATCCGGGATCGCCGCGCGGGGACTGCACGAGAGGTACCCGTCGGAGAGGCGGCGGAGCACTTCGTCGAGGTAGTGCAGGAGGGGGAGTAGATCCCCGCAGTAGAACTTACCGTGACCGACCGCGGCGAGGTGGGCGGCAGCGAAGTGGACTTGAAGAAGGCGTGCAGGCGCTCAATTTGCCCCGGGCATGGCGCCGACGCTCGCCGCGTCCTCACTAGAGTACAAGGAGCAGGCGTAGTTGACAGTAGCCTCTCGACCGGCTGCATCGGCACTGGCCGCTGCTTGTAGAAGCTGCGCCGTCAGCGTGTCGAGGGCGACGGAGGTGTAGCTCTGGCCGTCCGCGAGATCGGGGCGAGCCGCGAAAGCTTCGCGAGTGTCCGCTGTTCCGCCTACGATCATCGCTTCTTCGAGGTGGGTGATTGATTCGATCCGATTCACCTCGAAATCACGCCCATCAGCTGGAAGAGCAGCTGCATCAATTTCCAGCCACTGCCGGACGGAGTCTGCGGCTATGAGAGAGTCGGTAGTTCCGGTGGCGGCAGCGACAATCGTCATGTCGGTGTCACCGCAGCCGGGGGCATCGATGTTGGTGGTGTCTGCCAGGCGATTCGCGAGTAGACGTGCTCCCAGGGAGATCGACAGATAAGTGGCCCTGTCAGCCGCGTCCGAGTCGGAACTGGCGGCCAGCGCTGTGTCCGCCAAGTCCGTCAGTTGGGTGCGAAGTTCGGAATTGTTGGCCGCTGTGCCTGCAGTATTCAATGGTGGATTGGTTTGGCCGGTTGGTGCTCCTGAGGGCCATGGCTGCCAGGTTCCGCCCAGCGACTCGGCCCAGATGGGGCCGGCGTCGGCAATCTCCTGGTAAATGGGAATGTCGGGATTTGCAGTGGCGAGTTGTTGGGCGGCGTTACCGGTACGCAGCGCCTGCTCGACGAGACTTTCCCTCGCCTTTTCCGCGCTGGAGGGAGGCGTGGGCTGTGGGTCCTGATCCAGCCGCACACCTATCGCCACCATGATTCCTGCGAACACTGCCACCGCCAACAGTACGCCACCAAGAAAACGGAGAATTGCGCCAACGTCATGGCGCGGCCTGGCCACTCTGCCTTCGTCATCAGGTGGCGTGTTGCCTTCGGGTTGGGCTTGGACGGTTTTCTTCCGGGCAGTCATGGTTCATATCATGCCATGGGATGACGGCCCACCGTCCTACTGCGCGCACAGATTCTCGGTTCCAGCCTGCCGAGGCTCGAGGCGGAAAGGAACTCGAGGCGGGAAGGAAATCGTCTCACCGGGCACACGGATTCTACTCAGTGGAAGGTACACAGTGCGCCGACGTTGGAAGCGTCTTACTGCGCGCACAGATTCTATGGTTCTTGTTGGGGGAAGTCCGGCAATTCGATATGGGATCCGGTTTGGAAGGTTGCGTCCACATTGTTTGCGCAATCGCGCAAGTACTGGCCGAGTACATCTGGATCGAGATTGAGGGCTGTGGCGGCCTCGATGAGGGCGGAACTGGCGTTATCGTCAGCGTCATACAACTCCTCGACTGCCTGGTGAAGATTGTCCAGAACTTCGCGTAGCCCTTGCTCAGTGTCACTGATACCGCTGCCGATGTCGCCGTTGCTGTCACCGAAATTAGGCGGATAGGTTTCAAGCATTGGCATTGCCCATTGCGCGGTTTGTGCCTCTTCATAGGAGGAACGTACCTGTGTGTACTCCTCGATGAGCTCGTCCAGTTTCGTCATAGTGGCGTTGATTTGTTCAGGGATAAGAACAATATCAGTCATAGGGGCTCTCTTCTCACGCGTGAGGTGGCAGGGAATCCGACAGGGCGGAAAACCCGACGCCCACAGCTCTCTTCTGGTGCGAGAGGTGGTAGTTCGGGCTCTTGCGTTGTGGTGGGTTGTTGGGGTGGGTTGGTGTTGATTGTCGCTTGTGTTGGGGTGTCTGTGTGTGGTTGTGGGGTGGTGTGTGGCCCCGGGGGTGGGGCCACACATGGGGGTGTTTAGCGGAAGCGGTTGGCTGCGCTTTGGTCGGTTTGGAGGTAGTTTTGGCCGGATGTGGCTACGCGTTGTGAGGCGGCGCGGAGGAGTTCGTTGAGTTCTTGGGCGAGTTTGTCCCATTGGGCTTGGGCTTCGGAGTAGGCGGCTTGGGCATGGCCGTCCCAGCGTTCCCGGATACCGTTGAGTTTGGACTCGAGGTTGTTCAGGATGTCATCGATACGCGAGTACGAGCTGGACATGCCCGAAGAGCCGGACTGTAGTCCCTCAAAATTGACTTGAATCATGGGTTCGTTTTCTTCCCTTGGTCGACTCGTGCCGAGAATCTGTGCCGGGCTCTCTCTCCACGACGGTGGGAATGGAACCGGTGACAGGGGCACGGTGGTATGTGGTTTGGTTTCGTATAGTCCGACCCCGCCTCACACCAGGCCGGATGAGACCTGGTGGCGGGGGTGGGGGTTAGCCGCCCAGGAGGCCTTGCATTTCTCCCCAGGAGGAGGACACGTCGGCTTCGGTGTCTTCGACTTGGGCGGCGGTGCCGGTGAGGTTGGAGGAGAACTCGTCGAGCACGGCGTAGAGTTTATTGACCCGCGTGTTCCAGTTTTGTTGGAAGTTCATGAACGCGGCGGCGCCGGAGCCTTTCCAGGCGGTGGCCCAGCCGGCGATTTCGTTTTCTAGGCGGGAGATTTCTCCGGTGAGTTCTTCTTTGGCTGAGGCGACGAGTTGGGCTCCTTCCCGGATCGCACCATCATCGCGTAGCTGGTTGGTGTTGATAGACAACGGCCACACACTCCTTCACATAATCCATTGGTGTCGTGCTTTGCCAGTATGTTGTGTTGCTGTGACATCCTGCTCGGGCCCGGAGGTGAGCGGGAGTTCTGTCACGTGTTCCTCACCCTAACCAGGCCCCGGCCCGGCCCGCTAGCCAACCCAACGGGTATCAATACCCATTGACAACACACACCACCCCATGCTAACCACCCCGCACGGCACGGCGTTGACACGCCTTCCTATAGGGTCATGAGCGCCGCTGCTTGCGGGCCTCGTGGTGCGCTGGGCAACACGATCAGATGATGTGCGATGTCGCGTTTACCAGCATAAATACGGCCTTATCGATCGTGTCGGTGGGTGCGGTGGCGGGGGCGGGCGGCAGCAATGTCCGCCTTGTTAAGGCGCTGTCTCTACGCGGCTTCTGGAGGTCCGATTGTTGGTCGGAGGGATGCCCTCACACTGACTGGACGTGACGTATTTCACGTTGTCCGTTGGCGGGTGAGGCGGCTTTGACTTGAGCGACGCCGCCTGGGTGTAGTTGTCGGGGAGGTTGTGAACGTGCCGTTGGGTGGTGGTCTGGTCATGGTGGGGGCGTGTCTTTGTTGCGCGTGGTTTTGGATGCTGGATGGGGCCCGCATCCGGGTCTGGGGGTAGCATCTGAAAAGTGGCCGTGGGAGGGTTGGTCATCATGCCAAGCGTGGCATAAGCCCATTAGTCCATGGGCCGAGGTCTGCCCACAAAGTACCGGGCGTGGGATGCCGTGACGCTCAGCCAGTGGTGGGTATGAGGATGAAGGTTTCGGGTGGGTCGTCGGGGTCGATGCGGTAGTCTTCGAAGACCATGCCGGTGGGTGTGAAGTCTCCGGGGACTTGGTAGTACAGCCAGCCCTCACCGGTTTCGCCCTGGTAGAGTCGTGACACTTTCACAAGGTATTCATCGCCCTTGTACCCTCCAACGGTCATGTAGTGTTCGTAGTATTTACCTTTCGATGTGCCCACGATATGGCGGCCGAGGTCTGTGTATGCTGATGCTTTGTCGGGGTCGTTGTTGGTGATGCGGAGTTTGACGCCGACCCATTTGTGTCCCTCGATGGTGACGGGGTGGTCGGCGGCGGCGAGGATGTCGTTCACATTAGGTGAGTATTCCAGGATCTCCACCGTCCACCCACCGACCTGGGTCGGCCCGGTGACGGTCGGAGAAGCAGACGCCACTGGCGTGGTTGGCTCCGTTGTACTGGCCGTGGTCGTTGGTACGGGTGCTGTTGCCTGCGAGGAGGAGACCACCGGTATCGGCGTGGCGGTTGGTTGTGTGCTGGGCGTGTTCCGTCCCGCGATGACAATCCCGGCAACCACGACAGCCACGACCACTACAGCGCCAATGAGCGCCCAGGCCCAGCCGCGCGAGCGATCCCGACCAGCCGTCGCAGTTGTATTAGCTTGAGTTGGGCCGGCTATGTGAGGGTCGTTGTTGGGCGGTGGTGTGGTCATTGTGAGGGTCTTTCTGTCCGAGTCTCGGGTTGTCGTGTTCTTTGATTGTGACAGATCGCGATGTGGTCCGCATTCTCCACAGCAAGTTTGAGAGTCGTGAAAGCAGCGTGACAGGCCTATGACCTGCGCAAACACGGTGAGGAGCATGTTAAGGACAAGAAATACACTTCCGTATCCGCTGGACAAGACAACGATAAGTCGTTAGAGTCTGTTGCATCACACACGATCCTGTTCCGGGTGCTGGGGTGCTCACCGAGTACGACCCTAACTGGGACGCGAGGGGAGAGGGGACAGCAGTTGGCCAGTCGGGAGCAGCGGGATATTCTGGCGCAGATCGCGACCTTCGACCCAGAAGAGGCACAGCAACTGGCCGAAAAACTGAATGAGGTCAGTGATGGTTTTGAGGGGTTGCGTCGCAGGGTTAATGGGATGTTGAATCCGGATGATTGGGGGATTCGGGGTGCGACGGCGGATGCGATGTTGTCGTCGTTGGAGTGGGTACGGAACCGCCTAGGAGACCACGCGGATGATACGGAAGCCATGGGCAAGTCGGTTCAAGTGATCGCTGACGTGACGATTCAGGCCCGGGCCGCACACAAGGAGATCAGTGCGGCCACCGAAGCATCGGATACTGCCTATAAGGTAGAGGTCGCCTCGATTGGTCTGGCGAGTAGTACCGTGCCGTCCCCGGTCAATGCAGTCCTTGCCAATGGTGGCATGGAGCATGCCGAGCAGGCGCATGAGGCCCGTGATGCTGGCTTTGAGGAGCGGGCTGGGCGGATGGTGGATTATGTGGGTGAGGAGGTGGATCGGGCGATTCGTATGCTGCCCCGCTCGGAGAAGGCGGCTCCGCGGTCCTATGTGACCTACATGCCGCCATCGTCGTCTGGTGTGGATTCGTCGGTGACGGGTCTACCCTCTGATGGTGGGGCGTCGTATGCGGCGGCGTTGGCGGAGGGCCGCCCGGTGGAGTCTGACGTGGATGTGTCGGATGGTGGTGGGTCTGTTGTTCCGTCGGTGGGTGCGGTTGCTGCTGGTGTGGGTGTTTCTGGGAGTTTGGCGTGGATGTTTTCGTGGTATGCGGGTGAGCGTGTCGAGGGCATGGTGGGTACTCCACAAGGCAGGATGATCCGAGCTGATTCCGCGGAGGCACGCTACTTGTATGGTCCGGGTGGAGGGGATTTGATGGACCGGGTCCGGGAAGCCGGACGCCTCTCCTTCCAAGACAACAACAACCCTACGGGTGGTGCTGCTGGGGCGGCGGGAGCGGCCGGGGCCGCAGCGGGTGCTGCCGGGGCTGCTGGGTTGGCCCGTGGTGCGGCATCTGGTGTGCGGTGGAGTAATGCGCAGCAGATGGGTATGCGTCCCACCCGTATCCCCTCTCCGGCCAACCCCAACAAGGCACCGGGACCCGAGGAACCGGAACCGGTGTGCGTGGTGGCCAGGCCCAGCAGGCAGGCGCGCGTGGTACCGGTGGTGCGCGGGGCGGACAAGCCGCTAATGGCCGTGGGGCTGGTGCGGGCGGCGTCCGGGGTGGCCAAGCCCAGGGTGACCGTGGAACCGGTGTTCGTGGTGGACAGCCTGCTGGTGGTCGTGCTGGGACTGGCCGTGGAGCCGGTACGGGCGGCGTCCGGGGCGGGCAGACACAGCAATCTGGCCGTGGCACGGGTCGTGCTGGAACGGGTGTGCGCGGCGGGCAGGCACAACAGGCCGGTATGCGTGGCACCGGCATGCGGGGCGGTCAAGTACAGCAGTCTGGTGTGCGTGGCGCGGGTGTGCGTGGTGCTGGTCGGAAGCGGGATGAGCGGGAGCGGAGGTGGAGTCCGGAGGTGTGGTGTGCCATGCGTGGTCGGGAGGTTCCGGACCCGCAGGAAGAGGAACGCCGCAAGGAGGAAGCGCTCAAGCGGTTGGATGCGGTGTGGTTGAGTCGTCATGGTGCGGAGAGTGTGCGTGAACGTGAGCGGCGTGAGGCCGAGGAAGCCACCCGTCGTGAAATGTTCTCCCGTCCCCTGCTGTACTGGCGAGAGCCCCGCGAGAAGGGTGAAGGCCAATGACAGCTGTGCGTCGTGTTCACGCTGCCAGGTGCCTGTTTCCAGGCGTGAGCTTCACACCAGTTGCACGGCTGGTTGATCCGACCGTGCGGGGACGACCACCGTAAGTGTGGTCGCGTGGGGTGTGCGGCATGCTGGCCTTGTGGCTTGATGGGTGGTAGCTATCCCGGGTGTGGGGTGGACGTTGACGTTGAGCATGGGCGTGCCTGGTCGACCGAACGGGAGGATCGAGGGGCGAGGAGAGCTGCTGCGCGGCGGACGTCGTTTTGGGCGGCGTAATAGTTCAGACAATGGCGAGATACTCTCAACTACTAGTGCGAAGGAGACGAACCAGTGAGTATTGAGTTTGATCGTGATGCGGTGGGTGTGCAGGCGCAGGCCCGGTGGGAGGATGCGGCGGAGTTTGGTCGGTTGACGGGGTTTGTGCGGGGTATGCAGGTGAGTCGGTGTGTGTCACAGTTGCCGGTTCATGTGAGTTCGGCTGGTAGCAACGAGTTACGGTCGGCGTTACGGGAGTTTAAGGACGATATGGAGGACGTGTTGGGTGAGTTTTCGGATACGTGTTCGATGCTCGGGTCGGGGGCCAAAGACGCTGCTGGCGATTTTGATGACTCGGAGAGGTTGAGTGCGGCGCAGTTTGAAGAGATGAACGCTCTACTGGGTGGAGGGCAGGACTTGTGAGGCAGCACAGTGTGACTGGAGAACTGGTGCGGGGAAGAGTTCCGGGCAGGCCTGTGCGGCCTGTGAGGCTTGTGAGGCCTGGTGGTGTGGCCACGCGTGTGGTTGCTGGGGTGTGTGGGGGTGTGTTGTGAAGGGTGAGGATGTGTTTTCGTTGCCGCCGGATACGTCCGGGGCGTGTTGTGAGGTGGCAGACCAGTTTGGTGGTGTGGGTGGTCAGGTACAGACCACGCAGGTGGCGATGATGTCGACTGCTGGTATGCCGGGCTGGTTGGGTGAGTCGGCGACGGCGTATCTGGATCAGGTGTGCCGGTTGAAGGGTATTGCGCAGGATGTCAGTGGCGTGTTGATGGATGTGGCCGGGCCGATTAAGGAGTATGGGGAGAAGGTTCGGGAGACGAGAGAGTCGGTCAAAGTCCTCTGGCAAGACTATGACGATGCGTATGCCGCCTACGAGAGGAAGATGCAAGACCTGCAGCAGGAGCGGGTTGATTTTGCGCGCACGGGTGTGGGTCCAATGTCGGATTACGATATCGACCGGGCGGAGCAGTCCTGTCAGGAGGAGTGGGAGGCGACTCAGGCAGAGTTGCGTCGTACCCATCAAGGGTATTTGGAGGCGTTGGATGAGCAGGCGCGAGTCACAGCGGTGCAGATCACAGCGATTAAGGACCGTCTGTTTGACATGTCGAAACCACATGGCACGCGGGAAGAGATCGGTGTAAACCTGTTCGGCGATCTCGACCTGATCGCCGTACAAAACGAGATGAACCACGCCGCCCAGATCGCACCCGAGATGGCCGCCATCATCACCAACCCCAACCCCTCCCCCGAAGAACTCGAAGAATTCTGGAACCAATACGGCGACGAACTCGGCAACCCCTTCGTCACCAACATGCTCCTCACCCACGTATCAGCAGAAGAATTGGCCGACTTCGCATGGCGAGTTCGCGCGTTACCAGATAACAGTCCAGTGCGTTCCGAGCTTCTGCATGGGATCGGCACGACCATCGTTCTCGGTACCGGGGGAACAAACTTAGACGGAGAACATGCTGACGAGCAGGTCCTGTTTGAGAAGTACAAGGACCAGATCACTCTGAAACCCGGAGTCACCGCGTCATCGCAGACCGGGGCTTTCATTGAAGAGCTGAAGACCGTGGGTGGAGCGTTGTACAACCCGAACGACTATGGCTCATTCGCTGTGCCTTATTACGAGCCGATGCCGGGGTACGCGTTCATCTCTAACTTGATTGGTGAAGCCGGCCGGGACAATCCGAATCTCGCACTTGGTCCAGCCTTCTTCGAGAAGCCAGCCGACGATGGTCGCTCTCTTGCAGAAGATATCGTGGCCTGGGATGCGGAAACACTGCCGTGGGTGACAAACAGTCCCTATCGCGACACCTTGCCCTCATTTGGTCCGGATGACAGCATGTACGATCCAATGCATGCCATGTACACACTCATGGATCAGCCGGAATGCTTAAACCCGGAGATCCTCGCAGAGCAGGGAAAGACGGCCGATCCCGCGTTGCTTGCGGTAGATCGCGAGCGATTCAATGCGGTCCAGGAGTTCCTGGTCAGCGATACACCTGCTGGCATAGATATCAATCATGACGGCATCGTCGATAGCAACGACGAACCGATGAACATGACACGCTACCTCACCGGCGGTCGAACCATGTTCGATGCGGAGAGCGCCTACGGTGGTTTCCAAGATGGTGGCGAACAGTTTGGGCGTTTGATAGCGGAGATGTCAATGCCGGAACTAACGCCGGACCGGTCTCAGATCAGCGACGAAGAATGGGAACAGTGGAAGATACGAGACAAGCGATCCACTGGCATTGCGGGCAACTTCCTCTACGGCTATCAAGATGCTCTGACCATGGAAAACGAAACGGACAAGCTGCACGGGCAAGATGTGTACGGGTACACAAACTCAAACCTTCGATCCTGGTCGGGCGAGATCTTAGCGCCCTATATGGAGGACATCGCTATCGCGCTCGAGAATCCGGGCCAAGACGTGGTTGTAGCATTCGAAGAAGGTGGGCAACATCGGATTACCTTTGGCATTGACTTGCGAACCCAACTGCTGGGAAACCACGGGTATTTCGTGGATATCGGTTTTGACCGCTCGTCAATCGGAGGCCGTGCTCCTGCAGTGGAAATCCTATACGCCGCTGCTGAGCTTCAGTCTACAGCCGAGTACAACACGGCCTTTGACACAATGAATGATGGCGGAGACCCGGACAGGGTCATCGAGAAGTGGACACCGTTAAAAGAAGCACTATTCACCGCAAGTGCAGACTCGCATGACCAGGAACATGCTTTCTTCGACCGCGCCAATCGCGGGAAGAAAGATCTGATCAAAATGGTTATGGGTGCCAATCCCTTGCAATACATCATTGAGAGTAATCCGGGGAAGTATGTGATTGGCCAGGGTCAGTCAGTGGGCATTCCGGCGATCCTCGATATTGTCTTCCCAACCGATACCGTCATAGTTGGGAATCAGTCGCAGTCCCACATCGCTCTTGAGAAGGAAATGGAGGCCAGCATCTATGAAACCATCAGTACACGCTCAACATTCGAAGATGCCGACATGTCACCGCAGGAGTTCTGCTATGACGAAGACTTTACCGGAGTGCCATTTCTTGACGACGACGGAGCGGTAAAGCCGTGGCATGACATGAGTGATGACGAACGCGCGTCCTTCAAGGAATATCTCGAAAACCACACCGACTACGGTGAGCTTTTCGAACCCATCCAGGAGGAGATGATGCAGGCGAAAGATACGCGTGCAACCGCCTTCGCTGCAACAGGTGCGGAGCGAAGCAGCTAATGAAGGGTCTCTATCAGCTTTTCGCAGCAAAGGGAAAGGCTCCACTGGTCTTCACCGCAGTTCTCTGCTTAAGTCTTTGTGTTGGGTGTGCAGCGCCCAAGGCTGAACGTGCAACGGCGAGCGTGGAGTCGACATTTGTGGCGCGGGACCAGAGACAGGATGCTATGAGCGTGGATCTGCCTGATGGGTGGAACGAGGTACTTACCGATGGCTCGAGTTTCGAGTACCGAGGGCCGGCCGATGATACAGAAGGAAGCACTGCGGCCGCAGTGTGGGCATGGTGTCATCCACCTCGGCACATCGTATCCTCAGATTATCGGTTGACTGACACGACTGACACCTACAGCCTTGATGGCGCCTTAGCGCAGCATCTCAGTGCTGATTTAGCGGACGAAGACACGGCCGACTTCACCGTTTTGCCAGCGCGTACCATTGACGGTAATCCCGCCCGCGGATATTCCTATATCTACACCATTGAAGGCTCGCCGGAACGCCGCGAGATCTGGTTGGTTGGCAGGCATGACGTGCTATGGGAGATCACGTTGAGGGCAGCTGCGGGAGATACAGAGTTGCCACCGGAGTTGGATGGTTCGGTTTTGGACTCAATCAGGTGGACGACGCCATCGGCTTCGTCGACGTGAGAGGGTACGGCCGGTTGGCTCGACTTCTGTTTTTGTTGACAGGAAAGGCATTCTTGAGATGAAAGAACACCTGGCAGAAGGTACGCGCGGTCGCATATGCCCGTACCGGCAGGTAGTGGCTCGGATGCTTGCTTGCGTAGCGCTGATGTTTGGCGTACTCGTTTCCGCCTGTGCGCCGGGTGGCTCTGGCTCCGATGCGGCAGCAACACCGAGCGTTGGGAGGCTTTTCACCACTACCACGGACACCGCGGATGTGATGGATGCTGACGCTCCTGCTGGTTGGGTCGAGACAACTGACCGTGGTGAGACGGGCCTCGACTATATCGCTTCGGAGGATGGAACCACCGGGTTTGCGGGAGCATCGATCCGCGCCACCCGGCTATCACCGGATGTCTTGTTGGCCAGCGGTTACGAGTTTGCTGGTCGGGCCAACACCTATGACTTCGACGCGATCTTCACCTCATGGCTGTACGACGCCGAACGCTACAACCCGCAATCGGACGTCGCGGAGTTGCCTGCGCGCACCATTGACGGTGATCCCGCCCGTGGTTTCTCATACACAACAACTACCAATCAAGCAAAAGCGCGCTACCAGATGTGGCTTGTCGCCCGCTCCGATGGTCTGTGGCGCATCACATTAAACGCCGCACCGGACCAGATGGTCCTTCCGCCTGAACTCGACGGCATTTTGGACACGATTACCTGGACTACGCCGTCGGACGAGTCGACGAGGCCCTCGACATGAGACAGATGTGTGAGGGGAGGCACCTCGCATTCTTAGCCAAGTTGAGTGTGCGGTACCGACACGGCGGCACTCGGGGAGGCATCGACAGGAGAAGTCCATGATCACACAACGTCTAGTCAGGCAGCCTTCGACAGGCCGACGAAGAGTCGTCGCCTTCAGAGGGGCACGTCGGATATCTTGTCTCGCCATGTGCATCCTGTTTGCCGTGACTGGATGTGGACTACCCGGCATCGGGACGGCACCGCCGTCGCCGCCGTCAACATTCGTTGCGAACCTTAACCTCGAAGATGCCATCAGTGCCGATGTCCCCAACGGGTGGAATGCAGGGAGGCCTGAACGAATTCCGTATGACTACTGTATTTCGCCAGCCGAGGTGGGAGAGTGTACACGGCCTTCCTTCGGGGCGGAACACCTCGATCCGTCCTGGGTACGGGAATATACGGTTTTCGATGAGAAGGACACGTACGATCCGGAAGGAGAGTACACTTACAACCTGGACCGCTTAGTCTCGCGGTCACTGTCCGGTAAGGTACGGTACGAACCCCGCAGCGACTTCATGGTGCTCCCTGCCCGTACTATAGATGGCAATACTGCCCGCGGGTACAGTTATGTGCTGTCCTCGAAAGATGGACCGATACGCCTTGAGGAGTGGTTCGTTGGGAGACGAGACGGCGTCTGGATACTTACACTGCGCTCGGCGCCCGGGGAAACCACCCTTCCACCCGAACTTGACGGCATTCTCGACACGGTCAAGTGGACTACGCCCGCACCCTCGCCGAGTGCCTCGCCCACATGACCGCAGCCGATATGACGCCGGCCTGCGCGCAGCGTCGTCGCCAGGACTCTGCGCGCAGTGCCTCCACGAGTGTCTCGCCCACTTGGCGGCGCAACACCTCTCTTTGGAACCGCACGTGTGTCCATAGTGTTGCGTTCGTGGAACGGCGTCGGACCTGAACGGTAGGCTGGTGGCATGGCATCTTCGAAGAACAGCCGTCCAAAACGACGGCAGGATGGAGCCGGACGCCGAGCGGTCAACAGCGCGCGGCCGGCCGACGGGTCGCCTGCCAGTACGGGTGCCGACGTAGCTGGTATAACCACCGAGCTTGAGGCGATTGTCGCGCAGGCAGGCCTGTACCTGGAAGGCGTCAAAGTTGGCCGTGCTGGTAAACGCAAAGTCGTGAAAGTCGTCGTCGACCTACCCGAAGGCCCGGGTGGCGTTGATTCCGATTCGCTCACCGAGGTATCACGTGCGATTTCCCAACGTTTGGATGATGTTGATCTCGTTGCTGGCGCGTACACACTCGAAGTGTCAACACCCGGTGCGCAAAGGGAGTTGACGGAACTACGGCATTTCTCACGAGCGCAGGGCAGACTAGTAGAACTGCGCTTGGCTGACGGATCTGAGCTTGTCGCTCGTCTTATGGAGCTGAGCGGTGATACCTTGAAGCTTCGTACGAACGATAGCGAAAGGCGTATAGGCCGGGGAGACATCGTGTCCGCTCGGGTACGTGTTGAGTTTGGTAAAGACGAAGGGTAAGACAGCATGGACATACAGATGAACGAGCTCCGCATTGTGGAGAGCGAGCTCGGTATCAGCGTCGATGTGCTCATTGGTGCCATCGAGGATGCCCTGTTGCACGCTTACCAGCGTGTGCCGGGTGCGGTGCGCGGTGCTCGAGTGGAAATGGACCGTTCCAGCGGAAAAGTCACCGTCTATGCGCCGGAGGTCGACGACGAGGGGAATGTCATCGGCGAATTCGACGATACTCCCGGCGACTTCGGAAGAATCGCAACCGCCACGGCGAAATCGATCATTGCCCAACGTCTGCGCGACGCCGAAACCGACCGCGTGCTGGGGTCATTCAAGGGCAAGCAGGGCGAGATCATCTCCGGCGTGGTACAGGCGAACGCCAACCATAAGGGAGATCCGCGTGATCTTCTGGTACAGGTCGGAGAACACGAGGCATTGCTACGCGCGGACGAGCAGGTTCCTACCGAGCATTTCCGGCACGGCGACCATATCCGCGCTCTGGTGCTCGAAGTATCTGTTGGCAGTCGCGGTGCCTCGGTGCGACTCTCGCGCACCCACCCTGACTTTGTCCGTCGCCTCTTCGAGCAGGAGGTGCCAGAGATTGCCGATGCAACAGTCGAGATCGTCGCGCTGGCTCGCGAAGCGGGGCATCGCTCGAAAATAGCGGTGTGGTCCGCGTCGCCAGAAGTTAACGCGAAAGGCGCATGCATCGGTCACAACGGGCAGCGTGTGCGTGCCGTCACCACGGAACTTAACGGTGAGAAAATCGACATCGTTGATTACGACGACGATCCGGCGAAGTTCGTAGCTGCGGCCCTCTCGCCCGCAAAGGTTGTGCGTGTGGACGTGTTGAACAAGGATCAGCGGCAGGCACGTGTGATCGTTCCTGACGGGCAGACATCGCTGGCCATCGGCAAAGAGGCACAGAACGTCCGGCTCGCAGCGAAACTAACCGGATGGTCAATCGATATTCGCAAGGAGTCTGAGTATCCCGTCGGTGCCACTGATCGTTGAGCAGTTACCGCAGGTAAGGCGCGCTGAGGGCGACGCCGGAAGCTGCGTCGTCGTGTCTCGGTTCACTCAGCTGAAGCGGAGCAGGAGACTGCGCTGCCGACAGTAACACGCTAAAATACTTGAGGTTCTGCTGACGGATGGAGTGTGTGTGACAACGAACCCGCGCATGTGTGTGGGCTGCCGCCGCCGAGATTCGCGAAAGAACCTCGTTCGCGTGGTGTGCGTCGATTCCACTCTCGTGGTGGACGAGGAGGCGCAATACCAGGGACGAGGCGCATGGATACATGCGGAGGCCAACTGTTGTGCGTTGGCCGTGCGTCCGGGAGTTCTCGAACGCGCACTGCGAGTCAGACAACTTGATTCAGGCGCACTGCGTCAGTGGACCCATACCGTACAAGAACCGGGAAGCCGCAACGGCGACCCGGTGTTGACCCGAGAAAAAGAAAGCGGGTAGGAAGCCGATGGGCACCCGATGAGTACCCAGCGATGAGCTGCCAGCAATAGAGGGTCTGCGCGAACCGCCCAGACCCTGAGAAGGAGAACTGTGGCCAAGGTCCGCGTCCATGAACTTGCCAAAGAACTTGGCATGCCGAGTAAGAAACTGCTCGAAGTGCTCAAGGAGAACGGCGAATTCGTCAAGTCAGCCTCTTCAACCATTGAGGCTCCCGTCGTGCGTAAGGCACGTGAATACGTAGAAGCTCATCCCGAGCTTGTTGAAAAGAAGTCTGCTCCGAAGAAGGCGAAGAGCAAGGCGCCTGCGAAGCCGAAGGCTGTCGGCACAGAGGCAGCCGCAGAGTCGAAGGCCCCGGCGCAGGCAGCGCCGGAAGCTACCCCGAAGCCGTCCGCTGCGCCTAAGGCCGAGGCGTCGGCAGATGCGGCGCAAGCAGATGCTCCGCAAACGCAGGAGCCGACTGCCGCTGCGCCGTCGGCTCGTCCCTCCGCACCCAAACCGGGACCGAAGGCATCAAAGGCCGAGCCTGCCCCTGCCGCGCAACCTTCAGCAGCGCCGACACCCGGTCCGCGCCCGGTTCCCACTCCTCGGGGTGCGCGGGAAGAACACGAACAGGCGGCCTCGGATCGTGCCCGCCGTGAGGCGGCGGCCAAGCGGCCGCGTGGTAACCGGCAGGGTGCGCCGCGTCCGGGCAATAATCCGTATGCCTCCTCGCAGGGGATGCCGCGTCCCGGTGGTGGACAGCGTCAGCAGGGTGGCGGTAAGTCCGGTGGGGCTAAACCGCGTGCGCCGCGTCCGGGCAATAATCCGTATGCCTCCTCGCAGGGGATGCCGCGTCCCGGTGGTGGACAGCGTCAGCAGGGTGGCGGCCGGTCCGGTGGGGCTAAACCGCATGCGCCACGGCAGCGCTCCGGAGGCGCTCCGCGGCCAAATCCGAACATGATGCCTGATCGTATGGGCACACAGAATGCGCCCGGTGGTCGTGGCGGACGCGGCGGTCGTGGCGGTGCACAGGGCCGTGGTGGTACGCAAGGTCACGGCGGCGGGGGGTATCGCGGTGGCGGTTTTACCCGTTCCGGCGGTCGGTCACGTGGTGGTTCCACCGCGGGTGCATTCGGTCGGCAGGGAGGACGCCCCTCACGTAGTCGTAAGTCGCGCCGCGCCAGGCGGGAAGAGTGGGAAGCACAGTCTTCGCCCATGGTTGCGGGTGTCGAAGTGCCGCGTGGTGACGGCTCGACCGTCGTGCGTGTACGCGCCGGCGCCTCCTTGGCCGATTTCGCCGAGCGTATTAGCGCCGATCCTGCTGCCTTGATCACCGTGCTGTTCCGCATGGGGGAGATGGCCACCGTCAACCAGTCGCTCGATGAGGACACCTTCAAGCTTCTAGGCGCCGAACTCGGCTACGACGTGCAGATTCTTTCGCCGGAGGATGAGGACCGTGAGATCCTCGAATCCTTCGATATTGATCTGGAGGCGGAGGAAGCAGCCGAGGATGACGAAGACCTGCGGCCTCGCCCGCCGGTTGTGACCGTGATGGGCCATGTCGATCACGGTAAGACCAAGCTGCTGGACGCCATACGCCATGCGCATGTTATCGACACTGAAGAGGGCGGTATCACGCAGCATATTGGCGCCTATCAGGTCCATCTGGAATACGAGGGCGAGGATCGGGCGATTACCTTTATCGATACGCCCGGCCACGAGGCATTCACACAGATGCGTGCCCGCGGTGCGGATATCACCGATATTGCCATCCTGGTGGTCGCAGCCGACGACGGCGTCATGCCGCAGACGGTAGAGGCCATTAACCACGCCCAGGCTGCGGGAGTGCAGATTATCGTTGCCGTCAACAAGATTGATGTTGAAGGTGCGAATCCGCAGAAGGTGCGCTCGCAGCTGACCGAATATGGAGTTGTTTCCGACGAGTACGGCGGCGACACCATGTTCGTTGATATTTCCGCCAAGCAACGGATCGGCATCGACAACCTGCTGGAAGCCGTGCTGTATACCGCCGATGCGGAACTCGACCTGCGGGCCAATCCGGACCGGACGGCCCGTGGTGTTGCCATCGAGGCGAAGCTCGACCAGGGCCGCGGTGCCGTGGTTACGGCGCTCGTCCAGACCGGAACGCTGCATATCGGGGACTCGCTCGTGGTCGGTACGGCGCACGGGCGCGTGCGCGCCATGTTCGACGAGAACGGTGAGAATGTCGAGGATGCCGGTCCATCGCGGCCGGTACAGATCCTCGGACTGTCTTCCGTTCCTTCCGCCGGTGATTCTTTCCTGGTGGCCGACGACGACCGGACGGCGCGTCAGATCGCCGACAAGCGAGAAGCGGCTCAACGTGCCGCAACACTGGCACGCCGTCGTAAGCGGGTCTCTCTCGAGAACTTGAACGACGCTCTCAAGCAGGGCACGGTGCAAACGCTCAACCTCATCATTAAGGGTGACGCTTCCGGCTCCGTCGAGGCGCTGGAGTCCTCCTTGTTGGAAATCGAGGTTGGCGACGAGGTGCAGTTGCAGATCATCCATCGCGGCGTCGGTGCCATCACTCAGAACGATGTCAACCTCGCCACCGTGGACAACGCAGTTATTATCGGCTTCAATGTGCGCCCCGCAGAGCGTGTGCAGGAGTTGGCTGATCGCGAAGGCATCGAGATGAAGTTCTACTCGGTTATCTACAATGCGATCGAGGATGTCGAAGCAGCGCTTAAGGGCATGCTCAAGCCGATATACGAGGAGGTCCAGCTCGGTACCGCGGAGATCCGGCAGGTCTTCAGGTCTGGCAAGTTCGGCAATATCGCGGGTTCTATTGTCCGCTCCGGTCTGATCCGCCGCGGTGCAAAGGCACGGCTTGTTCGCGAGGGCGTCGTGGTTGCACCCGACTTGGAGATCGCCTCTCTGCGGCGCGAGAAGGATGATGTCACCGAGGTTACGGAAGGCTACGAATGCGGTATCACACTCGGCTACAAGGATATTGCCGAGGGCGATATTATCGAGACCTTCGAGATCCAGGAGAAGGCGCGCGACTGACATTGGGATGACTCCCGCCTCCTGCCGGAGCTTCGTGCCTCGATGATGTTTCGATTTGGATAAGCCGATCTCTCATCTGGCCCGGCGGGACTCAACATGCCGTGGGCGGTGCTCGTATCATCGCCCACGGATTGCTACAGGAAGAGCGTTACCAGGAAGGAGGGCCGCATGGCCAACCCCCGTTCATACAAAGTGGCCGAGAGGATCCATGAAATCGTCGCCTCGATGGTCACAATGCGGTTGAAGGATCCGCGGCTGAATCTGGTGACTATCACCGATGTGCGGGTAACTGGTGACCTGCAGCATGCCACAGTGTTCTACACCGTTTACGGTTCGGATGCCGAACGCAAAGCAGCCGGTCGCGCCCTGGAGCGGGCCAAGGGTTTGATCCGTTCACATGTAGGCGGCCAACTTGGGCTGCGCCTGACACCGAGCCTCGAGTTCGTGCCCGATGCGCTCCCCGAGACGGCGAGATCCTTTGAGGATGCTCTTGTTGCGGCACGGTTCCGCGATGAGCAGATTCGCAAGTCGGCCGAGGGCGCGCAGTGGGCGGGCGATGCGGAGCCGTACCGAAAACCTCGTGAGATCGAGAAGGAAACAGACGCCACGGAGGTGGAGGAGACCGGGGTTGCGCGTCCCGGTGTCAATGACCCCGTTGGCAGCGCTTCGACCGACGGCGAGGGGGCGCTGCGTGCGGAGTCCGATGGCGGCCCCACAGCCGCAGATTCGGCGACGGAATGACCGGGCGCGCGGGCACCGACGGCAAACCCCGCCGCGCTCTTCCCTGGGGAGAGCTCCCGCAGCCGCAGTGGCCTGCCAACTCCGCACCGCCGGGCGGTCTTATCGTGATTGATAAGCCTGCCGGTGTCACCAGTCATGACGTTGTCGCCGCCCTGCGCCGCCTCGTTGGCACGCGGAAGGTGGGCCACGCGGGAACGCTGGACCCCATGGCAACGGGAGTGCTGTGCCTCGGTATTGGACGTGCGACCAAGCTTCTGCGATACGTCACCGGCGCGGATAAGGAATACACCGCTACGATCCGCCTTGGCATAGAAACAACCAGCGACGACGCCGACGGGCAGATTACGGCTCGACGAGGTGCAGCAGAACTTCTGCAAGAGCCCGACAAAATGTGCCAGCGCATAGCACAGGTGATCGGAGAGTTCCGCGGAGACATCGCCCAGGTCCCCTCCGCCGTCAGCGCGATAAAAGTATCGGGACGACGCTCTTATGATCTGGTGCGCGCAGGGGAAGGGGTCGAACTGCAGGCGCGTACGGTCCATGTAGAGTTATTCCGGATTCTATCCGAGCCACGGCGATGTACTGCTGCAGGGGTAGATGTCGTCGACGTTGATGTCGACGTCGTGTGCGGTGCCGGAACATATGTGCGGGCGCTGGCACGGGACGTGGGAAATCGGCTCGGGTGCGGTGCACACTTGACGGCGTTGCGGCGTGTGCGTCTGGGCGTGTGGCGCAGCGACGACGCCTATGAGATCCCGACTCTGGCGCGGCTCGTTGCGGGAGGTGGCGACGTGCCCCTGGTGAGTGTCGACCAGGTGTGCCGCGATCTTTTCCCCCTTGTTGATATTGATGCCGCAGAGGCAGCAGCACTTCGCCATGGACAATTCATTTCCGGGCAATGGCGCGAGAATGTTCCTATGGGTGCACCCGCCGCCGCCTTCTGCCAGGGCCATGTCGTGGCACTGGTATCGCGCCGGGGCGATATGTTGAAGCCCGATTTGCTGCTTCAGCCGTGATTCACCACCATCCCGGCGGATGATTATCTTCCGTTAACGCGCGGTCGACTCGTAATCTCCATGCGTACGGCGCGTCGTGTATCCTCCGCTGACGCGCGCGGTCGACTCTGCGCGGTATGGTTGTCCTCGTGACTTCAGCGAATGATCTCTCGTCCGTGGCAGGCGAGTTGGAAGCGATACGGGAGTGCAGCGGTTTGATGGATTCGGAAGCGTGTTCGGCTGATCAAGCGCCGAGCCAGGAGGCCGTGCCGGGTGACTCGGCCTCCACAAGCACTCAGGCCTTCGGCTGCGGCTGTGGCGGAGCTTGCGGCGGGCACTCGCATAACCGCATGGACACACCCAAGGCACGGCAGGCCCGTACCGCCGGCTTCTCTGACCTTTCTGAAGGTCGTCCGAATCTTGGACTGCGGGCCCGTCGGTGAGTGACCTAGTGGAAATATGGCGTTGTCCGGAGGATGTTCCGGCAGATCTTGGTTCAACAGTTGTCACAATAGGTGTGTTTGACGGTGTGCATCGCGGACACCGCGCGGTTCTGGGAGAAACCGTACGCCAGGCGAAAAAGCGTGGGATGCGTTCGTTGGCTTTGACCTTTGATCCGCACCCGGTCACCGTCCACAACCCGGAACAGGCGGTACATTTGGTCACGACCCTGGATGATCGGCTTGACCGGCTGGCCGCCGCAGGGATCGACATCGCGTATGTGCAGCACTACACGCTTGAGTACGCGGCGGCCACACCGCGCGAGTTCGTTGTGAAGCAGTTGCTGGGCGAGCTGCATGCCGCAGTGATCGTTGTGGGTGAAGATGTGCGTTTCGGCCGGGATAATTCCGGCGATGGGGCACTTTTGCGCCGCCTGGGTGAAGAGCTCAATTTCGATGTCGTGCTTCTCAATGATCTGACGGAGGAGCACGGCCGCCGTTGGTCGTCGTCGTGGGTGCGGGAACTACTCGCCTGCGGTGACGTTGCGGGCGCGAGCCGAGTACTTGGCCGCCCGCACAGGCTTCGCGGAACCGTGGTACACGGCTTCCGCCGGGGCCGTGAACTGGGATTCCCAACGGCGAATCTGCAGGGCAATGACTTAGGTGAAGTGCCGGCCGACGGGGTGTACGCCGGGTGGCTGGTACGTGCGGTGCCCGGCACCCACGCGGCGGAGTACCTCCCGGCGGCTATATCGGTAGGTACCAACCCGCAGTTTGACGGCCAGCAGCGGACCGTGGAGGCGCATGTGCTGGGACGTGCCGACCTGAATCTGTACGACGAGCCGGTAGCCATCGATTTCATCGAGCGACTGCGCCCCATGCTGTCCTTCGACTCCGTGGAGGAGCTGCTGGTACAGATGGATGAGGACCTGCGGGGCACCGCTGAGGTGTTGGGTGTGCCGACGGCGGGTCGGGTGGATCCGGCGGCGGTCACCGCGCAATAGTCCAGGGCTGTCATACCGTCGCTTTCCAAGTGCATTGGGCGCGCCCTTCCGCTGAACGGGTCAGCAAGGTCACAGGCAGTGGAAAAGGGAAAAGGGAGTTCCCGTGCTAAGCTTGACGGGCCGTCGATCGGCCACGGTGTGTCATGCCCGGGAGAACATGCCCCGGCGCTCCGTGCAACGGACAAAGGAGAATCATGGCTCTCAAGCCTGAGGAAAAGCAGAAGATTATTGCCGAGTATGCTACCCACGAGGGCGATACGGGTTCGCCTGAGGTCCAGGTGGCACTGCTCTCGGCCCGGATCAAGGATCTGACTGAGCATTTCCGCTCGCATCCGCATGATCACCACTCACGCCGCGGTCTTATGCTTCTGATCGGTCAGCGCCGTCGCCTTCTTGCTTACTTGGCTGACGAGGACATCGAACGCTACCGTTCTCTGATCGCTCGTCTCGGCTTGCGCCGGTGACTTATGACGGCTCGGCTCTCAGCCGGGCCGTCCGTCGTTTCCACTTCGCATAGCGTTCACTGTTGGCGGAGCATTGCGCTTGCAGCGCGTCGTTTCGGCAGAAAGGCGCGATCTGAGTGGAGAACAACATATTGCCGTATGACGTTGGCCATGCAATGGCATACGGCGCCCGAAGACGTGAGGCGTCAGCCTCACAATAGGAGACCCTCCGGCCCGGTCCTCGGTGGCGACTTCCGGATGCTATCCGTGAGTTGTCACTGATGACCGCGCAGGGGGAAATCGATAGAGGAGGTCCTTGTGGAAGGTCCTGATATTCATTTCGCCGAAGCGGTTATCGACAATGGCTCGTTCGGCTCGCGTACGATCCGCTTCGAAACGGGCCGTCTTGCCCGCCAGGCCAACGGTTCCGCTCTCGCTTATCTCGATGGCGATACAACGGTATTCGCTGCGACGACGGCATCCAAGGCACCGAAGGAGCATTTCGATTTCTTCCCGTTGACGGTTGACGTTGAAGAGCGTGCCTATGCCGCCGGTCGTATCCCGGGTTCCTTCTTCCGCCGGGAAGGTCGACCCGGAACCGAGGCCATCCTCGCCGCGCGGCTCATTGATCGTCCGCTGCGCCCGGCCTTTAAGAAGGGCATGCGCAACGAGGTGCAGGTCGTCGCCGAAGTTCTGACAATCCACCCCGATGAAGCGTACGACGTCGTCGCAATTAACGCTGCATCCATGTCAACCTCACTCGCGGGCCTTCCGTTCTCCGGCCCGATCGGCGGCACGCGTATGGCACTTATCGATGGCCAGTGGGTTGCGTTCCCGCGGTGGAGCGAATTGGAGCGCGCCACCTTCTCCATGGCGATCGCCGGACGGGTTACCGACGACGACGTCGCCATCATGATGGTCGAAGCACAAGCCCCCGACGGTGCGGATGATGTTATCAAGGCCGGTGGAACGAAACCGACCGAAGAGGTTGTGGCCGCGGGGCTGGAGGCTGCCAAGCCCGTCATCCGTACGCTATGCGAGGCACAGCAGAAGCTGATCGACGAGTGTGGCAAGCCAACCGGTGACTACCAGTTCTTCCCGGACCATACGGATGAACAGTTCGAGGCTGTCACCGAACAGATCGGTGATCGTTTCCAGCCCATTTTGGGGATCGTGGCGAAGGCCGAGCGGGATACCGCACTCAACGATCTGACCGACGCCGTGGTGGAGGAACTGGCCGAGCGCTTCCCGGAGCAGGAAGACATGATTGCGGCGGCCGTGAACACGGCGTTCAAGAAGACCATGCGCTTGCACGTGTTGACCGAAGGCGTGCGCATGGATGGTCGTACGCCGGTGGAGATCCGCACAATCTCGGCGGAAGCGGGCGTGCTGCCGCGCGTGCACGGGTCGGCCCTGTTCCAGCGCGGTGAAACGCAGATTCTCGGCGTTACCACGCTGAATATGCTCAAGATGGAGCAGCAGTTGGATAACCTCTCGCCGATTACCCGTAAGCGGTATATTCACCACTACAACTTCCCGCCGTACAGCACCGGCGAAACCGGACGGGTCGGATCGCCTAAGCGGCGTGAGATCGGGCATGGGCATTTGGCGGAAATGGCGCTCGAGTCGCAGCTGCCGGGTCGGGAAGAGTTCCCGTACGCCATCCGCCAGGTTTCGGAAACCATGGGGTCCAACGGCTCGTCCTCGATGGGCTCGGTCTGTGCTTCGACGCTGTCGCTGTTGAACGCGGGCGTGCCTCTTAAGGCTCCGGTTGCGGGCATTGCCATGGGGCTGGTTTCCGCGACGGTAGACGGCGAGACGAGGTACTGCACCCTGACCGATATTCTCGGTGCGGAAGACGCGCTGGGGGATATGGACTTCAAGGTTGCCGGTACGCGCGATTATGTGACCGCGCTGCAGCTTGATACCAAGCTCGAGGGTATTCCCGCCGCGGTGCTGGATGCAGCGCTCGGCCAGGCTCGCGAGGCGCGCTTCGCCATTCTCGATCTCATGAATGAGGCAATCGATGGCCCGGACGAGATGGCAGCAACGGCTCCGCGCATTATCTCGGTCAAGATCCCAGTGGACAAGATTGGTGAGGTCATCGGCCCGAAGGGCAAGATGATTAATCAGATTCAGGAGGACACCGGAGCGGAGATCACCATCGAGGACGACGGTACCGTCTTCATCGGTGCGAGTGACGGCCCCTCGGCGGAGGCCGCGCGGGCAACGATTAACAGCATCGCGAATCCGCAGATGCCGGAAGTTGGCGAGCGCCTCATTGGAACGGTGGTGAAGACGACCACATTCGGTGCGTTTGTTTCACTCATGCCGGGGCGTGACGGCCTGCTGCATATCTCCCAGATTCGTCGTCTTGTAGGCGGCAAGCGTGTGGAGAATGTCGAGGACGTGCTCAACGTGGGCGACAAGGTCGAAGTGGAAATCGCCGAACTGGATCCACGAGGGAAGGTCTCATTGAACGCCGTCGTCGAAGGCGAGGAGAATAAGGCCACGGAAGAGGTGGAAGAGGACGAGCACGTTCGTCGGCCTCGTCGTGAGCGCGGCTCGCGCCGTGGCTCTCGGCAACGGCGTCGCACGCATGAGCGCGCTTCCAACTACGACGACTCGGAAGAGTGATAGCTCGGATCTGAGCTAGATGAGAGGGCCCGCGGCCAGGCATGGCGCGGGCCCTCGGTGTTTCGGACTTGGCGTTCCGGCACGAAACATCACCGACGAATGCCTGACCATGTGCTGTGATACCGTCTCGCCAGTTGGGTGGTGAGACAGGCGCACACCTGGCGGGGCGGTTTCAGGCCACGCGGAATTGCCACACGGGCAGTACTATCGTCTACGCTTGCCTGGTGACGAATTCCGATTTCACAGAGGTCGACCTGCCACTCGACTCGACGTCCGATCTTGTGCTTGTGGACGACGGCATGCCGGTGCGGCGCAGTGTTCTGCCCGGAGGAGTGCGGGTGCTGACGAAGAGCATCCCTCATCAGCATTCGACCAGCATTGGCTTGTGGGTTGGAGCAGGTTCACGTGATGAGGGTCCTGGGGCGGAGGGCTCCACCCATTTCCTTGAGCATCTCCTGTTCAAAGGTACCCGCCGTCGCAGTGCCAAGGACATCGCTGCCCGCACGGATTATCTAGGAGGAGGCTTCAACGCCGCCACGGCGAAGCAATACACCTGCTATTACGGGCATGTCTTGGAAGAGGACCTTCCCGCCGCCATGGATCTCCTCTCTGACATGGTCACGGCAGCTCGCCTCGATGCTGCCGATATGGAGATGGAACGCGGCGTCATCCTGGAAGAACTCGCGATGTACAACGATGACGCCTCCGAGGTCGCCCACGAGGCCATCGCACGTATGGTGTTTGGTGAGCACCCGCTTGGACGCCCGGTGGGAGGTACGCGTGCATCGGTAAGCGCGCTGCAGCATGGCAAACTGACGGGCCACTACCAGGAGAATTATCTGCCGGAGGAACTCGTGGTCACCGCCGCCGGCGCTGTCGACCACACTGCCGTATGCGAAATGGTTGTCAATTCCGTGCGGGCGGGCGGCTGGGTCCTTGTTGACGGAGTCCTGCCCGCTGCACGGCGCCATGCGGGCCGAATCAGCTACCCGGAACCTACCCGGCAGGCCATACAACGCCACGTTGAGCAGGCCGCCGTGGTATGTGCCATGCCGACGATTGACCTGTTCGATTCGCGGCGCCCCGCCCTATATGCGCTCAATGCGATTCTTGGCGGCGGGACTTCCTCGCGCCTGTTCCAGCGGATTCGGGAAGAACGTGGCCTGGCGTACTCCACTTATTCCTTCCCCGCCTCCTACCCGGAGGGAGGTATGTTCGCCCTGTATGCCGGTTGCGCTCCAGAGAATGCGGGCGTCGTGGCTGAGATACTGGGGGAGTGTCTGGATGACATGGCCGCGCACGGGGTGACCACGGAGGAAACGGAATCCGCCTTCCGCCGCGTGCGTGCCGATATTGTCTTCGACAGTGAGCGGATCTCCTCGCATATGAACCGGCTCGGCCATGCGGAGCTGATACGTGGCACGCTGGTATCCCAAGATGAACAACTGCGCCGATCCGAAGAGGTAACCACCGCGCAGATCACCGAGCTTGCGCGCGAGCTTGCCGCTTCCTCCCGCTCCACCGTGATTGTGGGGCCGCAGGACTGAGTTCGGAGGGTTTTGCAGTGGTCGCCCTGTACCGTATGCGGCCGCGCGCGTTAGGCTGACGCTATGACAATTCGCGTGGCAGTAGTGGGCGCCTCTGGACGCATGGGCGTAACGGTTTGCAAAGCGGTGGACGACGCCGCAGACATGGAACTGGTGGCACGCCTGGACGTTGGCGATGCGTTAAGCGCTGAAGCACTCGCAGGTGCCGACGTGGCGGTGGAGTTTACCGTGCCATCGGCAACCGAAGGCAACGTGTTGGCCCTGCTTGACGCGGGCGTCGACGTCGTCGTCGGCACCACCGGATGGACTCCACAGGCGCTGGATCATGTGAGAGAGCGGACACAAAAGACGGGGCGGTCGGCCATTATCGCCCCGAACTACGCTCTCTCCGCCGTGTTGCTTATGAGTTTCGCGCAGAAGGCAGCACCTTACTTCGAGTCCGTTGAGGTCGTCGAAATGCACCACCCGGATAAAGTCGACGCTCCCTCCGGCACGGCTGCAACGACGGCGCGGCGCATCGCCACTTCCCGTGCGCAGGCGGGCGTAGCGCAGAGCCCGGATGCCACACAAACCGACGAACTCGGAGCTCGCGGCGCCATGATCGACGGCGTCCATGTGCATGCCGTCCGCCTTCGCGGCCTGAATGCCCACGAGGAAGTTCTTCTCGGTAACGTCGGCGAACAACTGCTCCTGCGGCAGGATTCTTTTGATCGGGGGAGCTTCATGCCGGGTGTGCTGCTGGCCGTACGAAGCGTACAAGGGCGGGGCGGTCTGACGTATGGCCTTGATGAGATCATGGGCCTGTAGCCGAGGCGCATGGTCGGCGCGGCGGCACCGCCCCTGCGGATGCATGGAACGGAGCGGGTGCGGGTATGCGTAGGCGCCTCAGAGTTCCGCACGCCAGCAGTGCTGGGTGGCGATCTCGCCTGCGATATCAAGGCGACGGCGCAGACCGCTGGGCGCGAATCCCGCACTTGCAAGAAAGGACGTGTGGGCGTCGTCCCCGGCAAGGACCCACAGCTGGACTTCGGTGGCACCTCTACTGCGGGCGATGTCAGTAGCCGCAGCGAGAAGCCGTGAGCCGTGCCCCTGCCGCTGATCGCTCTCCGCGACTTCAAGTGCGGTGAACTCATAGACCATGCGGCTCGCAGGCGGTTTCCCAGTTGGGTGATTGCCGTCGGTCGGTGCGGTGCGAACGCGGCCGGATACACCGGACGCCTCCCGTGAATGCCTGTCGTCCGCGTCGGCATGATCCCGCGTGGCCCCGTTGCCGGAGGAGGTGCAGTCGTCGGGGACGCGCGCGGTGGGAGCAACGGCTGTGAACCCCACGATTCTTCCCGCAGCGACCGCGCACAGTACGTGGATATCGGCCGTCTGTGGCGCCGTGATGGCCGCCGCCCACTGCGCCGCAAAGGCTGCGGGATCGAAACGAGAGGTGACCGCTGCCGGTAGTGTATGCCCCAATGCAGCCCGAACTGCGGCCTGCATGGTACCTGCATGAAGTGCACCAATGGCATCCGCATCATGCCGCGTAGCGGGTCGGACCAAGCTGTGTGCAGTCGGCTTTCTATCCACCCGTTCAGGCTACGCGGGTATGAGCACTCGCGCTATTCGACGAATGCGGTGAAGGCGTCTTGGCGGTGCGGGGTCTCTAGATACGTGGAGCGCGTCCCGGCATGCGAGAGTTCCAGCACTTTTCCGGCCGGAGAGGCTACAGTCCAGATATGAGTGAGACCACAGTTGGGCCCGAGCGGGCCTTTGGATCCGTTGCCGTTGCCATGGTGACTCCGTTCCATGAGGATGGGTCACTCGATATCGACTCTGCTGTTTCTTTGGCGTCGCGCCTTGTCGATGAAGGCTGCGACTGCATCCTGCTGTCCGGAACAACGGGAGAGTCCCCGACCACCCACCAGCCAGAGAAGGATGATCTTGTCCGCGAGGTGAAGGCTGCTATCGGTGGACGTGCGATGGTTCTGGCCGGAGCCGGCTCAAACGACACTGCTCACGCTGTGCGAATCGCACAGGGTGCAGCCGCTTGTGGTGCCGATGGCCTGCTCGTCCTTGCTCCGTACTACAACCGCCCATCCCAGGAAGGCGTGTACCAGCACATCACGGCAGTTACTGACGCCACCGAATTGCCGGTGATCATTTACGACATTCCGGGTCGAACAGGCGTCAAAATTGAGTTCGACACGTTGAAGAGACTCGCCGAACATCCGCGTATCAAGGCGGTTAAGGATGCCACCGGCGATGTCGCCGGTGGATTCGTCAAAATGGCGGCAACGGGATTGGAATACTACTCCGGCGACGACGCCCTCAATTTCGCTTGGCTTGCACATGGGGCCTCCGGTGTCATCTCGGTGGTGGGCCATGTCATTGCCTCCGGCCTGCGAGCGCTGGTCAATGAAGTCGATGCGGGTGACCTGCCCGCTGCCCGCGCGGAAGCGGCTCGGCAACGCCCCATTATTCAGGCGATTATGGGAGGCGGCCAAGGTGCCGTGATGGCAAAGGAAGCGTTGAAGATGATGGGTGCAATTCCTTCTGCGACGCTGCGGCTACCCCTTGTCGGGGCTTCCCGGGCAGAACTGGTTGAGCTGGCGAACTCCTTGCGTGCCTATGGCTTAATCTGACCATCGCGGAATCGGCTGCGGTGGTACAACGGTCGAACGCACACGGCAAGGCGACCGGAGCGTGTGCCGGTGGCTAACCCCGCGCGAGAACGCTTGAACGCGCACGGGACGGCCTGCACTCGGATTTGACACGGTGCTTGGTTTCCGGCTGCCGGGTCGGGCCGTGGGGTGCGCGGGCTGCTGGTACTGGGAAAAGGCAGGTCACGGACTCGCACTCTGCTTCGCCGTGAGAGAATAGGGCACGTGACTGACCATAAAATGCCCGTTGCCCTTGCTGATGACACCGTGCGTATCATTCCGCTCGGAGGCCTGGGCGAAGTAGGTAGGAACTGCAACGTCCTCGAATACCGCGGCCGGATAGTCGTCGTCGATTGCGGCGTGCTTTTCCCGGAGGAGAGCCAACCCGGAGTTGATCTCATACTTCCGGATATCGATTACCTTCGAGCTCGAATCAACGATATCGAGGCGATCGTTCTCACCCATGGCCACGAAGATCATATTGGCGCGGTTCCTTACCTGCTGCAGTTACGGCCCGATATTCCCATCCTCGGCTCGCAATTGACCATTGCCTTTACGGAGGCGAAACTGACCGAGCATAGGATCACGCCGCATTCACATGTGGTTGTGGAAGGCGATGTGGAGAAAGTCGGCCCCTTCGAGATGGAATTCATCGCCGTCAACCATTCGATTCCGGACGCGCTCGCGGTCTTCGTGCGCAGCGCCGAGGGAAACATCCTCATCACCGGCGATTTCAAAATGGATCAACTGCCATTGGACGGGCGTTTGACCGACCTTCGTGCCTTTGCCAAAGCCGGCGAAGAGGGCGTTGACCTCTTCATGTGCGACTCGACGAATGCCGAGGTACCGGGGTTCGTCGCTTCCGAATCCGAGATCGGCCCGGTCATTGACGACGTTTTTGCGCACGCCACCGGGCAAATCATCGTTGCCTCCTTCGCCTCCCATGTGCATCGCGTCCAACAGGTGCTTAATGCCGCCGCCCACCACGGCAGGAAGGTTGCCTTCGTCGGGAGGTCCATGGTGCGTAATATGGGTCTGGCAGCAGAGCTGGGATACTTGGAGATTCCCGCCGGCGTTGTCGTCGATCTGCGCGATATGGCTGTCATCCCGACGCGGGAGCGCGTCTATATGTCAACGGGATCGCAGGGGGAACCTATGGCGGTGCTCTCGCGAATCGCGAACTCGGCACACCCGAAGGTAAGCCTGGGGCCGGGGGATACGGTACTTATGGCCTCCTCCCTCATCCCGGGTAACGAGAACTCCGTGTACCACGTGATCAACGGGCTGATGAAACTCGGTGCGCGCGTTATTCACAAGGGCAACGCGAAGGTACATGTATCCGGCCACGCGGCGCAGGGTGAACTGCTTTACTGCTACAACATCCTGCAACCCGCCTACGCCATGCCCATTCATGGCGAGGTACGCCATCAGGTAGCCAATGGCGCCACCGCTGTGAAGACCGGCGTTCCGCCAGAGAACGTCATCTTGGCGGAAAACGGGTCCGTAATCGATATGCACGACGGCGTCTGCCAGCTCGTTGGTTCGGTGCCTTTCCACAATATCTACGTGGACGGATCATCGATTGGCGATATTACAGAGACCGAGTTGAAGGACCGCCGGATCCTCTCGGAGGAAGGATTTGTGGTTATCTTCGCCGCCGTCGATCCGAAGGAGGAACAGATCGTCACCGGTCCGCATATTCAAGCGCGCGCGATGGCGGAGGACGGTAACGTCTTCGACGACATCCTTCCCGAGGTCACCGCGGCGCTGCAAGACGCGCTCGAAAGAGGTCTGGATGCCTATGGGATGCAGCAGGCGATGCGCCGGGTGGTGGGCCGATGGATCTCGCGTAAGCTACGGCGGGCTCCAATGATTATCCCAACTGTGGTGGAGGTTTGATACGCCTGAGCGGATGCAGCGTTGCCGGTAATCGGTTGATCCCAAGGGGTGTACGCCTGTAACAAGCATGAGCCGTAGCGCGCGGTTCGGAGGTGGACGATATCGCCCACCGGATCGGTCCTCTGTCAGTGCCAGTACTGGGAATAACAAACAATCCAACTCCGCATACAACAGCCGCGTATGGGCCTCGCCGTGTTTTGCTGAAACAAGAACACTGACTCGTTATCATAATGCGCATGACAACTGAGATAAGTGGCACTGGCCAGACGACTGCACGCGTCGAATTGATTGCTGCCCGCGTGCGCTCACGCCTCGGAATTGACCGTGTTGACGCCGCCGTAGTGCTTGGCTCCGGTTGGGGCCCGCTCCTTGACTCGTGGCCCGAGCCGCTTGCCCGCGCTCCTTATGATGAGGTTGGACTACGTCCTCCGGTTGCCCCCGGTCACCGTGGGGAGATCGGGGCATTTGAACATGAGTCGCAGCGCATTGTTGTATTCTCGGGACGCACCCACCTGTTCGAGGGACACGGGCCGGTGGCTGTAGGAGAGAATGTGCGTGTCGCCTCCGCCTTGGGTGCCCGCACTCTCGTTCTCACCAATGCCAATGGGGCGCTCCTCCCGGACTGGCCCTTGGGCCAGATCATGGTGATTACCGATCACCTCAATCTCACAGGAACCTCTCCGCTTACAGGGGGAGCAAATTTCGTCGACCTCACTGACCTCTACGATCCGGCCTTACGCCAGGCGATGCATGCCGCCGCGCATGCACATGGCATCGCGCTGGTTGAAGGTGTGTACGCCATGCTGCCGGGTCCGCATTACGAAACAGCCGCCGAGGCCCGCGCCGTCGCCCTGCTCGGTGCGCAGGCACTGGGCATGTCAACGGTGTTGGATGCGATTGCAGCCCGTGCCGTCGGCATGCGGATTCTGGGATTATCTACGGTTACCGCGCACGAGGCGAGCGGAGAGGTTCTAGATCCTGATGAGGTAGTTGCGATTGCCGAAAAATCGGCAGCGCGCATCGGCCCGGCCGTACTCGACGTCCTGCACAAGACGGCAGCGTGCGAGGCCTAGGGCGACCGGGCAATCGGCAGCGTCGGCGCAAGCGAGTGGATGGCACTGTAGGGAACTGTTTCCGTGCTCCGGTACGGAATTCCTGTCATAGATTCGGGTCGATTGCGTGCCGTAATATCGGTGGATCGAGACGGCACATGATGTCTCGATGCAAGTGAGAATGAAGATTCGACTGGGTGTGGATGCCGTAATTCAACCAGTCGGTGTCCAACCAACCAAGGAAGGAAATATGAGCGACTCAGCTCTTGCCGAAAAGCAATCTTCGGCGCTGTCCATTGAGGAAACCGGAATCGAAGTAATCCGGGAAGAAGACCGGAAAGGAAAACCGTCTGACCTTTTCTGGCCGTGGTTTGCTGCTAATATCTCGGTGCTTTCAATCCCGTGGGGTGCCTGGATCCTGGGATTCGGACTGTCCTTTTGGCAGGCGTTCTGTGTGGCCTTGGTCGGTACGGTGCTCTCCTTCTTACTGGCTGGCATCATTGCAATTGCCGGTAAGCGGGGTTCCGCTCCGACGCTGACCCTGTCTCGTGCGCCCTTCGGCGTGATCGGAAACGGTCTGCCCGGTGTGGTCTCCTACCTGCTGACAGTGGGCTGGGAGATCATTCTGATGGTCAATGCGACCCTTGCAACAAACACCGTTGCCATTCGCATGGGCGCGCCGGATTCGAATCTCACTAAGGTGCTCGCCTTCGTTGTGATCGTTGCGATTGTTGTGGTGGCTGGCGTGCTCGGCTTCGACTTCATTATGAAGATTCAGACGTGGCTTACCGTGATTCTCGGCGTTATCACAATCGGGTACATGGCGTTGACAATCAAGGACATCGACCTGTCAGCCGTGTTCTCCGGCCCTAGCGGCGACTGGCGTGGCGTTCTCGGCGCCACAATCATGGTGATGACCGGACTGGGACTGGGCTGGGTGAATTGCGCAGCGGACTACTCGCGTTACCTGCCTCGCAGTGCGTCGTCCAAAGGTATTGTGGGATGGACGACCTTCTCGTCTTCCTGTGCACCGGTCATCCTCATCGTTTATGGACTGCTGCTCGCCGGCTCCAATAGCGATCTGGCGGCCGCTGTCAACGATGATCCGATCGGCGCTCTCGCCAACATCCTGCCCACCTGGTATTTGATCCCCTTCATTATCGTTTCGGTTGGTGGTCTGATCTCGGGTTCCGTGCTCGACATTTACTCCTCGGGCCTGACGCTGCTCTCTTTGGGTATTCCGATCAAGCGCTGGCAGGCGGCTCTGCTGGACGGCATCCTCATGATGCTTGGCACCATCTGGATCGTGTGGTTCGCAGCGAACTTCTTTGAACCCTTCCAGGCCTTCCTGATTACACTGGGTGTTCCGATCGCTGCCTGGGCCGGTATCTTCATCGGCGACATGACGTTGCGCAAGCGTGACTATGACCAGGAGGCCCTGTTCAATCCAAGCGGTCGATACGGGCGTGTGAACTGGATGAACTTCATCGGAATGATTGTATTGACTGTGATCGGCTGGGGGCTCGTTACCTCAACGACCGCAGGATTCACCTGGCAGGGCTACCTGTTCGGACCGCTGGGGCTGGATGTGGATGTGTGGGGCGGAACGTCCGTCGGAGTGCTCGTCGCACTCGTGCTGGGAATCCTCCACGGCTTGGGAGGCGCTCCGCGCGTTCGGCGGCAAGAGGAACGTGACTGACCGCAGTGACGCACAGCAACTCTAATCTGCGGGAATCCGTCGGTAGGTATGCGGCTTACCGGCGGATTTCCGCCATTTGGCGACCGCAGTGTGAGCCATTTCCACCTTCTGAAGGCGGCGTGCCACTATCGCGGGCCCACCTCACAGCGATAGGGTTCACAACGTGAGTCCACGCAAGCCTTCGAGTGGAAAGAAAGAATCTGCGGCCAACCGATCGCAGCGGGCCGAGAGCCAGCGGCGTGCGCCCATCAGTGGCGTGCGCCGCGACGGTGTTGCACTTGCCCTGCTTGCGCTGGCGATCATTGTGGCGCTGCGAGAGTGGTTCCAGCTCTCTGGCATTCTCGGTGCTGCCATCCACCATGCGACGGCGGGCCTACTGGGCTGGGTCGCCGTCCTCGTGCCGGTGCTGTTACTGTGGCTCGCGGTTCAGTTCTTCCGTAAGTCTCCCGAAGGTGCCAACCGCAGAGTTGCGATTGGCATCGCCCTTATCGTCGTATCAACCACCGGGATTCTGCATGTCGTGTTGGGTACTCCCAGTCCACTGACAGACTTCGACGGCGTCGAGCGCGCGGGTGGGCTGCTCGGATGGGCCGTTGGCGGTGCATTGACAACACTGCTATCTGCATACGGTGCCATTCCGGTTCTGGTTCTGCTGCTCGTCTTCGCCGTGATCTACATGACCAATACAACGCTTGGCGAGTTGTTCGGCCGGTTGTTCGGGAATCGTCGTCGGTCCGACGCCGGCGAGGCCCCGGCACGGGAGCCCAAGGCGAACCGCGGCACCTCGGCGTCGGTTCCCTATGAACAAGCACATGAGGTCGACGGCACCAGTTCCTCCACTCGGTTGCTGCCGCGGCGGCGTCGTTCGCAGCAGCCTGCAGCCACGGAAGTACTGGATACGCCGCCGCCTGACTCTCCCGAGCAGACCCCGCCGGAGGCATCCCGGCCACGCGGCAAGGGCAAGCTTCACGGTAAACAGGGTGGCGGCCTATCGGCTACGGGCACCGCGGCGCTCACACCGCCCACCGTGTCACATGCGGACGGTGACCAGGCGGAGCGGCAGCACGAAGCGACGCGGCCCATCGTGATTGGTTCGCAAGCCGCTTTGCGCGCGAAGGCCGCCGATTCCCTCCCGGCACCGGAGATCGCTCCGGGGCGGTCAGCGGCCAGCAGCTGGCCTTAGATCCCTCGGTGGTGTACCGCTTGCCGGAGATGGCCGATCTCAAGCAGGGGGCACCGCACAAGGAACGCACTTCCGCGAACGAGAAGGTGGTAGCCCAGCTTTCGCAGGTATTCACCGATTTCAGTATCGACGCACAGGTCGTCGGCTTCTCCCGTGGACCCACGGTCACCCAGTACGAGGTCGAACTTGGCCCGGGAGTCAAGGTCGAGCGCATCACAGCACTGTCGAAGAACATTGCCTACGCCGTCGCCTCGGCCGATGTGCGTATACTCTCGCCGATTCCTGGAAAGTCCGCCATTGGTATTGAGATTCCGAACACGGATCGTGAGACGGTGCTGTTGGGTGACGTTCTCCGTTCGCCCGTGGCGCAGAAGGCATCCCACCCGCTGACAGTGGGTGTTGGAAAGAACGTGCAGGGCCAATTCGTGGTCGCGAACCTGGCCAAGATGCCGCATCTGCTGGTAGCGGGCGCAACCGGTGCCGGCAAGTCCTCCTTCATTAATTCGATGATCACGTCAATTATGATGCGTGCCACCCCCGACCAGGTGCGTATGATTCTTGTTGATCCGAAGCGGGTGGAACTGACCATCTATGCCGGGATTCCGCATCTCATCACTCCGATTATCACGAATCCGAAGAAGGCGGCGGAGGCGCTCGAATGGGTCGTGAAGGAGATGGATGCGCGCTATGACGACATGGCGGCATACCACGTCAAGAACATCAATGACTTCAACGCGGGTGTACGCGACGGAAGCATCACCGCACATGACCCGCATCGCACTCTTGCCCCCTACCCGTATCTGCTCGTAGTGGTGGACGAGTTGGCGGACTTGATGATGGTGGCACCGCGCGATGTGGAAGCATCCATTCAACGCATCACCCAGCTTGCACGCGCCGCCGGTATCCACCTTGTGCTCGCCACCCAGCGGCCGTCCGTAGACGTGGTGACGGGTCTGATCAAGGCGAATATCCCTTCCCGTCTGGCCTTCATGACATCGTCGCTGGCCGACTCTCGGACGATTCTTGACATGTCCGGCGCAGAAAAGCTGATTGGGCAGGGTGACGCGCTCTTCATGCCCGCCGGGGCCTCAAAACCGATTCGCTTGCAGGGCGCCTGGGTGGATGAGGACGAAATAGAGAAGGTCGTGCGGCATGTCAAAGCGCAGCTCTCGCCCCACTACCGCGACGACTTCGAGCAGGTGCAGGAGCAGAAGAAGCAGCGTGAGGAGATCGGCGAAGACCTTGAGGTATTACTGCAGGCAGCGGAGTTGGTGGTTACAACCCAGTTCGGTTCGACATCCATGTTGCAGCGCAAGCTGCGTATCGGTTTCGCTAAAGCTGGCCGAATGATGGACCTGCTGGAGCAATACGAAATTGTGGGGCCGTCGGAAGGATCGAAGGCGCGCCAGGTGCTTGTGAGCCCGGAGCAACTGGAGGACTGTCTGGCGATGCTGCGTGGCGAGGATGTGTCAATCCATGACAATGCGGCTTCTGGAGAGGACTCCTCCGATGAGACTACCGCGGACTACCAGGATGACTATGCGGATGCGTATACCGATTCGCACGACGGCGACGGCCACGTCGGCCCGGACGCGGACACTGCCGGGCGGACTCAGGTGCTGCCCACTTCCGACGGGCACGACGGTGCTGGTCGAATGTATGACCGGTACGCGGGTGATCCGGCCGCCCCAACGGAGCCCATAGCGCAAAACTGGTACGACGAGGACGATCCTGAAGGAGAATCCGGAGAAGACGCCTGGCAACTCACCGGACGTTAGGAGCAGGCTGTAAGGTGGAAGAGTGAACAAAACCCAGGGCGAGCCGGGCAGTGAATCGGCACCGCTGCTCAATATAGCCAACGTCTTGACCGTCATTCGGCTTTTGCTGGTGCCGGTGTTTGTTGCCGTGTATTGGGTGGCGACGCCGGGGCACGCGTGGGCGGCATGGGCCGTATTTGCCGTTGCTGCTGTAACGGATAAATTGGATGGTCATCTGGCACGCTCGCGTGGGCTCGTGACCAATTTTGGTAAACTCGCAGACTCCATTGCGGATAAGGCGTTGGTGGCTTCCGCTCTGATCATGTTGTCGTGGCACGGCATGTTGTGGTGGTGGGTCGCCATCGTAATGATTGGTCGGGAACTCGGCATCACCGCCATGCGCATGGCGATGGTGAAACGGGAAGTGATGGCCGCCGGACGCGGGGGAAAGATCAAGATGGTCTTCCAATCCTTTGGAATTGCCGGTCTGCTTATCCCATGGAGATCGTTTCTTCCCCACATCCTTGGCGAGGCCTTGGTATGGGCTTCCTATGCCTTGCTGGCGGTGGCGCTGTACTTCTCCATTGTCTCGGCGATCCAATATATTCGGGATGCGCAACGGATCTCACGCCAGGCGGGTTCCTCGCCTCGAACGGAGAGTTGAGGCGCATGGCACTGCCGGAGGCAACGGATACAGTTCGCGCCGTCGTCGAGGAGTTGGAGCGGCGGAATCTTTCGTTGGCTTGCGCGGAATCACTCACCGGTGGCGCTCTGATGGCGACTTTTGTTGCTGTGCCCGGTGTGTCTGCTGTGCTGCGAGGGGGAGTGACAACCTATGCGACGGATACAAAGGCGAGCGTTCTGGGTGTATCCACGAGCAGGTTGGAAGAGACCGGACCGGTTGACCGTGAGGTTGCGCTGCAAATGGCGCGTGGGGCGTGTCGTTTGCTGACGGCGGATGTTGCCTTGGCAACGACGGGCGTGGCCGGGCCGGGACCCGCCGAGGGGCATGAGGCCGGAACGGTGTGGGTTGCTTGTGTGGGTGGCCTGGGCGAGGAGGCCGAATTGCTGCATGTGCTGGGAGCTCGCGCAGAAGTACGGCAGGCCGCGATTGACGCAGCGGTGCGGATCCTTGCCCGCCGCCTGACTCTTGGCGCCTGAAGGGCCGTCTCGGCTGCGGATTGGCGGAGCCACGCTGTTTACGCCAGTGGTGAGATTCTGATTACCCTCGCGCTTCTTCCCAGAATCCCTCCAGGCTGGGCTGATAGAAATTATCACTGGCAGAAAGCGACTGAGTTGAGTCGTAGTGACTCAGCTTTCGGAGATAAGTTAAGATGCCGGGAACATAACAGAACCCGGCCGCGTTGTAGAAAGTGATGACCATGGAGCTACGTACCGGCGTAAACCGGAAAAATGACGGCCCAACACGCATTGCGCCTGAGGCTGCCACGCATGTTCCTGCGGGCAAGCGCTGCTGCGGCGCGAATTGGGTGAGGTGCTGCGCGCATACCGTCAACGGCAGGGCCGCACCTTGCGCGAGGTTTCCTCGGACGCTCGCGTTTCGCTTGGATACCTTTCGGAAGTGGAACGCGGTCAGAAGGAAGCTTCTTCTGAGTTGCTCGCATCTATCTGCCGAGCGCTCAATGTGCCACTGAGCCATGTACTGCGGTTGGTGGCTGATCGGATTGATTTGTCTGAGGGCCGTGTGCCCCCGCATATGCGTATTCCCGATGAAGTGCCGGACGAACTCGTCCGCGCGGAGTTGGCGAAACGATAGTGCGCGAGTCGGAGTTTTGGACCGCGGTTGACTGGACCTTTCCAGGCGGCCGCGGTCGTTCGTTGATGCAAGATCTTGTCCTGTCTTCACTAGACGGTCGCAGCCCTTTGCAGGCCATTGACGCCGGTGTCAATCCGCAACGGGTATGGAATGAACTATGCACGGCCATGGACCTACCCGATTCATATCGCTTTATCCATCGTGTGAAGCCTGAGGATCGCGACGATCTGACGCACTGAGAGGAGCCTCGTGCGCTGAAGTCGGAGGTGGGCAACACGCCTCCCGACGTGTCGCTTTCGAACGTCTGTTCGCTGTAGCATTATCAACAGGTCGCCAGAGGTGAGACCTGTCCACAGTACATGGTTCACACCCTGAAATATGTCGGAGGTCGGGCATAGCGTGATCTCGGAAGGTTCCTCGGTGAGGGGAGCGCCGTGTGAAGACCTGTTCTGTCCAGCGCCGCGGCGAGCGGCATGAGTAAAGGAATAACGATGGCAGCAGCCAAGACTGAAGATCGTAGTAAGGCACTCGATGCCGCATTGGCACAGATTGACCGCCAGTTCGGCAAGGGCTCCGTCATGCGATTGGGAGATCGCGTGCAGACACGCGTACAGGTGATCCCACTGGTTCCATCGCGCTTGACATCGCGCTTGGCATTGGTGGGCTTCCGCGCGGGCGTATTGTCGAAGTATATGGACCGGAGTCGTCGGGTAAGACCACCGTTGCCCTGCATGCGGTGGCTAACGCGCAAAAGGCCGGTGGCATCGCGGCCTTTATCGATGCGGAGCACGCCCTTGACCCGGAATATGCCAAGAAGTTGGGTGTGGATACGGATGCGTTGATCGTGTCGCAGCCGGATACCGGCGAGCAGGCCTTGGAAATTATGGACATGCTCATTCGTTCCGGCGCGCTGGATATTATCGTCATTGACTCGGTTGCGGCGCTGGTCCCGAAGGCGGAAATTGAAGGCGAGATGGGGGATTCGCACGTCGGTCTACAGGCGCGATTGATGAGTCAGGCACTGCGTAAGATCACCGGAGCATTGTCAGCCTCGGGTACCACCGCGATTTTCATCAACCAGCTTCGTGAGAAGATCGGCGTTTTCTTCGGTAATCCGGAGACCACAACAGGTGGCAAGGCTCTCAAATTTTACGCGTCGGTGCGCCTGGATGTGCGGCGGGCGAGTCTCTGAAGGATAGCGGTGACGCTGTCGGCAATCGCACCCGGGTCAAGGTGGTCAAGAACAAGATGGCCCCGCCTTTTAAGCAGGCGGAGTTTGACATCCTTTACGGGCAGGGAATCTCGCGCGAAGGCGGTGTCATCGATATGGGGGCTGACCTGGGAGTGGTACGCAAGTCTGGTGCGTGGTACACCTACGAGGGTGATCAACTCGGACAGGGCAAGGAAAAGGTTCGTCAGTTCCTCAAGGACAATCCGGAGATGACTGATGAGATCGAGCGCAAGATCCTTATCAAGGTTGGCGTTATTCCGGATCCCGATGCTGCGCCAGAGGGTGGAGAAAGCGTTCTCGCAGATCAAGGGCGGGTGAACCCGCAATGGTTGATTTCTAATGGTGGAGTCCACCCGACGTGCCAATTGGAAGAACGGCACGTCGAGCCGTAGTGGCGCGGAGCCTTGTAAACACGCCAACGGGCGCTGTACAGCGGCGCAGCCGCAACCCGACCTCCAAACGGGAGGCGAGGTAGAGGCGGAAACGCGTGAAGAGGAGAGATCGCGGGCGCATGCCATCGTCATGCGGCAGCTGGCAATGATGGATCGGTCACGTGCGCAACTAGCGGATGCATTGCGTCGGCGCGATGTGCAAGAGCAAATTGCCGAGGAGACTCTCGATCAGTTTGAGAGTATCGGACTGATCGACGACGCCCATTTCGCCCAGGTGCTCACGCGGAGCCGGTTTGCGGCTCGCGGGGCCTCCCGGCGTGCCATCCGGGAGGAACTCCGCCGCAAGGGTGTTGACGGCGACTTGGCCGAACGTGCCCTCAGCGCCATCGGTGAAGAAGATGAGGACGCGGCAGCGGTCGAACTGGCGTTGCGTAAACTGCGCGTCGGCACCGGTAATCCCCAGACCTTACGTCGGCGCGTATACGCCGCACTGGCACGGCGTGGTTTTTCTGCCGAGCAGTGCACGAATGCCTTACGGAAGGCGGAGGCGAGGCTCGCAAGTGCGGGCGACTCTGCCTGCGAGGACGGACTCGGCTAAACTTATTCGCGATGTCTGCACAACTTCCGCGTACCTACGCCATCCGCACCCTCGGATGCCAGATGAATGTCCATGACTCGGAACGTCTGGCCGGGCTTCTAGACTCGGCCGGCTATGTTCCGGTTTCCCTGGTCCCAGAGAAGGCTGCACGAGCAACCGACGCCGGCGACGAGGGCGCCGACGTCGTCGTTATCAACACGTGCTCGGTCCGGGAGAATGCGGCGACAAAGCTGTTCGGCAATCTTGGCCAACTGGCGGCTGTGAAGCGAGAGCGCCCCGATATGCAGATTGCGGTAGGAGGATGCCTGGCCCAGCAAATGCGGGGTAAGATCGTCGACCGCGCGCCCTGGGTGGATGCGGTACTCGGAACACATAATCTTGACGTGCTTCCTGCGCTGCTTGATCGGGCACGGCACAACAAAGAGGCCGCGGTGGAGATCGAGGAGTCACTGAAGGTTTTTCCCTCCACTTTGCCGTCCCATCGAGAATCGGCGTACGCGGCGTGGGTGTCGATCTCGGTCGGTTGCAACAACACCTGCACCTTTTGCATCGTCCCGCACTTGCGCGGAAAAGAGCGGGATCGGCGGCCCGCGGAGATTCTCTCCGAGGTGGAGGCGGTAGTTGCCGAGGGCGCCATTGAGGTTACGCTGCTCGGTCAGAACGTCAACTCGTATGGCGTTGGGTTCGGAGACCGGCACGCGTTCGCGGGTCTGTTACGCGCATGCGGCAGTATCGAGGGTCTGGAGAGGGTACGTTTCACATCTCCGCACCCGGCGGCTTTCACCGACGACGTCATTGCCGCCATGGCGCAGACGCCTAATGTCATGCCGTCGCTCCATATGCCGCTACAGTCGGGGTCGGACCGTATCCTGCGGCTGATGCGGCGTTCCTACCGTTCCGCCAAGTTCCTCGGCATACTCGACCGTGTGCGGGAGGCAATCCCGCAAGCCGCGATTACAACCGATATTATCGTCGGTTTTCCCGGCGAGACGGATGGTGATTTTCAGAGGACCCTTGAAGTGGTCGAGCAGTCGCGGTTCTCTTCCGCCTTCACCTTCGTGTACTCTCCGCGCCCGGGAACACCCGCGGCGGATATGAACGACCAAGTTCCAGCCGATGTTGTTGCGGATCGGTATCGGCGTCTCATTGAACTGCAGGAACGAATCTCGACGGAGGAGAACGAGAAACTGGAGGGGCACGTCGTCGATGTTCTTGTGTCGCATGGTGAGGGGCGCAAAGACGGCGCCACCGCACGCGTCTCGGGCCGTGCGGCTGATAATCGACTCGTGCACGTTGCTCTTCCGACGGCGCTGGCGCAACCGCCCCGACCGGGCGACATGATTCGCGCCGAGGTGACTCATGGTGCACCGCATCATCTGGTTGCGGACTCGGCACTGAGCGGAGGCTTGTTCGAGATTCGACGTACCCGTGCCGGTGATGCGTGGGAGCAACGGGAACGCCTCACCGCGCGCTTGACCGCCGAGGCGGAGGGCCGCGCGCCGGTCACAATCGGAATGCCGAGCCTGCGTGTGGGCGCAGGGTCGGCCTAAGGCGGGTAGGCGATGATTATCGCCCTGGTCGGGCCCACCGCAACCGGGAAGACTGCCCTGTCTCTCGAAGTGGCCGAGTTGCTCGGAGGTCCGAGTGGGGTTGAGATCATCTCGGCGGATGCCATGCAGCTGTACCGCGGCATGGATATTGGCACGGCCAAGTTGCCCGCTTCGCAGCGGCGAGGGATCGTTCACCATCAGCTCGATGTACTCGACATCAACGAAGCCGCTAGTGTAGCCGCCTACCAACGCAGTGCCCGCGCCGACCTGCAAGGCATCGTCTCTCGCGGCAAGATCCCGATTGTCGTGGGAGGCTCAGGCCTTTATGTGGCGGGCCTGCTTGATAAGCTCGAGTTTCCCGGGCACGATCCACATATTCGTGCGGCTCTGGAGGAGACTGTTCGACGCGAAGGATTGCAACCACTGTTGATGGAACTCGAGGAGAAAGACCCGGCGGCTTACGCTGCCGTGGACCACCGCAATCCCCGGCGTGTCATTCGCGCCGTGGAGGTTGTTCGCCTCGCGGGCCGCTATTCTCCGCGCTTCCCGCGGCACACCGCGCATTTTCCCGATATTCATTCCTTCTACGTGAGCCGTGCCGCCGACGTGCTGGCCGACAGCATTGCACGCCGCGCGGAGGCGATGATGACGGGAGGTCTGCTGGAGGAGACTGCCGCTCTGCTTGACGAAGGCTTACGCGAGAGTCCGACGGCAGGCAGCGCGACTGGGTACAGGCAGGCAATCTCCGTGTTGGACGGCCTGCTGAGCACAGAGGACGCCGTGGTTGAAATCGCGCAGGCGACCCGGCGGCTTGCGAAGAAGCAGCGGACGTGGTTCGGCGCTGATCCACGGCTGCGCCACCTGGACCTCACCGACACCTCGATAAACGATGCCGCTCGGCATGTGGTGGAGGCGGCCGGGAAATGAGGGCGAGGAAGTGGACGCGCCGACCGAGTACGACGACGGGGGAGGAGGCACGCGCGGATTCCTTAAATCCGATTTGTCCAGTTCGCGTGGATCCAGCTGCAGTGCTGTCTTTTCCCCATCGCGATTTTCCTCGGTCTGGCCCTCTCCATGCTGGTGTGGGGCAGATATGACCTGCCGCTGACACGCTATGACGCCATGCTGATCTACGTCATCGTGCTCCAGATCCTATTGGTACGGGTACGATTCGAGACATGGCGGGAACTGCTGGTAATCTGCGCATTCCACGTGCTCGGCCTGGCACTCGAAATCTTCAAGGTGAGTATTGGCTCCTGGAACTATCCCGATGCCGGTCTTATTCGGTTGGCCGACGTACCGGTATTCTCCGGATTCATGTACGCCTCGGTCGGATCATATATTTGCCAGGCCTTCCGCAGGTTCGATTTGCGGGTGACTAGATTTCGTTGGCTGCCGGTAAGCCTCCTCGCGGTGGCTGCCTACGCGAACTTCTTCACTCATCACCACATCCGGGACTCGTGTTGGCTGATCGCTATCGGCTTCTTCATCGCGTTGTGGAAAAGCACGATCCACTTCACAGTTGGAGAAGACCGATACTGGATGCCAGCCGCGCTGGCCTTTTTGCTCATCGGCGTCTTCCTGTGGTTTGCCGAGAATGCCGCCACCTTCCTCAACGCGTGGCGTTATCCGAATCAGAGCGCAACTTGGGAGATGGTGCATGTGGGCAAGCTCGGTGGTTGGGCGCTGCTGATCACACGTAGTTTCGTCCTGGTTGCAGCGGTGAAAGCGAAGGAGGGCGCGTTGTACGGCGACGCCGCCGTTCTTCGGGTCACTCGCTCGCAGTAGAGCCAATGGGGCGAGGACATAGCCAATGGAGCCGGTCTAGGTGATGGCGCAAGTGCCGTCGGGGCTGCACGGTTCGGCCCTAGAGTTGCGGTCTGACCTCGAAGACCCGATATCCCTTGGCGGATCCGAGTCTCTTGCAGGTAAATCCCTGTTCATGCAGCCATTTCTGGAGGGAATCCGCACCGAGGTTGCGCTGCACAACGAGGTAGGCAACACCATCGTCGGCAAGTAATGAGAGCCAGGTGGTGAGCAGCTTGTGCAATTCCTGCTTGCCAATCCGCACCGGCGGATTGGACCACAGCAGGGCGATCCGCCTGTCAGCCAGCCGCTCCAAGGCTGCCTGCGGGTCAAGAACAGTGCCGTGCATCCCGGCGCGCTGTAAGTTCTCTTCGGTGAGTTTCCGTGCACGCTCGTTAACGTCGACTGCCCACACCTGAGCATTCGGAGCCGCGTCGCACAGTGCGAGAGTCATCGGTCCCCACCCGCAGCCCAGGTCAAGAGCTACTGAACCATCTGGAATATCTGGGTTCGGTACTTTCGCCAGGAAGACCGCCGTTCCGCGATCCACTTTGTCGTGCGCGAAGACGCCGTTCGCCGTGAGGACCGAATAGTCTTTGCCGCGTAGGCGGACAGTGCGCTCCACGCGGGGAGAGTCGTCCGACTGGTGCTCCGAGAAATAATGCGGGGTAGTCACCCCTTAAGAGTAGCGCCTGCCGACGCCAGTGGCGGCTTTGGCTCCCGGCCCGGGGCGGTTGCTGGCTCGGCAGCCCTTGCGTGTATCAGTGACGGGCCGATCACCCTATGTTTACCGGAGCAGTGCATGTCACTTCACCGTGTGCTGCCCTCCGTGGGATCATAGAGGAAAACGTGAGGAGCACATGAGCGAGGACTACACACAACCTGTGACAAAGCGAGGTTCACATACGGGCAGCCTTTTCAATCTGGTGACACCTGATGTGCGGACGGTATCGCAGGAGTTGCCGTCGCCGAACAGCCTTGATATCCACTCGCGCCGGGGGACCGTACTGCAGGCCGATCCGGCATACAACGCCCATAGCGGTGACGAGTTCGCCAGGGAGGAACGCTCCTCGCTGCGGCGCGTTGGCGCGCTTGAGGTTGGTGTCGAGCGTGAAGAAGGCGTCGATATCGAGTACCGGCAAGTTCGTCTGGAACGGGTGGTGCTCGTCGGGTTGTGGCAGTCAGGCGAACTGCGGCAGGCAGAAGAGTCTCTTCGTGAGCTGGCAGCGCTCGCGGAGACGGCCGGTTCCGAGGTGCTCGATGGTTTGATCCAGCGTCGCAGCCTGCCCGATCCGGCAACCTACCTCGGCCAGGGCAAAGCGCGTGAATTGGCGGATCTGGTGGCAGTGCGGGAAGCCGACACGGTGATTGTCGACTCAGAGCTCGCTCCATCGCAACGGCGCGCTTTAGAAGATATCGTTGCCGTTAAGGTTATCGACCGTACCGCATTGATCTTGGATATTTTCGCCCGGCATGCGAAGTCGAAAGAGGGAAAGGCGCAGGTCGAGCTTGCGCAACTGGAGTACCTCTTACCACGCTTACGCGGGTGGGGTGAATCTATGTCGCGCCAGGCCGGTGGTCGAGTAGCCGCCGGCGCGGGTATCGGTTCGCGCGGACCGGGTGAGACGCAGATCGAGCTTGATCGACGGCGTATCCGTACCCGTATGGCGAAGCTCCGCCGCGAAATTAAACGAATGGCGCCGGGGCGCGGCCAACGCCGTGCGGAGAGAAGACGCACAGGCATTCCGTCCGTCGTCGTCGTGGGATATACCAACGCGGGGAAATCCTCGCTTCTGAATAGACTCACCGGAGCAGGCGTGCTGGTTGAAAACGCGCTCTTCGCCACCTTGGATCCGACCGTGCGACAAGCCACGACGCCTTCCGGGCGCGCTTTCACCATCACGGATACGGTGGGATTTGTTCGTCATCTCCCCACGCAGCTAGTGGAGGCCTTCCGCTCCACCCTGGAAGAGGCGGGGACGGCAAACGTGTTGCTCCACGTCATCGATTCTTCGCATGCCGATCCGGTAGGGCAAATGCAAGCAGTTCACCAGGTGCTGGCCGATGTGCCCGGCGCCGCAAACGCACGCGAACTCATTGTGTTGTCAAAAAGCGATCTTGCCGATCCGGTGGATCTGACCGCGCTGCGCGGCCGATTCCCCGAAGCGGTGACGGTGTCCTGCCTGACCGGCGAGGGAATCGACGAGCTGTTGGAGAAGCTCGACGAAGCCCTACCGTGCCCCAATGTCGAAGTCACCGCTGTTGTGCCCTATAGCCGTGGCGATCTTGTTTCACGCATCCACGAGGAGGGCGAGATACTTGCGCCAGTGGAATATCGCAACGATGGAACCCGGGTCCGTGCGCGCGTGCCGGAGGACCTGGCAGGCGCCTTGCGTGGAGCGGGCTCACTCGAGGAAGAAAGACTTCTCGGCTCCGGAGCAGCGCTGTGAAAAGTGCGGCTGTCGAAGACGAGACGGCGCCCACGGATCGCGAAGCTGTTGACGAGATCCTCGAAGTGGTGATCTCCGCCATGGCCGGTGCGCGGCGCGAGGGCCAAGTGACAATGTCCCATCGGGTGCGGCAGGCTCTTGAAGGCAGTGAACACCTTCTGGTGCAGGCTGGCACCGGTACGGGCAAGTCAATCGGGTATCTGGTGCCAGTGATGGAGTGGGTGGCCCGTACGGGTATGCGGGCCGTTATCTCGACCGCAACGCTGACCTTGCAACGGCAGATTGTCACCCAGGACGCGCCTAGGGTAGCGCGAGCAGTGCGTGAAGTGACCGGCCGCGAACCGACGGTCGCACTGTTGAAGGGGTGGAACAACTATGTTTGCCTGCGCAAGGTCACCGGTGGCTATCCCGAGGAGGACGCGCTTCTTTCACGCGCTGCCGCAGAGTTCGGGGCGAGCGCTACCGGCGAGGAAGTGGTAAGACTACGTGAATGGGCAATGTCCACGGATACGGGCGACCGCGATGACTTGGTTCCCGGCGTGTCGGAACGAGCCTGGCGGCAGGTGTCATTGGCCAAACCGGAGTGCCTGGGTACGTCGTGCCCTTTGCGGGAATCGTGTTTCCCCGTTCTTGCCCGAGACGCCGCTGCCGAGGCCGATATTGTGGTGACCAATCACTCCATGCTCGGTGTTGAGAGCGCCGGTACTCCAGTGCTGCCTGGCGGTGCTGACGCCTTCGTCGTCGATGAGGCGCATGAGTTGGTGAACCGTGTGACGGAACAGCTGGCCGCGTCGCTGTCTCGCGTGGAGATTGCGGCCACCGCTCGGTTGCTGCGCCGGGAGCAGATAATGGTTCTGGATCTCGAACGGGCGGGTGAGGCGCTGGGGAGTGTTCTCGATGCACTTCCGGAAGATCGGCTGGTGGAAATGCCCGCCGAGCTGACCGACTCATTGCTCGCCCTACTCGGATGCTTACAGCAGGCATTGGACGATGTGGCCGCTCTACCCGGCAAGGAAGAGGCGGATGCCGCGGCGAAGAAGGTTGCTCGTAATCGTGTGCAGTCCGTGGTGGATGTGATCGAACTGCTCCTGTCCGATGGGGTGCAGGCAGGCTCCTTCGTTCCCTGGGTTTCACGTGATGGTGAGGACCGCTCATATCTGCACGTTGCGCCGCTGGATGTTTCCGCGTCATTGGCAGACATCCTGTTCGAGGACAAGCCGGTTATTCTGACCTCCGCCACCTTGGAGATCGGTGGCAGTTTCACTCACATCGCACGCCAGACCGGTTTTCTGTACCCGAGTCAAGGCCCGTGGGAGGGAATCGATGTTGGTTCCCCATTCGATCATGCACGGCAGGGAATTCTCTACGTCGCCTCGCACCTGCCGGCTCCCGGCCGTGAGGGGTACGGGGATGAGCAACTCGATGAACTGGTAGATCTTGTGCGCGCCTCGGCGGGTGGTGCGCTTTGTCTGTTCACATCGCGGCGCGCGGCGGAGGCTGCAGCCGACTACGCGCGGGAGAAGCTTGAAACGCCGGTTCTTGTGCAAGGCGAGGACCAACTTCCGACGCTGATCAGTCGGTTCGCCGACGACGACGCGGCCAGCCTGTTCGGCACGCTTTCTCTGTGGCAGGGCGTCGACGTGCCAGGGCGGACATGCCGCCTTGTTATCATTGATCGGATTCCCTTCCCGCGCCCCAATGACCCGCTAATGCAGGCCCGTACGCAGGCGGTGAACGCCTCCGGCGGCAACGGCTTCATGCAGGTGGCGGCAGCGCAGGCCGCATTGCTATTGGCGCAGGGCGTCGGTCGCCTGCTGCGCACAGTGGATGATCGCGGTGTTGTTGCTATTCTTGATTCTCGGTTGAGAACAGCTCGCTATGGGCAATTTCTCGCGGCTTCCCTGCCGCGCCTGTGGCCCACGAGTGATAGCGATACCGTCCGCGCTGCGCTGACACGCCTAGCCGACCCGGAATAGGTCCTATCGCGCGGGCGGAACGTTTTCATATGATGGTGACGCATCGAAAATAGATGAGTCGAAACAAAAGAGGAGGAACCGTGTCGGAGAACCATGCTGCAGAACCTGCGCTGATTCCGGAGTCGGAGGAGGACCTGGCTGCGGGCAACACCACAACTGCTTTCCCCAGCCCCGACGCCTCAAAGATCGCAGTTATCGGCGCGGGGCGGTAGGCTCCGCGATTACGTATGCCTCGGTGATCCAGGGCGTCGCACGCCATTACGTCATGTACGACATTGCCGGCGAAAAGGCCCGCGCCGAGGCTCTTGATATTGCACAGGGTGTGCAGTTCGCACCTGTGGCGACCGTTGAGGGTTCCAGTGATGTGGAAATTGTGCGTGACGCCGATGTCGTGGTTATCACTTCGGGTGCCAAGCAGAAGCCGGGCCAGTCTCGCCTGGAGCTCGCTGGGGCCACGATCGACATTATGAAGTCGGTGGTCCCGCAGGTGGTGGAGCAGGCTCCTAACGCGATTTTCCTTATGGTGGCCAACCCCGTCGATGTGGTCACCTACGCCGGGTGGAAGCTGTCGGGGCTGCCGGCGGAGCGCTTCTTCGGCTCCGGCACAGTTCTTGATTCATCGCGTTTGCGCTATCTCATCGCGCGTGCATGCGGTGTCGCTCCGCAGAATGTGCATGCCTATATCGCCGGTGAGCACGGTGATTCCGAGATTCCGCTGTGGTCATCCGCCACCGTTGGGGCGGTGCCACTACTTCAGTGGGGTACAACGGCTGATGGGCAGACTCTGGATGAAAGCGTGCGTGATCGGATTCATCAGGACGTCGTGCGCTCCGCTTACGAGATCATCGAGGGCAAGGGGGCCACGAATTACGCCATCGGGCTGTCGGTTGCTTCGATCCTTGCCACGATTATGCGTGATGAGCATCGCGTGTTGCCGGTGAGTTCGTACTTGGAGGACTGGCTGGGTATCTCCGATGTTTGCATGTCCGTGCCGTGTATCGTTGGGCGCTCCGGTGTTGGACAGCGGTTGATTCCGGTTGTCACGCCTCGCGAGTACGAAGGATTGCGTAAATCTGCACGGTCCATTCGTGAGGTTGCGGCGAAGTTCGGCTTCTAGTTCCCTCGGCCTGGAGACCGGGAGTGAGCATTCGAAGGGGCGGCGGCAACAGTCATGTTGCTGCCGCCCCTTTGCCGTCGCGAGTAGCGGTTCTTGCGGGCTCCCTGCCCGCGCTGGACCGCAACTGTTCGGTGGCGATGCACGCGACACCGGCCAAGCGCGGCGCTTTGGCGACCGTATGCGGCTGACGCCCGGCTGTACTCGATGAGCGGTACCGGATGTTCGGTGGTACCGGGTACTTCAGCGGTATCAGAGTGCCCGGATCACAGTGACGACGCGTCCGAGGATCTCAGCGTCGTCGGCCGGGATAGGAGCGAAGGCCGTGTTGCACGGTAGCAGCGTGACGTGTCCATTTCTCCGGTCAAGCACTTTCACCGTCGCTTCATCATCCAGTAAGGCCGCGACGATTTCTCCGTTCTCAGCCACCGGCTGACGCCGAACCACCACCCAGTCGCCGTCGCATATCGCCGCCTCGATCATGGAGTCACCTTTAACCTTGAGGGTGAACAGCTCTCCCTCACCCGTGAGGCGGCGGGGCAGTGTGAAGACGTCCTCAATCATCTGATCCGCGAGAATTGGGTTACCGGCGGCGATACGACCAACGACCGGTACCTGAACGGGCGGCTCAACGGTGACAATCTCGTCACCGTTCTGGAACGTCACCTGCGAGGCCTGCTGAGCCTGCGCCACGGACGGTGCGGAGTCCGAATTATCGCGGGACTTGCGACGCCCATATTCCATCCCCTTCTCCGTCAAAACGATGGCGCGCGGACTGTGGGAGTCGCGGCGAATGTATCCGAGCCGAACAAGGGAGTCTAGCTGGTACTTGACTGACGACGTGGAGTTGAGACCCACCGACTCACAGATCTCGCGCACGGTTGGGGGATAGTGGTATTTGAGGATGCCGACGCGTACGCACTTGAGCACCGCCGCCTGGCGCTCGGTTAGCTTGGACGCCGTTGCCACGGTTACCTCCCAATTGGGCCTCATTTCGTGTCGGAGGCTCCTGATTGACTATGAACATCAGCGTAATTGGTCACTGTCTAATACTCAAACAAATGTTCGTACGGCATGTCGAACAGGTGTTCTGGACATTCTCCACTGTGCGCTGTATAGTTCAAACAAGCGTTCGACGAACACATGTTCGATGAACGATAGCTACTAACGCTTCAAGCGGGAGCGGCGACACGAAGGGAAGATTGTTATGAGTGCAGTTGCTGTGAGCGCTATCGAGGCCGCGCAGGCAAAGACCAGTGCATCGGTGAACCTTACGGGAAGAAAGCGCAGGCCGCTCCGAGCGGTGCCTACTGCAGCCAGTCCGCTTGAGAGCGACCGCAACGAGGCACAGCAGGCGATACCGAGTAGGCTGGACGCGGATTGGCGTTCTGAGTACCCGACGCTGGCACGACGTCGGCCGACGGTGCGCGTCGCGCAAATGGAGGAAGCTTGGACCGCGGCTATGAGGCCGTCATCTGTGCGGGCCTCCGAGGGGCGCGGCCGTGCCGCACCTGTCACAGCGGTTGGTGCGAATTCACGGGTAAGGCATGCCCATAGCGTCAATGTGGCTCATATGATTCTTGCTCTGCGGCTAGCATTTGGTGCTCTAGCCGCGGCAGCGCTTGTTGTGCTTGGGCTGGGAATTGGTTCTCTTTTCGTTCCTGCGCCGGGTGATAGCGTGGTTGTGCAGTCTGGTGACACGCTCTGGTCCATCGCCGCCACGCTCCCTGACGCTCCAGACACGGCAACTGCGGTAGCAGATATCAAGGCACAGAACGGGCTGACAAGCGATGCTATCGCGGTGGGGCAGGTATTGGAATTGCCGCGATACTAGGCGCAACATCGGGGCTGGTGTCGCGTTAGCGGGGTTTCGGTATCAGTGGCGCGATGAAGGCGGTGGCGCGATGAAATGAACTCGTGGCAATCGGTAACCAGACTGCAATGCGAAGGTATCAAAGAGGATTGCGCCAACGAGCGCCGCTAGCATGCAGCGTTCAGATACGTCGCGCAGATACTTTGCGCCTCCTCGATGACAGTAGTTTCCGGCTTCCCAGTCGCAGCACTGGACGAACGTCGAGTATTGACAGGTACATCGAGTGCTGGCACTGAAGTGCTCGACGCTCCATCTGGGTGACGCTGTGCGCCCCACTCATACCGAGCGCTGAGACGTGGAGGTTGAAGTGGAGTGTTTGCGGCAAGCCGTCTACACGATCTACGGTAATGGAATGCACTGTCCATTCTGCCGCCACACGGATTCACGGGTGATTGATTCCCGTACCAGCGACGACGGTCAATCGATTCGACGTCGTCGCGAATGTCCCAACTGCAAACGCCGCTTTACCACCGTGGAGAGCGCGAGCCTAACCGTTGTGAAACGCTCAGGTGCGACGGAGCCTTTTTCACGCGACAAGATCATTGCTGGTGTTGGCAAAGCCTGCCAGGGTAGACCGGTGGGCGAGGACGACCTCGCCCTACTCGCGCAGCAAGTGGAGGAGAAAGTGCGCAGTTCTGGCAGTTCACAGATCGAAGCGCACGAAATCGGCCTGGCGATCCTCGAGCCGTTGCGTAAGCTGGACACGGTGGCCTATCTGCGCTTTGCTTCCGTGTACTCGAACTTCGACAGTCTGGACGACTTTGCGTCTGCAATTGCGGAGCTCCGGGCAGAGAACGAAGATCGTAGCGCCGACGCGTAAAGGAAAGCCGAGAGCTCTCGCGCGGTAAGCGCGATGAGAGGGCGAAGATGCACGCGATAAACGGCGCAATGTGCACCTCCACCGCGCATTCTTCACCACGTCACATGAGGTGCGGATCGTCGCCAGCTGGGTTTCCTTCCCCGGCGTCTTGCGCCGCCTGAGCGTTCGCCGCGTCAGCATCTGCTACGGCCACGTTCGTGGCGTGCCGAGCGTTGCCACCTGCGTCGCTTGGTGTGGGCTCCGCTTGACCTACGCCGTCGTCGGCGAGGGGATCTTTCTGAGCCATATCGCGTTGTGTCGGCGGTCCGGCGAGTTTCTCCTGGATTGCTTCGCTTGATGACTTCAACGCCCCGGACACCGCTGCGCCGGAGCGCGAGAGCCAAGCGGAGAACCCCTCCCTGCTCAAGCCTTCCTTCTGCAGACGAGCACGGAGTTCTTCAGGAGTGACGCCCTTTTCCGCGAACCACTCGCGCACCTGTTCCGTTGAATGCTCAGATGTACTTGAGAGCCACTCCTGGACCTGTTCCTTCGTTGCACTGAATTGCTCTTGCAACGAGCCAAGCCACGTCTCGAAACGATCAGAGGCGTTCTCGCCCAGGGCGCCGGCCTTGCGGATCCACTGCCCGGACTTCAACTCGAAATTGTTCAGCTCTTCCCGAACAGCTCGCCGCATCACCTTACCAATCTGCGAGCGAGGCAGTTCATCAACGACGGCTATCGATTTTGGTATCGCATAGTGCGATAGTTTGTCCTGTGTCCACCGTCGCACCGAGTCGAGATCAACCATGGCGCCGGGTTCGAGCACAAGCGCTGCTACAACGGACTCTCCATGTGCGTCCTCGGGCATGCCGACAACTGCGACATCGCGAACCCCGGGCATATTGCGGATGGCGTCCTCTACCTGGGACGGGTAAATGTTGAAGCCGCCGTTAATGATGAGTTCCTTGCGGCGGTCCGCCATGACGAGGAAACCATCATCCCAACGTGCTAGATCGCCGGTACGTAGCCAGCCGTTCCACAGGACCGCGTCGGTCTCTTCCGGCATCCCAAGGTAACCCGCGAATACCTGCGGGCCTCGCACAAGCACTTCGCCGATGTCATCGGCGTCCTGACTGGGATCTTCTGGATCCGCGACGCGGATTTCGGTGGAAGGGAAAGGAAGTCCGAGAGTCGAGGGCCGCCTCTCCGGGGTCACAGGCGAGCCAGCGATAATAGGCGAGGCTTCCGTCATTCCGTAGCCCTCAATGATGTAACCCCCGGTGCCCTCTTCCCAGCGCGCCGCGAGTGCGGGATCCAATGCCATCGCTCCCGAGAATGCGAAACGGATCGAGCTGAGATCGACACTCTCACCCGATTCGCGTTGCCGGTCGGCCTCGTCCAGGACACGCTGAAACATGGGAGCAACACCGGGGAACAGCGTGATCGGATGTCGCTTTTGGCCGGCAAGCAGGGATGACACGTTGAAATTGGGCAGTAGCACAAGGGTGCCCGCCTGGCGGATGCAGATACCCAGGCATGTGCTCAGACCGAAGGCGTGGAAGAAGGGCAGAACAGCGGCGAAGACTTCCGTTCCATAACCCATCGTATGGACCCATTCGATCGTCTGTACCATATTGGAGACGACATTGCGGTGCGTCAGTTGCACGGCCTTCGGCACGCCGGTTGTGCCACCAGTGTGTAGAAGCACGGCGATGTCATCAAGTTCAGGCGGCTGCATCTCCATGCCTTTGGGCAATGAAGGTGCCTTTTTGACGATGCGGTCAAATGAAAGTACGCCGTGGGGAACTGTTCCTCGCAGTTTGGCACGCTGCTCCCTGGCGGAAGAGACGGGAAGGCGCAGTAGCATACGTGAAACATGAGGGAGTTCGCGCGACAGATCAACAGCAAGGTACGTGCGCCCGTGGAAGTCGCCGTCGGATACGAGCTTTTCCAGTGTCTGCTCCCATGCGATGACGACCACGGCGCCGTGCCGATCAAGTTGTTCGTGGAGTTCATTGGCCGGGGCAAGCGGATTATGTTCAGCGACGGTGGCGCCGAGCGCAAGTGCAGCGTAGAAGGCGACGACATGCTGCGGGCAGTTCGGCATGATGAGGGCGACGACGTCACCATTGCGAACACCGCAGCGATAGAGGGCAGAGGTTGCTTTGCGGACCTGGTGGTCCAACTCGCGATAGGTAATAGTGCGCCCGAGGAAATCGATAGCCACACGATTTGGGAAGTCAGCAGCGGCGTGAGGGAGCTGCTGATCGAGCGTTTGTGTGACGGGTTCTATCTCAGCGGGAACTCCGGGGGCGTAGTGGGGGCGGGCTGGAACAGTCGCGTCCATTGTGCGTCCTCTCGGTCATAAACAGGTGCCGAAGGAATTCTATGTTGCCCTGCCCAGCAATCACACACTTTCCACCTTGATTTCTGCCGCATTTCGCCACGAGCGCCATGAGGATCGCGAGACAAGGAGGGAGTTCATAGGCGTGGCGAGTGTGGGAATGCGTGGCGAGTGCAGGAAAGCCGCGTGCGGGTGGTTCCATGTGCGTCAGCAGGAGGACAGTGACACGTAAGAAACCGCATCCTGTCAGTGACGGACTGCTCGATACCGAGCACTGCGGGAAGAGTACGGCTTGGTTTCCTCTTTCGCATCATCGGTGGCGGGTTGCATCACCGGACTTGTTGCGTTGTCCGGCTCCTCTTCCGCATCCTCGGTGGACGAGAGGGATCTTGTAACGCGGACGGTCAGCAGAATTACTCCGCCGAGGGCTAGCCCTGCAAGGAGCGCAAGCAGGACCCACCGCGTGCCTGCGTCCTCGTTGGAGACGCCTAGCTGAGCAGCGATCCTCCTGTTCTCGATATAAGCGCGTTGCTGTACCTCCGAATACAGTGAGCGAGTCGAGTCATTAGCGTCGCCCGGAAACGGTGCGTTATTGAACCAGGCGTGGTAATCGTTGATCCGTTGTTCGTCCATGTTGTCGTAGTCCACTATCTTCCCGTCTCAAATGAAGGAAGCGTCGGATGCTTGGACGTCGGCTAATTGCTCGGGCTGGGTGTTGGCCCACTCGGCATAGGCAGCCGCATTGAGGGTGGAAAGTCTGCTGTTGAGCTTACTGAGGTCAGGGGCGGTAATGCTTCAGGTGGTGGCGTGGTTAAGTGTGACGAAGAGGGGGACGTAGCGCATGACTGTGTTCTCGACGTTGGTTTCTGTTTGTCCGTCCATCGCTCGATGTAAGTGTCAAGCCCCGGGTTTTGTGGAGGCTGTTTTATCTGGCGCCGGCGGTTGCCGGCTGGGGTTGGTTGATGGTGTTGGTGTCTTCTTGTGGTGGTGGGGTGTAGGCCTGCTCGTGCTTGATCGGAGTGTGCGTGTCGATGGCGCAGTGAGGACGGGTTGTGTTGTACCAGTGCACCCACTGGGCGGTAGCGAACTCGACATCATCAATACCCTGCCAGGGGCCGTGGGAGTCGAGGTAGTGGTGGTTACGGATAAGTTCAGCCTTGTACAGGGAATTCAGGGCCTCGGCCAACGTGTTATCGTAGGAGTCGCCCTTCGACCCCACAGAGGCCACAGCATCGGCCTCGGACAGGGCCTGCCCGTAACGGATTGCCCGGTACTGCACACCCCGGCCGCGTGTGATGAATCAGCCCCTTCAGGTCCGCGCCCTCGCGCCTGCGCTGCCAGATCCCCATCTTCAGAGCGTCCAGGGCCAGGTCAGTGTACGGGCTCGTGGAGGTCTGCCAGCCGATGATCCGACGCGAGTAGACGTCAGCGGGCGAAGGCCACATAGACCCAGTCGGACAGGGTTCGTACGTAGGTGATGTCCGCCACCCACAACTCGTTCGGCCTGAACGCGCTAAAGTGCCGATTCACCAGGTCGGCGGGACACCGCTTCTTGAGCGCGCTGCGCGTAGTGCGTGGTGCTGTGGCGCGGCGGATACCCTGTAGGCCCATGGCCCGCATCAACCTCTCCACGGTGCAGCGAGCCACATGCCCCAACCCATGCCGCTCACAGACCTCAGGCCGGTTCAGCATCGCATGCATCTTCCTGGCCCCCAGAACGCAGTAGTTCTTCTTATGCACTCTGTTGATTTCGGCCTTTAGAGCCTGGTCGCGCCTGCTCCTTGCCGATGGGGGACGGGACTTGGCTGCGTAGTAGGTGCTCGGGGCGATCTTCATGCCTGACCGTGTCAGGACCTGGCAGATCGGCTCGACCCCGAACTCCTCCTTGCGGGAGTCGATGTACTTGCAGATCAGCGGGACGGGCGGTCGAGCTCCGCCGCGAAAAAAGCCGACGCGCTCCTCAAGATCGCGTTCGCCCGCCGCAACTCACGTACTTCCTTCTCCAGCTCCCGAATCCGCTCAGCATCCTCGCTGGTGGTTCCCGGCCTGGCGCCCATGTCGACCTCGGCCTTCTTCACCCAGGTACGCAGCGCCTCCGGATGGACGCCCAGCTCATCAGCGATCCTGCGGATCGCCCCCTTAGACCTCTCCGGGTCCCGACGGGCCTCCACAGCCATCCTGGTAGCCCGCTCCCGCAACTCCTCCGGATACTTCCTTGATGCACTCATGACAGTAATCCTTCCGTGTAATCACTACCTCCATCAAACCCGGGACGATTCAGTTGGGAAGTCATGTACTCTCTCCCTTTATCGGTAGTGGGATTGGGGTGTGGTTTCATGGTTCTGGACAGCTGGCATTTGCGTTTACGCGCGGCTCCTTTTCTGCCTGTTGTCGTGGATGAGTGCGGTTGTTACCACTAGGATTGCGGCTAGATGAATGAAGGCTAGGCTGTCGTTTGTGAGCCACTGACGCGGTGAATCTGCGCGCCGTCTGCCGTTGTACATTTCTTCGAATGCCGAAATGCGAGTATTCACCCTTGTGGACAGTTCTGTACGTATGTCTTCATTGCCGCGGCTGGGGCTTTGGGGGATGGGCTGCTCGCGCATCCAGGCAAAGTAGTTCGAAAGCTGTGTCCCGTCCATGTCCGTATAGTCGATGATGCGTCCGTTCTCCATGAAGGAAGCCCCGTAGCCGCTGTCGTCTGCGGGTAACGCCTCTGGGTTGTTGTTGGCCCATTCGCTGTATGCCTGTCCGTATAGATCCCAGATCTGTGTCTCTAGGTCACTTTTGTTTGGTGTTTCGGTGTTGCCTGTGGTGGCGTGGTTGAGTGTGACGAAGAGGGGGACGTAGCGCATGACTGTGTTCTCGACGTTGGTTTCTGTTTGTCCGTCCATCGCTCGATGTAAGTCTCTCAGGTAGGTGGTGTTGGTGGCTTGGGTGAAGTGTTGGAGGGAGGGGGTTCTGCCGTTGGTTGTGTTGGTGTCGTAGGCGAGGTCGGTGAAGAAGCCGGGATATTCGTCAACACGACCAATCAGTTGATTCTTGAGAGTATAGGTGGGCAGCAGTGTGAAGCTGTGTTCTGAGCGGCCGATGTAGGTGAGGTCGTCGGGTGCACCGCCTGCATGGTTCATCATGTCTGCGATGTGGCTGGCGTATGGGTGGAGGATGTTTCCGGTGTGGGTTCTGAGGTTGCGGTTGGTGTAGCCGTAGGGGGTTTGGTTTTTGCCGGGGCCGATGGTGATGGTGGGTCCGTAGTTGTGGGCGAGGCCGTCGCAGTAGGCCTGGAGGTAGTCGCGGATGATGGTGTAGGAGTCGGGGGCTTGGGTGTTGCGGGTGGTTTGGGTGATGATGAGGCCGAGCTGGTTGCCGTGGTCGGGGTAGGGGATGATGTGGTCGGGTGTGGTGGTGGGCAGGGCGTTGGTAAGGCCGGGTGTGGGGTTTGTGGTGCTGCCGGGGGTGTAGCGGTGGGCGACGAGGTATTCGATGGTGCGGAGTTGTTTGGTTGCGGGGTAGGTGCGGTTGGGGTGGGTGATGGTGATCAGGCTGTAGCTTGCCAGGAAGTGGCGGGTGGCGGCGGTGTTATCGGCGGTGATTTGTGTGGCGGCGGTGGTGTTGGTGGTGTGTGGTGGTGTGGCGGGTTCGTCGGCGAGGTTGAGGAGGGCGTAGATGGGGTCGCCGGTGGTGGGGTCGGTGAGGAAGTGGCCGGGGTCGTAGGCTTGGCGTGTGGTCTGGAGGGTGGTGTGGTCCCAGAGGAGGAGGTGGGTGGCGGTGGAGTCGAGGGTGGGGGAGATGGGTTCGTTGGGGCCGGGGATGGTGGTGGCGTCGGTGGTGGTGTAGGTGGTTCCGGTCAGGAAGATGGGGCCGATGTGTAGGTAGGGGTTGGTGGTGGCTGCGGCGGTGAGGGCGGAGCCGATCCATTCGTATCCGTAGGTGGGGGTTCCTTTGGTCCAGGGGATGATGCTCTGGTGGTCTTCTGCGTCGGTTAAGGAGGCGTATGGTTTGTCTTTGAGGTAGACGGTGGTGCCGACGGTGCGGACTTGTTCAGCGGTGTGGGCTTGGTGGTCGGTGAGGGGCTGGCCGTTGATGGTGATGGTGTCGTGGTCGTGCTGCCAGGCGGTAAGGGCGGGATCGGCGGTGTTGGTGCCGCCGGTGGCCAGGGTGATGATGGTTCCGATACCGGCGTTGAGTTCACTGCCACAGGTCCAGGAGGCCTTGGTGTGTTGCAGGGTGGTGACGAGTTGGTCGATAGTGACGTGGCTGGTCAGGGCGTTGGCGAAGTAGTGGTTGGAGAACAGGGCACCGTACTGCGTGACGAAGGCCTGTACCTCGGCCTGGTCGACGTCGTCGTCGGTGAAGAAACCTGCCGCGTCCTTGGCTAACCGGTCAGCCTCCTGCCACGAGGACACACTCCCGTCCACCAGACCCGTACACGCAGCAGAGGACCGACCAGACAACCCCACCCCACCCACACACACCACACCCACACAAACCACCACCACCGCCACCACAACAAACACACCCCAAAAACGAAACAGTGACACGGAAGTTTTCATCTTGGCCTTTCAACGGAAACGGTTCTCTAGTGCTGAATTGGGGCTCTTCGCGGCAGCCCGCGGGGCAGACAAGGACGAGTGGGATTCATTGCTGGTTCACCTGCGATTCGACGCGCTGTCGATGTTCGACTTTGCTGTGGTTGCTTCGCCGTCGATGATATTCGCAGCACTACTGCTGTTACCGACGACGTCCGGCAAAGGCATTTGAGCTGCCCAGTCGGAGAAATACTGCTGCTCCGAGGCGCTCATGTCCGTATAGTCTTTTATCCTGCCATCTTCCATAAAGTGAAGGGAGGCAGGACTTGCTGCTGCCTCCTCCAATAGGTCAGGCTGAGTATTGAGATAGTCTGCATAGCAGTTGAGGTAGCGATCCTCCATGAGGCTCGTAGTCAGCGAGTCGCTGTTATCGCGTACCTCGGCGACGATGTACTCACTATTCGATTCAGGTAGCAGGCTGTCTATGAGTTCTTGCGGTCCTCCATTTGAAGGTATATCGAGCACGTCCATCCCTGGACCGACCTTACTGAAGGAAAAATAGCCAGCGCCATCAAGAATCAGACCCTTGATAGCGTTATTGACGGAATCCGATGACCTAGCGAGTTGGATATCATCGGCGTATTCCGCGCGTTCAATGACAACGAAACCAGTGGTGTATTGGGCGAGAACATTGTGAACACCGGCGCTGCCGGGCCAACCATTCATAGCCGCAGTCAGGTCTCGCTGGCAGAACATGTCATTGGCCTCTGCCAAAGTGGCAAGCGATGGCATTCTGCCGTTGGACGTATCTGTGTCGAAGCTCAGGTCGGCGAAGAGTCCAGGAGAGTCCGTATTTCCCATGGCAATCAACTGATTGCGGAGTTCTGCTGTCAATTGCAGCTTGTACCCGTCATCGCTCTCAAGAACGATCTCGCCTCCGTCCCTACCATTCGGATCATTGAGTTCTCGGCTGATGTCATCCATATAGGGTGCGAGTATCTCCCCTCCGTGAGCGCGAAGACCGCGATTGGCGTAGCCGAAGGTGTCCTGCCCGGCAGCGTCACCGATCCAGCCTGCGGGTTGGTAGTCGGCGGCAAGCCCGTCGCAGTAGCCCTGAAGATAATGATGAATGATGGCATACGAGTCTGGATTATCCAGATCTCGTGTCGATTCGTAGATGACGTTTCCAAGGAGATCCCCCTGATCGGGGTACTCGTAAGGTGTGGCGTAGGTGGTGATCGGAATGCCTTGGTTGCCATAGTCATTGAAGGTGTCCCCTGGCACCGATCTATGCCCGACAAGGTACTCGGTGGTTCCCAAGGGTCTCCGTGAGCCGTCGCCGTCATCAATGGAGATGAGACTGTCACTGGCCAAGAACTTCTGATTGGAGGCGATACGGTTGTGGTTAACTTCTTCCAGTGCGGCTGGATCCGCTGTTCCGCCAGTGGGTTCATCCATCAGGTTCAGCAGGGCGTATACTCCGTCGCCAGACTGCGCCTCGCCCAGGAAACCGCCCGGGTCAAGCCCGTGCTTGTCGGTTTCCAAGGAGCTGTTATCCCATCTGAGCAAGTCATCGGCAACCGATATATCGCTGTCGCTTCGCCCATTGAGGAACACATCTCCAATGACCAACGACTCGTTCTCGCCTGCGGCGGCGAAAGCGGAGCCAATCCACTCGTATCCATAAGACGGGTCGTGCTTCGTCCACGGCAGTAGCCCTTGATCTGCCTCTGCCGCTGACATCGACGAGTACTTGTTCCCGTCCATGTAGACGGCGTTGCCGACCCCCTTCAGTTGCCCAGCGAACTGGAGCTGTCGATAGACAAGGGTCTTGCCGTTAATGCGCAGACCGTTGGAACCTGCTTGCCAAGCTCCCAGTTCCTTGCAGGAGGTGTCAACTCCGCCTGTTGCTAGAACAATAAGTGTACCGACCCCAGCGTTGAACTCAGAAGCACCATCCCAGGAGGAGTCCACCTGCTGTAGCACGCCAATCATCTGGTCGGGCGATACGCGGGCTGCTAGCGCGTTAGCAAAGAACGGGTTATCGAAGTCATCGCCGTACTCCTCAAGAAACTCATGGAGCTCCGCTTCCGTGATGTCACCCTCTTGGAAGAAGTCCGCAGCCCGCATCGCCTCCGAATTCGCATATGTCCAGTTTGCCTCCGTGCCGAGCACATTGTCCTCAGTTCCGAAGCACGCGAGTGAGAGCCGATCCCGGTCAACAGACTCACCGTCGGCACCAATCACGCGTCCCTTCGGGACGAAGCGGTCTGCCCAGGCGGAGATCGCGGTTGTCGTGGACTGCGCCACTAGATTCAACTCTGCTAGGGCGGAGTCGTAGTTTGCGCGTGCAGTTGCCTGGTCTTCTGCACATCGGGTGTTAGCACTCTCTATAAGCGGGTTGATCGAGTCGGGATCAAGTTCATCGCTGCGGATTCGGTTGGTTCCGGGCGCGGTGAGTTCGTTGATCGCGGCTGTTCGGGCGGTGATAGCTGCGTCCCACTGCTCTTGTGCTGCCTCGATTCGACCGATAGCTGTGGAGAGTTCATCGGCGTAGTTGTTGAGAACGGGCTTGATAGCGACCTGCGCGCTCACCGCACTTTGAACTGCGGACTGCAGGGCTTGCGCCGCGCCCGCATTCGCTGTGCCAGCAGTTCCCCCCCATCCTTCGACGGCAGCGCCCTGCCCAACTATCTGGGTCTCGCTCATCGCCCCCGCAGCGCCGTCAAAGGCAATGCCGATATCCCTGATTTTCTCGACTTTATTCGCGGGTTTTGGCAGCGCCGTCTCTGCCGGTACCGGAGACCAAGTCATGGTGAGTTCCTTTGCTTCAGAGTTAGCTGTTCATGAAGTCGAATTCGCCGCCGACTTCGAAGTTGTCGACGGCGTCTTGCTCGGCTTGGTCGTAGTTCACGATGGCAGCCTGAACGCCTGAGCCGAGTACGCCTGCAGAATCGGAGAACTCGAGGCATGCCTGTTGCATGAGGTCAGCGACGTAGTCGCATACCTCGCTGAGAGCGGCAGTCGTCTCTACGATCAGATCCGCGATATCGGGGCACGACTCGCGAATTCTCCCATACCCAGCCGCGATGTTCACAAAGGTCTGGGAATCGTTCCAGTTCTTGTTTCGGGCAATGCCTGCCAGAGCAGGATCGAATTGCAGTAGTTCGTCAGTCATGTGAGCGGGTCCCTTCTGTAGCATTAGCACCTGAGGAGGTAACACGCCACACTGTATTTGGAGATGGCTCCCAGGTCTAGCTAATCCACAGGGGAATGATACCCATGGTGTAATACGGCGATGTGTGGTATGAAGCACCTCTGCCTACCGAATGGTCCAGCGGCTCTCATGGTCGGCGGTGCGGTTCCTCGAACGGACATTCCCGGATTTGACGGAGTTTTCATGAGTCGAGTGCGGGTATCCAGGGTCGAGCCGACCAGCTTATCGGGTGCCGGTTGGTGTGGGTGTGGTGTTGGTGGGTTGTGGGTAGGGGACTTCGGTCCAGAGGGTGGGGTTGTCGCGGTCGCGTTCGTCGCGCATGTCGATGCCGGTGAGTTCGAAGTCGCCGCGGACTTGGTAGAAGAGCCAGCCTTCTCCGGACTCGCCGGTCTCCAGGCGTGGGACTCCGGCGAGGGAGTCGTCTCCGCGGTAGCGGGTAACGTTCACTTGGTAGGGTTCGTAGAGGGGGTGTCCGTTGGTGGTTCCGCGTAGGCGTTCGGCGAGGTGGAGGTAGGGGTCTGCTCGTTCTCCGGTGTTGGTGACGCGGAGTTTGATGCCGAGGAACCGGTGCCCCTCGATAGAGGGAGTTACGGGTGGGTCCGCGTTTGCAAGGTAGTCGGTGACGTCTGCCTTGTATTCTAAGATTTCCACGCTCCACTCCCCGATCTGCGTCTCCCCAGGCGTCGGCGAGGCCGTTGGCTCCGGCGTAGTCGTGATCGGCGCGTGGGTGGGGCTGGTCGTGTTACCACCGGGGGCGGGCGTGGGTGTTGCGTGGTTGCGTCCGGCGATCATGACCCCGGCGACCACCACCCCGATGACGACTAGGGCGCCGATGGCCGCCCAGGCCCAGCCTGGCAGGCCCCGCCGACGTGGGGTGGTAGCACCCCCAGTCGGGTCGGACGAATTGCTGTTCGGGGCTGGTGGTGTGGTGGTCATGGGTCTCCGCTCTCTTTGTGTGCTGTCGGTTGTCTTGTCGTTGATTGTTGCAGATCTGGTCACGATCTGCAGTTTCCGACAAGTCTTCACAGGCGCATATGACCGCGGCACGTGGTGTGACCTGCGCAAACGCGTTGGGATGTGGTTCTGGTGAGGGAGTGCGTGTCGTTATTCGTTGTAGACAGATGGCCGTTTCACCGGTAGAGTCGGCGATATCACAGCCGATTCTGTTCTGAGTAGTGGGGCGCTCACCGAGTACAACCCTAACTGGAACGTGAGGAGAGAGGACAGCATCATGGCTAGTCATGAGCAGCGAGACACATTAGCGGAGATCGCGACATTTGATCCGGAGGAAGCCCGGGATCTCGCGCGTATTTACGATAAGGTGAGTCGTGGTTTTGAGGATTTGCGGGGCACGATTGCTCGGCGGATGAATCCGGATGATTTAGGGATTCGTGGCGCGGCGGGTGAAGCGTTTCGGAGCTCAATGGACGGTATCCGGCAACGGATGGGACAGCATGCCGACGACATAGAAGCGATGAGTAAGTCGGCTGAAGTGATTGCGGATGCAGCGGAAGAGGCTCGGGCGGCGCATGAGGAGATTAGTGCGGATACGACATCGTCGGATGCGGCGTATGCGGCGCAGTCGGGGATGCTTAATGGTGTTGCGACGGTGAATCCGGATGTGACGGGGCAGTTGGACCATGCTCATCAGGCGCATGAGGCCCGGGATAGTGGGTATGAGGAGCGGGCTGGGCGGATGGTGGATTATGTGGGTGAGGAGGTGGATCGTGCGATTCGTATGCTGCCTCGCTCGGAGAAGTCCGAGCCGCGTTCTTATGTGACCTACACGCCCTCGCCGTCGTTGTCTGGTGTGGATTCGTCGGTGACGGGTCTACCGTCTGATGGTGGGGCGTCGTATGCGGCGGCGTTGGCGGAGGGCCGCCCGACAGACACGGACCCGGATGTGGACGTGTCGGATGGTGGTGGGTCTGTTGTTCCGTCGGTGGGTGCGGTTGCGGCGGGTGTGGGTGTTTCTGGGAGTTTGGCGTGGATGTTTTCGTGGTATGCGGGTGAGCGTGTGGAGGGCATGGTGGGTACTCCACAAGGCAGGATGATCCGAGCAGATTCCGCGGAGGCACGCTACTTGTATGGTCCGGGTGGAGGGGATTTGATGGACCGGGTCCGGGAAGCCGGACGCCTCTCCTTCCAAGACAACAACAACCCTACGGGCAGTGGTGCTGGTGTTGCTGGGGCGGCCGGGGCTGCGGCTGGTGCGGCGGGGTTGGCCCGTGGTGCGGCATCTGGTGTGCGGTGGAGTAATGCGCAGCAGATGGGTATGCGTCCCACCCGTATCCCCTTATCAGGCCAACCCCAACAAGGCACCGGGACGCGAGGAACCGGGGCCGGGACACGAGGCACGGGTGTGCGCGGCGGGCAGGCACAACAGGCCGGTATGCGTGGCACCGGTGGTGCGCGGGGCGGACAAGCCGCTAATGGCCGTGGGGCTGGTGCGGGCGGCGTCCGGGGTGGCCAAGCCCAGGGTGACCGTGGAACCGGTGTTCGTGGTGGACAGCCTGCTGGTGGTCGTGCTGGGACTGGCCGTGGAACGGGTGTTCGCGGCGGTCAGGTGCAGCAGTCTGGTGTGCGTGGTACCGGGGGTGCGCGTGGTGCTGGTCGTAAGAAGCGGGATGAGCGGGAGCGGAAGTGGAGTCCGGAGGTTCGGTTTGCTTTGCGTGGTCGGGAGGTTCCGGATCCGCAGGAAGAGGAGCGTCGCCGGGAGGAAGCGCTTAAGCGTTTGGATGCGGTGTGGTTGAGCCGTCACGGCGCGGAGAGTGTGCGCGAGCGGCAGCGGCGTGAGGCCGAGGAGGCTACCCGTCGTGAAATGTTCTCCCGGCCCCTGCTGTACTGGCGGCCACCCCGCGAAAACGGACAACAACAATAAACTGGCCGTCCGCACCACTTGTGCGGTCACGCAGCGACTACAGCGTGGAATCCACACGTTACGCGGCTCGGATCGCTCGTGTTCCGAGCCGGGCGAGTCGCCGTAGTGGAACTCTCACGTTACACGGTTCGGATGCTACGCAGCGGAAATCTGCTCAGTGATCACGGCGTAGAACCCGTAAGCGGATGTTACGCGGTGAGGCCTCCAATGTGCGGACGGCATCGGCCGGAATCTCGGAGGAAATATCGGTGACCATGTAGCCGATTTCTCCGGACGTCGCCAAGATCTGCGTATCAACATTGGCACCGTTATCCGCGAAGATCTGGTTGACCTGTGCCAATGCTCCCGGCGTATTGCGATGAATCCAGGCCACGCGGTAGAGCGAAGACTCGTCGGGGGAGGAGTCGATATTCGGCAGGTTAACTGAAAGCTCGGTTGAGCCCTTGCGCCAGTAGGTCATGAGCTTCCCTGCCACGAAGTATCCAATGGATTCCTGAGCCTCAAGTGTGGAACCACCGATATGCGGCGTCAGGATGACATTGTCAAAACCAATCAGTGGGGAGTCGAAAGGCTCGCCGTTGGCATCCGGTTCGCTCGGGAACACGTCCACAGCCGCTCCTGCGAGATGCCCGCTTTGCAGGTGTTCGCTCAAGGCATCGATGTCGAGGACGAATCCGCGTGACAGATTGATAAGGATCGCTCCATCTCGCATCTGCTCCAGTTCATGCCGTCCGAAGAAGCCGCGATTCGATGCTCGGCCGTCAACATGGATTGAGACGATATCGGATTGATGCAGCAGTTCGTCGAGGCTACGTACGCGTTTCGCATTGCCGATGGCAAGGCGTTCGGCAATGTCGAAGAAAACGACCCGCAGCCCCAAGGCCTCCGCCAGCACCGAAAGCTGGGTTCCAATCGCGCCATAACCGACTATGCCAAGAGTCTTACCGCGTACTTCGTGTGCACCGTTCGCCGTTTTCTCCCAGCGGCGTTCGTGCAGAGCGCGGTTGCGCTCGGGGATATGACGGGTTAGTGCAATCGCCTCGGCCACCGCCAACTCAACGACGGAGCGTGTATTGGCGTAAGGCGCGTTGAAGACGGAAATTCCCCTCCGAGAAGCCTCGCCGAGATCAATCTGATTCGTGCCTATGCAGAAGGCGCCGATCGCGGTCAGCTGCGGACAGGCCTCAAGCACCTCGCGGGTCACGTTGGTCTTCGATCTAATCCCGAGCATATCGACGCCTTGCAAAGCGTCGATAAGCTCCTGACCTTGCAGGGCGCCGTTTACGCGTACGACCTCGGCATTGGCGCGTTCAAAGACCTCATTGGCCGAGCCGTGTGGGTTTTCGAGGAGAAGGATGCGTACCACTTCTTAACTATCACCGTTCTTCAAAAGACGCGCCAAATTGGCCCGGACTCTGGGACTACCCGAGAGGATAGTTCTCGGAAGCATACAACGATAGATCCCCTGCGGCATATCACGCCCTCTGAACGCAAGAGTCTGCTTGTTGTGAGCCGCTCGCATCCTCGGCTTCCGCCAGTCCTTCTGGCAGTTCCCCGGTGTGCACGATGCACAGCTTCCGAGTGGGCCGTGTCATCGCCACGTACAGATGCCCCGGCCCGTCGGCCAGAATCTCCTGCGGTTCAACAAGCACCACAACGTCGTATTCGAGTCCCTTCGCCTGCAGTGGGTCAAGGACATGGATACGGGAAGAGACCTCACTTCCGTCTCGGTCGAGACTCCATTCTGCCAACTCAGGCGCGGCGGCGAGAGCATCGCGGATGGCAGCAACACGGTGCTGCGGGGCAATAACACCGAGTGTGCCCCCGAACCCACCTCGGCATCAAGCTCGCGGCACAGGCGCTGGACAGCGGTGACGACGGCCGTATCTCGCTCCTCCGTCGTCGCTCGTTCCGTCTCTAAACTGCCGGGTAGGTCTCGCGCCGCACGCACGTCGCGCACCGGTTTACCGGAGGCGGCGAGAGTACGTCCGGCGGCACTAAGCACTGTGGCAGGCGTTCGGTAGGAGATTGTCAGAGGCTCCTCACGAAGTCGATCACCCAAACGGCCCAGTAATTCCTTCCACCCCTCTCGTGGCGCACCCGCGGGCCGTTGATCGAGATCGCCGACAAGAGTCATCGATCGGCTCGGACAGCGGCGGAGGAGCATTTCCCACTGCATAGGGGAGAGTTCCTGCGCTTCGTCGACGACGACGTGCCCGTACGTCCACGAGCGATCCGCGGCTGCACGTTCCGCCAGCGTCTGGGTGGGCCCGGTATCGGCCATGCGTTCAGTAAGAGCCGCCTCACTGACGATTCCGCCTCCCAGGTTCATGGCGGACATTGTTTGTGCGACGTACTGGGACAACTCCGCATTACGGGCCTCGGCGGCGGCACGCTGCCGACGTTCGAAGTTGTCTTGGAACGGACCCAGATACTCGGCCATCTCGTCAAGAATTGCGATATCGGCGGCGGTGAAGCCGCTGCCTTTGGGCCGTGCGATTGCCGCCAGGTCGGATTCGCTCAACTGCGGAGCTATCGATGCGAGCAATGCCGGGTTATCCAACAGCCGTTCCAATAGTTGGGTTGGCGACGACGGCAGCCAGCGCAGGTTGATTTCGCGGCGTGCGTCAACACTTGCCGCGACGTCGCCAACAATCCACTCGTTGTCGGCCAACGACAATTCGCGCCCCTCCGCAACTTGCTGTGCGAGGAGTTCAACGAGTTGGCGAGCGTAGGTATCGCGTGCCTCGTTATGCGTGCGCCCTCCACGACGAGCGCGCCGTTGCGCGGCATCCACGTCCTGTGGAGTCAAGCGCACAGCAACGCCGTCAATCGTGAAACGCACTGTTGATGCGAGCGGTCGCTCGAGTAATTCCCGGACGGCGCGGCGGCAAATTTCTCGCCAGGCCAAGCGGCCTTTGATCTCCGCTGCTTCAGCGGAGTCGCTTGCGGTGACTCGCACGCCCGGAAGCAGCCCCTCAATTGTGGTTGAGACGACGTCTGACTCTCCGAGAGCCGGCAGGACTTGGTCGATATAGCGAAGAAACACCGGGGACGGGCCGATAACCAAAATGCCGGAGCGGGAAAGATGCTCTCGATTCGCATACAGGAGGTAAGCGGCTCGGTGCAAGGCCACGGCGGTCTTTCCGGTCCCCGGTCCACCTTGTACAACAAGGACTCCACCAAGATCGTCCCGAATGATCCTGTCTTGTTCGGCCTGAATAGTGGCGACGATATCCGTCATCTTCCCGTCGCGGGACTGACTCATAGCGGCCATCAGGGCAGCCTCGCCGGTGAGATTCAGGCCGTCGTCTGCCGAAGAGTCAGAATCCAGCAGCTCATCTTCAACGGCAGTGACTTCGCGCAGGCGCGTTAGGATGTGGCGACGTCGAATAACGTCACCTGGGTGAACCGCCGTCGCACGGTAGAACGGTTCTGCCTGTGGGGCACGCCAGTCGAGGAGGATAATGTCCTGCGCCTCATTCTTCAATCCGATGCGGCCAATATGTTCGAGGTGCCCTCCCTGCAGGTCAAGGCGCCCAAGAACGAGGCGGTTCTCGACGTTGCGCAGCCGGATGAGATTGTCCTCATAGTGCGTAGCGAAGGAGTCGCGTTCGGATAGCGCCCCGGCGCTCTCCTGGCCGGACTGGGCACGGATTTCCCGCAGGCGATCAGTATAACCGGCACGTTGCCTATCGAGCGCCGCGTAGGCGGTGTCGACATACGCCTGTTCCTCATCAAGGGCACGCTGCCGCGATGAGCCTTCTGCGTTGGTCACGGGCGACCTCCTTGAACTGGTCGTCGCAAAAGTGCGGTTATCAATTATCCGATATCTCCTGCTGTTTGGCCAACCGAGCATGGCCGATATCAGGTTCGCGCCTAGCGTAGGGTGGCCGTCGTCGGGAAGGCGGAAAGGCTGACGGCGTTCTCTTCTTTGAGGCCCGAGTTCATGCCTTCATGGACTGGGTACGTAACTGCATCGAGATCCCGGAGGTCGTGTGCCGATGGTCTCGGCGGGCTCGGGTGATTGTGCCGGTGTCACGCCGTTCCGGAATGAAGGAGCCTGTTGCTGCGCTTCGGGCTCGGGTAGGTGTACGGCTCGCAGCCGTGCGCACAACCACAGCCGTAGGTCCGCGGGGTGTCGGAGGCATGTGGCACGATGGTTTTGAAGGGCGAGACGAGAGGAAGAGCTGGCCAATGGGACATTTCATTTCATTCCCGCCGGGCACTGAGCCGGACAATATCCCCATTCTCGTAATGAGTCTGGTGGATCCGGTAACCGACGCCGGTGCCGTGCCATCTCTCGTTTCAAGCAATCTCCGGTCACTTGACGGAGACGTGGCGGCACTCTTCGATACCGATCCTCTGCTGGACTACCGTGCTCAGCGCCCAATGCTCAACTACCGTGACGGGCAACTGACAGGTCTGGTTCGTCAGCACATGACCGTGCATGTGGCCAAGGACGTTGAAGGTCGCCCATTCCTACACATGCATGGGGCAGAGCCCGACTTCAGATGGGACTCGCTGACTGCGGATATGCTTGATCTTGCCGAGCGCTTCAGTGTGCAGTCCGTCTACTCCTTCACCGCCGTGGGGGCCGCAACACCGCATACGCGACCGGCGGATATGATCGTCCGTACCAGTGACCCCGGAGTCGACCGGCCGGTGCTCAAGGCTGACTTCTGGTTCCCTTCATCTTTTGCCGACTACTTCGAATACCACGCCGGCGAGCTGGGCATCACGACGACGAATGTGGCCGTCCGCGTTCCGTTTTACCTGACCGGCAACCGCTACTCCGCCGGGGCCGCGGGCGCCCTTTCCATGGTCTCCAGTCTCTCCGGACTTCGTTTCCCGATGGGCGATCTCGAACGGGAAGCCAGCGCCGAAAACGTGGCACTGGCTGAACTAGGCAAAGAGAACGCAGAACTAGCGGTGCTCATTGGAAACCTGGAGAAAGAGCATGACGAGCACGGCGTCACGCCGGGGTTCGTGACGGCACCGGAGGCCGAACTCTCCGTGCCCTCTGTTGATGAGATCGGCCGTGCTGCGGAGCAGTTCTTGGCACAGGCAGATGCCGCCGAACAGGCTAATCGCCCGGAAATGCAATTCGATCCACAAGGCTTGATCCGCCGCATTGCGGAGTACCGGGAATCACGGTCCCAGAAGGGGAAGGGCCATTTCACCACGCCGGTCACCGAGTACACATCGGCAATGGCTTCCGAGGACGCGGCCCGTTACACCGCGCTCGCGGGCACGTCGGGACCGCAGGATGACGACGTCGTTGGCGGCGAAGAAGCAGGCGATGCCGGTGTTGAGTCGGGGTCTGATGGCGCCGGTGCGGATACCGGCAGTGTTGCCGAGAGTGAAGCCGCTCCGTCTCCGGCGCAGCAGGAAACGTCAACAGACGTTGAGCAGCCCGAACCAACGGACCAACACAAGGAATCGCGCGGCCAAGAGCAAGCAACGCCTCAATCCCAGCAGCGCCGACGTCGTTGGGGGCGTCACTCGTGGCATCGCGACGAGTGACTGCAACGACGGCGGCGGCTAGTGCTGCTAGTGTCGGCGCACTCCTAGCGCCATGACGGGCGGCTAGTGACTGCGGCCGGGGTTTCGCCGCAGCTGCCGCCCACCATGCCAGAAGCTCTCGCCGCTGCGAGTGCCCGGTCAACACGCCGAGCCTTCAGCAGGTGCTCGGGTTGCCGGTGTTGGCGTCGTGCGAAATCACCTCTGTGCCGGACCGCTACTGACCAGGCCCAAATCACGGTCTTGCAGTAGTCGAGCACCTTCCGCCCGCCGGTGCAGATCATCCTCCGTAAGAACCGTTGTAGGCAAAGGAAGACGGTGCACTCGGCGCCTCACGTCGGCGATATTGAATGCTTGCATGGATGCGGCCAGGACGATGTTGCCGAAATGTCTGCCACGTACCACGGCCGGATCCGTGATCGCAATGACATGATCGAAAGCCGCGAATAAGGCGCGCGCCTCTTCTCCAACCCGCCTTATCCCCGCCGAAGCGATGGAATTCAGAAGGTAAATGCCCTCCGGCGTGAGGACGTGCTGAGCACGCACCGCACACTCCGCTGTACGTAGACGCGTTGGCACATCCCGGTTGGAGAATGCGTCACGGACCACAACATCCCAGGTGGCATGCGTGGTGTCGAGGGCCTGTCGCGCCTCACCGACGCGGATGCGCAAGCGGGGCGACGTGGGAAGATCGAACCATTCGCGCGCCAGCCGGGCGAGGGCGCCATCGATCTCCACGGCGAGTTGTCGCGAATTCGGGCGGCTGGCTTCCAGGGCGCGTGGGAAGGCGCAACCGGCAGCGCCGAGGTGTAGTACATGCAGTGGCTGTTCAGCAAGAAACCGCGAGTCAATGAGTTCGCGCATCTGCTGCATGTACTCGAACTCCAAGTAATCCGGTTGGTTCAGGTCCAGGGCCGAGGATTCGACTCCATCGAGGAATAGCGTGGCGAGCGAGCCGTCGGGACTTAACTCGACCTCCGCCAGGGCGTAATCGGTGCGCACCGGATGCTGTGGTAGGCGGTGACGTTCTGCTCGGTTGCTCATGGTTGAGAGCCTATCTCACTCAGTGATCCACAGACTGATCGCTTGGCGGCCCATTCGGGTCCGCTGAGCGTACCGTTGGACACCCATGAGCAAACCGGGCGCAACCTTTCAGCCAGCGGCACTGCCTTCGGTCCTCGATAGGTATTGGAGCGAATCTCGTAGGCGGTGCGGCAAGGCGGCTGTTCCGACGACTCCGTTGCGTGGGAGCGTGGGACGGCAACTTGCACGCCAATGTGGTGGAGGTACCGCGTACCCTGGTGGTACGAGATTGGTTCTGGTCGATCAGAGAAGCGCAGCGTGCGCAGCCGACCATCCATCAATCAAAGAGCGGCACAGTAACTGTGCGCGGTATTGGGGAGGAGCTATGTCGCGAGCACCGCGGTCCGACCAGGCACGGCGTTCCTGGGGCGATGACGACTCGGCCACCCCCATTCTACACGTGGATATGGATGCTTTTTTCGTGTCGGTGGAGCTCCTCGACCATCCTGAGCTGCGTGGAAAACCGGTCGCCGTCGGCGGCAAAGAACGGGGAGTAATTGCCGCCGCATCCTATGAGGCGCGCGAATTCGGGGTGAACTCTGCCATGCCGGTAGGCCTGGCTTACCGACGTTGTCCGCAACTGGTCATGCTGCAGCCACGAGGTTCGGTTTATCGTGCGGTGTCGCGTCGCATCATGGAGATCTTGCGTGAGGTTACGCCGCGCATGGAGCAAGTCTCGGTGGACGAGGCCTTCCTTGATGTCTCGGGTGCGCGCCGCCTCTTCGGTTCGCCCGTGCAAATTGCCACGTCCCTTCGGCGCTCTATCCGTGAACAAGAAAACGTTCCTGCCTCGATTGGGATAGCCGCCACGAAGCACGTTGCAAAGATTGCATCAGCGCATGCCAAACCGGATGGCCTGTTGTTGATTCCCGCCGATGCCACGTTGCCTTTCCTTCATTCCCTGCCGGTCGGAACCATCAGCGGCGTCGGTGACCGAACGCGCGAGAAACTGGCGTTGCAGGGGGTGGAGACCGTGGGAGACCTGGCTGCGCTGGGGGAGGCACGGTTAGTTCGCTTGCTTGGGAAGGCTGCGGGGCAGCATCTCTATGAACTGTCGATGGGGATTGATCCGCGCCCCGTGGTGCCGAGCCGTGAAGAGAAGTCCCTAGGCCGAGAGGAGACCTTCTTCGAGTATCTTGAGGGCAGGAGGGCGATGGAAAGAGTTCTGCTCCGGCAGGCCCATGACACCGCGCGGCGACTGCGTGAGCGCGGCCTTGTTGCCGCGACGGTCGCCATCAAGGTGCGTTTCGCCGACTTCACAACCATTACTCGTTCGGTGACGCTTGATCGGCCCACCTCTCTAGCTGCAGATCTGTATGACCATGCGCAACGGCTCTTCAGTGAGGTACGGATTCCATCTGGGGGATTGCGGCTACTGGGACTACGTGCGGAGGGATTGCAGAGTGCACGAGGCGGAATCCAGCTGGCGTTCGACGACGACCCGCGACGCGGCAAGGCCGAGAACGCCATGGACGGTATTCGTAAGAAGTTTGGCGAATCAGCGCTCGGTCCAGCGAGCCTACTTGCCGATGACCAAGTCGAAGACCGTGGGAGCCGTCATCCCGCGAGTGAGGGTGACGGCCGGAGACTGATACATGTAAACTATCGCCGCATGCCTCCGAACGGCTATTGTGGAGGTATCAGCGATCGATGAGGAGATGCCATGCCTCTGTCCGAATACGAACGAAAGATGCTTGATGAGCTGGAAGCTCAGCTTGCAGACGAGGACCCGACGTTCGCGGATACTCTCAAACCGGAGCAAACATCCGAGAGTGTTTCGCGCCAATTCTCAATCCGGCATCTCGTCCTGGGGCTCTTGGTGCTGGTCGCCGGGATAGCCGTGCTGGTTGCCGGTGTTGCCTTGGAGCAGGTGATCATTGGTGTGCTGGGAGTCGTCGTGATGTTTGGCGGCGCTTGGTACATCACCGAGGGGATTGTTGAACGACCGGTCGATCCGGCGGACGCTGCCAGCAAACCATCGCCTAAACCCAAGAGTGGTCGCGGCTTTATGGCGCGCCAAGCCGAGGAGTGGGAGAAGCGCCGCCGCGAGCGGGGCTGAGGGCTGCTGCCTTCACACAACTGTCTTTCTTTCCCAGGCCGGAAACCATTGTCATTTCCGGCCTGGGTCGCGTGATTGTTGTCCGCTCGGCATCCTGCCCATCTTGCCCACCCCCGTCTGGGCACCGGGCATCCGTGCTGCATGGAATGCGGATACACTCGCGCACGAGCCGACCTGATTTTGATCGGCCAAATCCCCGACATGGCAATCCATGAGCGGAGCAAGAGCAGAGCCTGGCCTGACAGGCGGAGCACGTGGTGGTGCGGCGCTCCTGCTCCAGGTTGATTTCCCGCGAGTGCCGCTCCCGGGATCGTGAATGGATCGCTGGAGGCCCCAACCAACGCGCAATGTTGGCGTGGCCGACCTCACCAGCCGCGCCATACGTGTAGCCAAGTGTATGCCCCGCTGGATGGAAGTCGGAGTTAGGGGACGAGCTGCTACACGGTCAAGTTCGCACCTGACGGCGACTGTCCAACGTGACCTTCCGTTACCTTGACGCTTGCGCTCGGCAAGGAGTGGGCCTGAGCTATACGCTTATCGTGACATGAGCGAAATTTCCCTCCACCTCGTTTTTGTCTTATGCTTTCTGCGATTCCTTCATAGAACACACCCTTTTCTAACTTGCTGGTGGAGCAATGTGGAGTAAAGTGGTGTGCAACGTCAACGCAGGGGAGGTGGACGGGTGTTCCTCGGAACGTATGAGCCGCGGCTCGATGACAAGGGGCGCCTGATCCTGCCGGCCAAGTATCGTGACCAGCTTCAAGGCGGGTTGGTGATGACGCGTGGCCAGGAGCACTGCCTCTATGTCTTTCCGTTCTCCGAGTTCGAACGGATGCAGGAGCAGTTGCGCCAAGCCCCACTGACGTCGAAGGAAGCACGTTCTTACCTTCGCGTCTTTCTTTCGGGTGCGGTTGATGAGGTTCCCGACAAGCAGGGCAGGATCACAATCCCGGCGGTGTTGCGCACATACGCCGGGCTGACCAGGGAGCTGGCAGTGATAGGTGCTGGCAGCAGGGTCGAGATCTGGGACCAGCAGGCGTGGAACGCATATCTGACTGACCAAGAATCGGCGTTTGCTGATCGCGAGGAAGAGGTCATACCGGGCCTCTTCTGAGCCGGGCGGCAGTCCCCTTCCGCCACTTTGAGGCAATTCCCCAGCTTCAGATGGGCGGAGAGGGCGGGCCGCCGTACGGTCAGATAGTCAACGGTGGGCGCCGTGGTGGCGTTCAGTGGCACGGAATAGACCGCAGGCAGGTAGGAGGTGAATGCAGCGGTGAACCCGAGCAGTGATTCACAGGCGGTGGCGGAATCAGATGAGCGCGGTGAGTCTGCCATGCCTGAAGGGGCGCGCGCGGCGGGAAATGCTCTCCACACTCCTGTCATGGTGGATGCCTGTGCCGATCTACTTGCCCCGGCTCTGCGCGAACGCGCCAATCCTGTTCTTATCGATGCCACACTTGGGCTGGGTGGGCATTCGCAGGCATTGCTCGAGCGCTTCTCCAATTTGACAGTAGTCGGTATTGATCGTGATGGAGAAGCAGTGGCGTTGGCGTTGCAACGTCTCGCATCCTTCGCGGATAGATTCCAGGCCGTTCAAAGCACCTATGACGCCATCGACGACATTGCTGCAACCTACGGTCCGCAGGATGGGGTCGACGGCGTACTCATGGACCTTGGAGTATCGTCGCTCCAGCTCGATGAGGTGGGACGCGGATTCTCCTACGCCCACGACGCTCCACTTGACATGCGGATGGATGCCACGCGTGGTCGCACTGCGGCCGAGATCCTCGCCACCGCGAGCTATGAGGAGCTCACGCGTATCTTGACGGAGTATGGCGAGGAGCGCTTCGCGGCGCGAATTGCGGGGCGCGTCGTCGCCACCCGAGACCGCGAGGCCATCGTACGTACCGGACAACTCGTTGAGATCGTCCGAGCAGCCGTTCCGGCAGCGGCCCGCCGTCGAGGCGGCAATCCTGCCAAGCGGACATTTCAAGCACTGCGAATTGCCGTGAACGATGAGCTCAGCATCCTCGAGCGAGCCATTCCACGCGCTATCGATGCCCTTCGTATCGGTGGCCGTATCGTCGTGGAATCCTATCAGTCGCTCGAAGACCGAATTGTCAAACGCGCCTTTGCTGCAGGAGCCACCTCACGTACCCCGCGCGGGCTGCCGGTCGAACTGGCAGGACACGAGCCGTACCTGCGGCTCGTGACGCACGGTGCCAGTAAAGCGGATGTCACCGAAATCACGACCAACCCGCGCAGTGCTTCAGTGCGGCTACGCGCTGCCGAGAAGTTAAGTAGGAAGGAAGGATAAAATGGCTGCCACTCCGGCACGATCTGTTCGCAGTGAGGCCCGCCCTGTCGTTCAAGGCCTGCCGAGCCTCGAACTGGTTCCAACTCCGGCGCCCGTGCGAGGCTTCGTTGGAACAGTAATCGCCTGCCTGGCGCTGTTCCTTGGTGCCTTTGGCGTGGTCTTCTTCCTCAACACACAGCTGGTTTCGACGGCGTACGAGATTCAGTCGGTGCACCAAGAAATCAACGCTGCGACGGCAAAAGAGGCAACCTTGCAGGACGAATTGGTGGACGTGTCTACTCCGCAAGGTCTCACGGCCAAGGCGAAGCAACTAGGATTGGTCCCAGCAACTGAGATCCAACACCTGGATCTCGCGACAGGAAGTGTTATCGCACCCGTTGATTCCGAAGGGAACTAAATGGCGGCTTCGTCGGCTCAGCAGCGACGGTCAACCCCGAAGCATCCCGGCTCTGGACGCATTCGGACGGGAATTGACTCGTGGCGGCGCTCTTATCTGCGCCAGCCGATCAGTGTGCGGCGTATTCGCTCTGTCGCCACCATTTTCCTGATGTGTGCGGTCGTTTTGACGGCACGGCTCGTCGATCTACAGGTGGTTCGTGCCACGACACTGTCGGACACCGCCTCGAGTTTCCGTACTCGCACCTACGCCTTGCATGCCAAGCGTGGAGACATTCTCGACTCCTCCGGTGCTGTTCTGGCTACTTCTATCGAGCGATATAACGTCGGTGTCAATCAAAAGTTGATCGGCAACTATGTGCGCTATGACGATGACGGAAACGTGATCGGAACCGGTGCCGCTGCGGCTGCCGAGGTGCTCGCACCGCTTCTGGACATGGATCAGGCCGAGCTCGGTGGCCTTCTGCTGGGAGGCGAGCAGAAGTCAACCTTCGTCTACATTAGGAAGGACATTTCCCCGAGCTATGGAGGGAGATCAACTCACTCGGTATCGCCGGTATCGAACCGGAACAGTACATGAAACGTGAGTATCCGAATGGTGCGGTGGCGGGGAACGTCATCGGCTATGTCGGGGAGACGGAGGAAAGCGCTGAGCCGACGGGTCAGGCCGGTATCGAACGCTCTCAAAACGAGATCCTCTCCGGCACCGACGGCTCGCTTTCCGTCGAGCTTGCCGGTGGCGGCGCGGTACTACCCAATGGACAGCGTTCGGAAGTGGCGGCGATTGACGGCTCAAGTGTCAAACTGACCATTGATCGTGACCTGGAAAATGAGTTGCTGGAAGCGGTGAACAAGTCCGTACAGGACAACGGCGCCGAATGGGGTGCTGCGGTCGTCATCGAAATCGGTACCGGTCGTGTTCTAGCTCTTGTTGACTCGGGCAGCCCGGATCCCTCCAATCTGGCGGCGAGCAGTGCGGACTCATGGGGCTCGCGGGCGGTGTCGGCACCGGTAGAGCCGGGATCAACCGGGAAACTTGTTACCTTCTCGGCGACGATCGACCAGGGACCGTCAGCCCCGAATCACTGTTCACCGTCCCGGACACCTTTACAACGTCCAGTGGCGAAACCATCCACGACAATGACGGGCATGCCACGGAAGATATGACGGTAGCAGGCGTTCTCGCAAAGTCGTACAACACGGGATTGGTGCAGATTGGTGACACCATCTCGGATGAAACTCGTTACAACTACATGACGGAGTTTGGGCTGGGATCCAAAACCGGCATTGAACTGCCTGCAGAGTCGGCCGGCATCCTCTCTGACTACACCACCTGGGACAACCGGACCCGGTACACAACGATGTTTGGACAGGGCTGGGCCGCCACGACACTGCAATTGGCTCAGATCGGAGCCACTATCGGCAACGGTGGCGTCTACGTTCCGGCGCATATCATCGATTCGACCATCTCGCCGGATGGACAGGAGACGCCAACGGTTGTCGGCGACTCGCATCGTGTCATTTCGGAAGACAGCGCGGACACTATGCTGCAGATGATGCAAGCGGTAACCGATCCGCAATCCACCGGATATTACGCCCGGGTGGAAGGCTACAACATCGCCGGTAAAACGGGTACCGCCCAGGTTGCCGACGAGAACGGCAACCTGACGAAGCGAGTCGGAACCTTCGTCGGTGTCATTCCGGCGGAGGACCCGCAGATCGCGGTGGCCGTCGTCGTATACAACCCCGCAGGGGCCGGGTACGGCGGAGAGGTCGCCGCTCCGGTGTTCTCGGACGTCGCTGGATTTGCGGTGCGCCAGCTCGGCATCCCCCCATCCACGGTTCCCCTGTACAAATACCCGTGGTTCGCCTACGAGATGGGATCAAATGCTAATGGGTGAGACGGGCCTACCGCGCCCAATTGCGGCGCCCGTGAGCATTTCGGAATTAGGTGGTCGTTCCCGCGGCGACGCCTTGGTCACGGGAGTATGCGCGGACAATCGAACGGTGCGACCGGGTGACCTTTTCGCCGGTGTGCCCGGCTTACATATACACGGTGCGCGGTTTTCAGCGCAGGCCCGCGCCGCCGGTGCAGCGGCAGTACTGACAGATTCGGAAGGTTCGGCACTGGCGGGTGATGGCCCTCTAGTCGTGATCGACGACGTCGCCGCCCATCTGGGTGCCGTCGCCGCGCAGATATACGGCCATCCCGCAGATAAACTCACGACGTTCGCAGTCACCGGAACGAACGGAAAGACAACGACAGCATTCATGCTGGAGCACATCCTGTCGCGCCTGGAGCGGAAGACTGGACTCATTGGAACCGTCGCATTGCGGATTGCGGGGAAGACATCCCCGCGTCGCTCACGACGCCGATGCCGACTGAGCTGCAAGGTTTTCTTGCCGAACTCGTGCGGCGTGGAGGGACGGACCTGGTGATGGAAACGTCGTCACATGCCCTAGTCCAGGGTAGGACCGACCCCATCTGCTACGACGTCGCCGGTTACACCAACCTGACGCAGGACCATCTTGATTTCCATCACACGATGGAGGAGTACTTTGCCGCAAAGGCATCGCTATTTACGCCCGAACGTGCTCGTCGCGCCGTCGTGGTCGTGGATGATGACTGGGGACGCCGCCTGGTGCGCGAATGCGCTGATGACATCGATGTCGTTGCGCTTGCCATCAAGAGTGAGCTCCCGGCGGGGATGCAGGGTTGGCAATTCTCGGCTGGACGCCTCACCTCCACCGAGGGCGACAGTTTCGAGGTGAAGACCTCGCTGCCGGGCGACTTCAACATCGCCAATGCCGCATTAGCGGCGACAATGGCCCTCGCGGGAGGCCTTGCGATCAATGATGTCGCGTCACTGGGTATTATCGCCCCGGTAGTGCCGGGCAGGATGGAGGTGATCTCCACGCGTCCGCGCGTCGTCGTCGATTTCGCGCACAATACGGACGCGCTCGTCAAAGCAATGCAGGCTCTTCGACCGAGTACGCGCGGGAGGCTTATCGTTTTGACCGGTGCCGCGGGGGAACGTGATCAGGCGAAGCGGCCCGCAATGGGTGAGGCCGTGGCGCGATACGCCGACGCGGTGGTTATCACCGACGACGACCCGCACGGGGAGGACCCGGCCGCCATCCGCGCCGCCGTCCTAGAGGGAACACGACGGCATAAGACGCCTGTGAAAGAAATTGCGAATCGTGCGGAAGCGATACGTCAATCCATCCTTGACGCCTCGGTGCACGATACGATTCTTCTTGCCGGGCGAGGACACGAGACGATCCAGGATGTCGGCGGTGAGCTCATTCAGCTTGACGACCGCGCCGAAGCACGGCGAGTACTGGCACTCAGAGCGCAGGAGGAAAGTGAATGATCCCCGTCACGCTGGGGAGTTGGCCGCAAGCTGTGAAGGTCGCATGGCAACAGCCGATTCCGAGATTACGGTGGACACATTGGTAACTGACACCCGCGTGATTACAGGGGTGAGGTCTTCGCCGCAATCCAAGGTGAGCGGATTAACGGCGCCACCCTGGCGGGCCGGGCGCTCGCAGCCGGTGCGGCGGCTGTCATCACCTCGAACCAAGAGGTGGCGCTCGCCTCTGGTGCCGATCCGCAGCGCGTTATCGAAGTCGATGACGTGCCCACAGCCATTGGCCTGCTGGCTCGAGCCAATCTGCGACGCCTGCGGCGTGAGGGGCATCCCGATCTTAAGGTTGTGGCCGTGACGGGATCCGTGGGCAAAACAACCACGAAAGACCTCCTGGCTGCCACACTGGCTGATCGCGGCCCGATCATTGCTCCTCCGGGTTCCTTCAACAATGAACTTGGATTGCCGCTGACCGTGTTGCGGGCCGATGCATCAACCGCCACTTTGGTGTTGGAGATGGGGGCCGATCACATCGGAAACATCGACTACCTCACCTCGATCGCTCAGCCCGATGCCGCAGCCGTTCTCGTTGTAGCACGGGCCCACCTGGGCGAGTTCGGCGGGATTGAGAATGTCGCTCGTGCGAAGGCGGAACTCGTCACCGGGACACGCCCCGGGGGCAATATCGTGCTCAATGCCGACGATGAGCGCGTTGCAGCCATGGCGACGCTGGCTGAAGGCCCCGTCACGACCTTCTCAGTTACCGGTAGCGGTGATGTTACGGCTAGCGATATCCGTATCGACTCCGCGGGGCGTGCCAGTTTCACTCTGGTCACTCCATGGGGAAGCGCCCCGGTCTCACTACGGCTGGTGGGCGAACACCAGGTCGCCAATGCACTCGCTGCCGCAGCGCTCTCGCTGGTAATCGGCGTTCCTCTCGCACAGGTGGCGCGGGTACTCAGCGGCGTAGGCGCGGCAAGCCCGCATCGAATGGACGTGTTCGAAACCAACGGGCTTTTGTTGATTGATGACTCGTACAATGCGAACCCGGATTCCATGCGCGCCGGCCTGGCCGGGTTGGCTCGGCTGGGAGAGGGGCGTCGGAAGATCGCCGTCCTGGGGACCATGCTGGAGCTAGGTGAGTCTTCCGCAGCGGAACATGAGGCTCTGGGAGCGGTTGCGCGCGAATGCGGAGTGGAGATTCTGGTTTGCGTCGGAAACGGTACGAAGGCGCTATCGTCAGCGGCCACCCGTGAAGGAATCACCGTCTACGACGTTGAGGATACCGATGCTGCACTGGCAGTGCTTCATGCCCTGCTCAGTCACGGTGATGTCGTTTTACTCAAGGGATCACACGGCTCCGGCGTGTGGAAGCTAGCGGACGTGTTGCGAGAGGAGCACGGCTGATGCTTGCTATTCTCATTGCCCTCGCGGTTTCACTGTTCGTCACCCTTCTGGGAACTCCGCTGCTTATCCGACTGTTGGTGGCCCACCAATTCGGCCAGTTTGTGCGGCAGGACGGCCCGACGAGTCATTTCACCAAGCGCGGGACCCCGACAATGGGCGGCCTGATCATTATCCTGGCCACGGTGATAGGTTACGGGGTGGCACTGCTCGTCATGGGGCGCGGTCCAAGTGCCTCGGCACTGCTACTGCTCTTCCTCATGGTGGGGACGGGCTTCGTGGGCTTTCTCGACGACTTCGCGAAGATACGTCACCGCCAATCCCTCGGGCTGACCCCGATTCTCAAGATCATCGGACAGGGCGCCGTCGGAATCATCTTCGCGGTGCTGGTACTGCAGTTCCGGGATAAGAACAATCGTCCGCCGGCCACGATGAATATCTCGTTCATACGCGACACGGGGCTCACCTTGGCCTTTGCCGGGGGAGTAGTGGGCATTATCCTCTTCATCCTTTGGGCGAATTTCCTCATTACGGCGTGGACCAACGCCGTGAATCTCACCGACGGTTTGGATGGCCTCGCCACCGGCGCGTCGATGATCGCCTTCGGCGCATATACAGTGATCACCATTTGGCAGAGCAACCAGGCCTGTCAGGGCGTACTCGGTGCCACACCGGGCTGCTATCAGGTCCGTGACCCGCGAGACCTCTCCATTATCTGCGTCGCCATTATGGGCGCGTGTTTCGGCTTTCTCTGGTGGAACACATCTCCGGCACAGATCTTTATGGGCGACACCGGTTCGCTGGCGCTGGGAGGTGCCTTTGCCGGCTTGTCTATTCTTACGCATACCGAAGTCCTTGCGGTGCTCATCGGCGGTCTTTTCGTTATCGAAGTCTGCTCGGATGTGCTGCAGGTCGGTTTCTTCAAGTTAACCGGGCGGCGGGTCCTGCGCATGGCGCCCCTACACCATCATTTTGAACTGAAAGGCTGGAATGAGGTGACCGTCGTCGTGCGTTTCTGGGTGATCGAAGCGTTGTTGATGGGCGGCGGAATCGGGCTGTTCTACACGGAATGGTTGGCGCAACAATGAGCTTAACGAACCCGGGGGCGGCTCAGTTCGACGGCAAACGGGTCGCGGTGGTCGGGCTGGGCAAATCTGGCCAGGCGAGCCTGCAAGCGTTGACGGCCTTGACAGGAGCGATCGTCAGCGCCTGGGATGCGGATATCTCGTCTTTGGCCGGCGTTGCAGCGCTGCCATTGGATACGGCCGGAAGCCATCAGGATCCCTCCCATCTGGCTGACAAGGTGCTGACCTGGCAACCGGATATCATCGTGCCCGCTCCGGCTATCGCTGAGATATCCCCGTTGTTTTCCACCGGCGTGCAGCTGTGTAGTGAGATCGAACTGGCCTGGCAGCTGCGGGCGGTTGACGAGGGGGCTGGTACGCCCCGTGGCTGTGTGTGACGGGAACAAATGGGAAGACGACGACCGTATCGATGACGGCCGCAATCCTCGACCGCGCAGGGCTGGGGGCAGAGCGATCGGTAACGTCGGCAATCCGGCTGTTTGCGAGACTTCCCGTACCGATGAGGAGGCGCCGCAGGCCTTTGCCCTCGAACTGTCATCCTTCCAATTGCGTACAACCCACGCCATGTCGCCGCTGGCGTCGGTGTGTCTCAATCTCGCCGATGACCATTTGGAATGGCATGGCAGCCGCACCGCATATCGCAATGCCAAGGCGCGCATCTACGAGCACACACAACAGGCGTGTCTGTACCCGGCCGACGACGCCGTCGTGCAAGAGATGGTTGACGAGGCCGACGTTATCGAGGGGGCACGTGCCATTGGGATGACACCAGGTCTTCCTGCCGTGGGGATGATCGGAGTTGTCGATGGCATTGTGGTTGATCGCGCCTTCGGTAAGAAGCGGTGGACCGAAGGAATTGAGCTGTTCGAGATCGCCGATATCGCGCATTTGGCGTCGGCGGGGGCTGCTCTTCCGGAGCATATTCTGCGCGATGCTATCGCCGCCGCGTCCCTGGCACGAGCAGCGGGCGTGGAGCCAGGCGTGATTCGGGATGCTTTGCGTGATTTCTCCTCTGGTGGGCATCGACTTGAACTAGTCAACAGCGTGGATGGTGTGCGTTACGTGGATGACTCGAAGGCCACTAATGCCCATGCGGCTCGCGCTTCGCTGCAAGCCCAGGAAGACCGGAGCGTGGTATGGATCGTAGGCGGTCAGGCGAAAGGTGCGCAGTTCGACGAGTTAGTGGCCAGCCAACGCGGCAAACTACGGAGTGTCGTTGTTATAGGCGTCGACCAGGAGCCGTGGCGGCAGGCGCTAGATGGTATTGACATACCGGTGGTATGGATTGCGCCAGACGCGCGTGATCCGATGGAGCAGGCCGTGAAGGCAGCGCAACAGCTGGCGGCGGGATGGGGCACCGTCCTGTTGGCACCCGCTTGCGCTTCCCTGGACCAGTTCTCCTCCTATGCGCAACGCGGCGAACTCTTTGCCACAGCGGCTCGGGAGCTACATGGCTGAGGAACAGCAGACGGGCGTTATGCGGCAGGCGATCATCACGATTGTCGTGGCAACAGGTGTGCTGCTTGTGCTGGGCGTGGTCATGGTCTTTTCGGCCACGGCGCCATCGGCAATTCACTATGCGCGGCTCAACGGCACCTCAAACACTTTCGCGACTGCGGTCAGTCAGCTCGTCTACGCGGTAGGGGGCCTGGTTATCGGCGTTCTGGCCGCGTTCGTGCCGATGCGGTTGTATGAGAGGCTCGCTCTGCCCATCTTTGCGATGGGGATTCTGCTCCAGTTGTTGGTGCGTACGCCACTGGGACATACGGTGGCGGGCAACACGAACTGGTTACGTTTCGGAAACTTCTCGGTACAGCCTTCGGAGTTTCTGAAACTGGCGACTATTGTGTGGCTGGCCGCCGCGCTCGCTCGCCTGCTCCCGGAGAGGATTGAGCTGCGTAACCTGGCGTGGCCAGCAACTGCCTCGGCGGCTGGTGCTATCAGTGCCGTGCTTTTGGGTGGCGACATGGGAACGGCTATGGTCGTCGCCCTGATCTGCGTGGGTATGTTTTGGCTCGCGGGAGCGCCGGGGAAGTACTTCTGGGGTGTGGCGGGTGCCGCCGTTCTTCTCGCCTCAGTACTGGTGGCGGCCAAACCCGACCGTTTGGCGCGCGTATCCGACTACTTGAGCAACCTGTTCTCATTGCCTGACGGTCTCAATCCCAGCCAGGCGGATTTCGCCTTATGGGCCTTCGGGTCGGGTGGTGTCGGTGGGTCCGGTCTGGGAACCGGGGCTGAGAAATGGCCTGGCAACTTGGCGGAGGCGCAAAACGACTTCATCTTCGCCGTCGTCGGTGAAGAACTCGGCATGGGCGGCTGCCTAGTTGTGGTAGCGATGTTCATGTTGCTTGGATGGGGTCTCCTGCGTATCTGTGTACACCATCCGGCGCGTTTCGCGCGGCTGGCATGCGGTGGCGTTGCGATCTGGCTGTGTGGCCAAGCGCTGGCTAATATGTTGGTCGTCACGGGCGTGTTGCCGGTGTTCGGCGTGCCGCTTCCCTTCATATCGCAGGGCGGATCGGCAGTAGTGGCCTGTCTGCTTGCCGTGGGGGTCGGCCTGTCCTGCACGTTGGCGGTTCCCGGCGTGCGAAGTTCCTTGCGGCCACAACGCAATATCGCCCATCGTGCCCGTGCTGTTCTGAAGAGAGGCTCTCATGACTAGCATTATTTTGGCCGGTGGAGGCACCGCCGGGCATGTCAACCCGCTGTTGGCTACGGCGCTGACGTTGCGGGAGATGGGGCTGGACGTTCGTGCGGTTGGAACTGCGGACGGTCTCGAGAAGGATCTTGTGCCGACGGCCGGCTTTGAGCTTTTTGCCATTGAGCGGGTTCCGTTTCCGCGTCGTCCGGGAAGGGCGGCTCTGACGTTCCCGGCGCGTTTTCGGCGCGCAATTTCGCAGGCGGAGGACGTCCTCGACGGTGTGTCGGTTGCGGTTGGCTTCGGCGGTTTCGCCTCGACGCCGGTGTATGCGGCGGCCAAGAGGCGTGGTATCCCCGTGGTCATCCACGAACAGAATGCCAAACCGGGCCTGGCGAATCGCTATGGCGCGCGCTTTGCGCACGCTGTTGCCTTGACATTTCCGTCCACGCCGCTGCGCGCGCGGCGTGGGGTGACACAGACCGTTGGACTGCCACTTCGCCCCGCCATCGCCACCCTCGCCGCGCAGCGCGCTATGCAAACTGGTGCGGGGCGGACGCGTGCGGCCCAAAGGCTCGGCCTGGACCCAACTCGAGCCACCCTAGTCGTTACCGGAGGCTCTTTGGGAGCTCAACATCTTAACGAGGTGGTGACCGCAGCCCTTGACGCCATTACCGCCGCCGATATTCAGGTGTTGCATTTGACCGGGCGCGGGAAGGACGGACCGGTGCGGCAGGCCGTCGCCGATAAGAGTAACTACGTCGTGCTCGATTATCTGGCAGAGATGGAGGATGCGTATGCTGCCGCAGATCTGGTACTCTGCCGCTCCGGGGCGGGTACGGTCGCAGAACTAGGAGCTCTCGGACTTCCGGCGGTTTTTGTGCCGCTGGCGGTTGGCAATGGCGAGCAGGCACGCAACGCTTCAGATCTGGTGGCGGCTGGTGGTGCCAAGCTAATCAATGATCGAGAGTTCACCGTAGAGCGTTTTATTCACGATGTGCTTGCACTTGTGGCCGATAAGAACCGGCTGGACGCTATGGGTGCCGCAGCACGTGAAACGAGTCCTTTGGACGGGGCCGGACGCCTCGCACAGATCATTGCGGATGTGGGAGAAGCATATGACGGCGAACGGTGAGGAGACGAATCTGGACCATGGCACCGGAGCTAACGCCGATAACACACTGCAGGGAACACGGTTTTACCTGATTGGGATCGGCGGCGCGGGAATGTCCGTACTAGCTGAACTATTGGCAGCCCAGGGAGCCGTTGTTTCGGGTTCTGACGCCCGCGAGTCCGCTGCGACGAGGCATATCCGAGGGTTGGGGCTGACGGTGAATATCGGCCATGAAGCTGCTGCTGTGCCGGCCGATGGCATTGTTGTAGTTTCTTCTGCGATTCGGGATTCGAACCCGGAGCTTGCTACCGCACGCGCCCGGGGGCAGCGAGTCATCCACCGCTCCCAGGCGCTTGCCCTGGCGGCCTCGGGCAGGGATTTCGTGGCAGTTGCCGGTGCTCACGGTAAAACAACGACGTCGGCCATGCTCGCCTTTTGCCTGCAGCACTTGGGTTATGAGCCTTCATGGGCGATCGGCTCGTCCATCACCGGTCTTGGAGCGGGAGGCCACCTTGGTTCCGGCTCGGTGTTGGTGGCGGAGGCAGACGAATCGGATGCGTCTTTCTTGAACTATGCTCCGCGAATTGCGATTGTCACGAATGTGGAGCCCGATCATCTCGACCACTACGGCACTCGCGAGGCATTCGAGGAGGCTTTCGCTGAGTTCTCGCGACGGCTGGTGCCCGGAGGACTGCTCATAGCCTGCGCCGACGACGACGGAGCGACCCGTTTGGCTCGTGTGGCCATTGGCGAGGGCAAAAGGGTGTTGACATACGGCGTCGGCGAGGGGGTACTTGGGGCCTGTGGACACGTGAGAGTCACCGGTGCGGCCGACGGGCCGACTCTCCAGAGGCTGGATAACGAGGAGCACCGGGCTGCGAGTTCATTCATAACCAACGCAGCGGTCCTGGATGACGGGCGCGGTGCAATACGCCTTGGCCTAGCAGTACCGGGTGAACACAACTTGCTCAACGCCGCCGCTGCTTGGGCGGCTGGAGTAGAGCTGGGAGCTGCCCGGCAGGACATGGCCGCAGCACTCGGGCATTTCCAAGGGACGAGCCGACGGTTCGAGGTGCGCGGGGCCGCCCATGGAGTTACTGTGATCGACGATTACGCGCACCATCCAACGGAAGTGGCAGCGACGATGCGAGCAGCGCGGCGCCGCGCGGGCCGGGGAGCGGTCCGGGTGTTATTCCAACCGCATCTCTACTCCCGCACCGAGCGTTTCGCAGCGCGCTTTGCGGAGGCGTTGACTTTGGCGGACGACGTCGTCGTGACCTCCGTCTACGGTGCACGGGAAGATCCGGTTCCCGACGTTGACGGATTCCTCATCACGGATCAGATGGCCGGGAAGAGGCGTTTTATCCCTGACAGGATGGAGGCGGCGTACGTGATCGCGGATGCGGCCGAGCCCGGAGATTTGGTCCTGACCGTCGGTGCCGGCGACGTAACCGAGTTAGCTGCAGTCATACTAGACAGGATCGGCGCCCCATGAGGCAACCACATGTTCCACGTCGCCCGGAGAGACTCACTGCGACCGGGAGGCAGTCGGCCCGCGGGGAACAGAACGCTTCCCCAGAGCAGGACTCGGTTCCAACCGCTGCATTAAGCCCCGATGAAGCGACGGATTTGCCTGCGGATGTGGTAGATCTTGACGAGCAGGTAGCGCCCGGCAGCCACACGAATGTGAAGGATAGGGGGCGGCTGCGCGCGGGAGGTTCACCGGCGCGACGCACTAAGGCGGGTGGCTCGGCCCTCGTGGGTGGCCTGCGACGGGCGACGGCCACTGACTCGGAGCCTGACAGCACAGTGTCGGTCAGTCATACGAGCGACGATCAGAAACCTGCCAGGCGCGGCATTCTCTCGCGTCTTCCTCGCTCCACGAGGGCATCAGCGGATGAACTCTCGGAACGACGGCGTGAGCGGGCTGCCGAGACGCATAGGCGCCGGGTGAAACGAGCCGGTATTGGCGCCGGTGCTTTTGGCATGGTTGTTCTGCTGGGCTGGGTGTTGTTTTTCTCGCCTTTGCTCGCCTGCCGCAACGTGACGGTGTCTGGCATTGGCGAGGACTCGGCCGTGACCGAAGAGCAGGTGAAGGAATCTCTTTCGGCCTACGACGGCACCTCTTTGCTGCGCCTGCGCGCGGGTGAGGTGGAGGATCACCTCACAAACACGATCCCCCTTGTTCGGGATGCAACAGTAACTCGTGACTTCCCGCATACGCTGCGGGTTCGCGTGACCTTACGGGAACCCGTTGCCTGCCTCATGGTTGATGGCGCGTGCGTGGCGATAGACGCAGAAGGAGTCCATCTTGATCTTCCCGCCGACAGCGCTGATGCCCTGCCGCGCTTGACACTGCCGTCTGGGCAGAACGAGGCCGGAAATGTAGCGACTCTCATGATCGATGTTCTTGGTGCTCTCGATTCGGAGACACGGGGGCGGGTTGCGAGTGTGTCGGTGAGCTCGGCCGATCAAGTGACGCTCACATTGACCGACGGCGCGACCGTACTGTGGGGTGATGGTGAGGATAATGAGCTGAAGGCCCAGGTGCTCGGCATGCTGATGAAGAATACGACAACTGCCTCGCACTACGATGTCTCGGTTCCTCTCTCGCCCATGACAAGCGACTGAGCATTGCGGGATTGATACGGCATTGCGGGGTTTGCTCTGGCGTGGGTAGGCATCCCGTCTCCGCGCCGAGTGTGGGCACATTTCAGCTGCGTATTCCATGCAAAGACGCGTTGAGCGGATGAGAATCTTGCGACACGCCCGGCCAGGTGATTGCACCAACTTTCCCATGCCTCTACCTTTTCCGCGAAGTCAGACACGGAAAACCTCAAGTACTAGTTGAGGTCGGAAAGGATGGGGCAATGCCCGCTCTGAACAACGCCGCGAATATCAAGGTTATCGGCGTAGGCGGCGGTGGTGTGAACGCCGTTGACCGAATGATCCAGGACGGCTTGGCCGGTGTTGAATTCATCGCGGTCAACACCGATGGCCAGTCGCTCGTCAAGTCGGAAGCAGAGACCAAACTCGATATCGGTCGAGACGTTTCCAAAGGGCTAGGGGCGGGCGCAGATCCAACGGTCGGAAAACGTGCTGCCGAGGAGAATGTTGAAGTGATTCGAGCTGCGCTTGAGGGCTCGGACATGGTCTTTGTGACCGCTGGAGAAGGTGGTGGTACCGGGACGGGCGCCGCTCCTATTGTGGCGAGCATCGCGCGGGAACTCGGGCCTTGACGGTGGGTGTGGTTACTCGGCCTTTCGAATTCGAAGGACTGCAGCGCGCCAATAACGCGATCTCCGGCATTGGCGAACTTCGCAAGGCCGTCGACACACTGATTGTGATTCCGAATGATCGTCTGCTGGAAATTGCCGAGAAGGGCCTGACCGTCATCGAGGCCTACCATCTCGCTGATGAGGTTCTGCGTTCCGGTGTCAAGGGTATCTCCGACCTGATTACTATTCCCGGGCTGGTCAATCTCGACTTCGCCGATGTCAAGGCGATTATGAAAGACGCCGGTACCGCACTTATGGGAATCGGATCGGCATCCGGAGATGACCGTGCGATGCGTGCTACTGAGAACGCCATCTCCTCTCCGCTGCTCGAGGCCAGCATCGACGGGGCACATGGGGTGCTTCTCTCCTTCCAGGCCGGTGCTGATTTCTCCATGCAAGAGCTTGCGGCCGCGTCGAAGTTGGTTAAGGAGTCTGTTGATCCAAACGCGAATATCATCGTCGGGCAGATCATCGACGAGGCGCTGGGAGACGAGGTCCGCGTCACGGTTATTGCTGCCGGGTTTGACGAGTCGGAGGATCATCTGCTGGCGATGACTCGCTCGGCCGCCCCGGTGGCGGCGAGCGCCCCGGTCTCGGCGGTCTCGCATGCCGCTGCGCCTGCACCGCCCGCTCCTGCGGCCCAACCGGTGCCGTCGGCACCTGGGCCTGCGGCTCAGCCGGTGGTTACCGGCGCTGTAGCGACTCCGAGCCATCCGGTCGCCGAACCCGCCACAGTCGAGCAGACCGAACCGGAACGAAACGCGAGCGTTCCGCCCGCGGTGGAGGAACCGGCCTCGCGGCGTGGTGACCTCGATATTCCGGCATTCCTTTTCGAGGAGAACTGACGATTTAGTGCCCGCTGGCTGCTCCGGTCGGCGGCACAGGATAAGCTTCGGCGCCGAGCGCCGAAGGGATGCCCTACGGGGTGTCTGACTTCAGGGTGGCCCGCGCATTGCCGCGGGCCACCAGCACATTGTCATATCACATGTCGTGTTCCATGACGCGCCAACAGCGGCAATGGATCCGTCGGCATCAACGGTTGTCATGTGCGTATTGTGACGCTGAATCGGAGAGAATGAGGCCATGCAATCTCTTGTTGACTGGGCGGAGACAATCACCGGTGACAACTGGGTGACTCGCGCCGGTTTCACATCCCGGCAAGGGGGCTTCTCGCGCGGTCCATATGCCGGGCTGAATCTCGGGTTCCACGTGGCCGACGATCCGGACGCTGTGGCGGCGAACAGGCGTGCCCTAGCCGAAGAACTAGGAGTCGAGCCGGTCTGGATGGACCAGGTCCACGGCAAGCACATAGGGCGCGCGGTTAAACCGGGCCGGACGTTGACAGCCACGGATGGTGCGATTCTTAGCTTCGCCGATCTTGGCATCGCCGAACAGGTGTACTTCCGCGACAAGCGGAAAGCTTCGGTGAGCGGCGCGGAATCGTTTGCTCCAAGCCTCGCAAACCCTGGCGGAGGCGATGCGTCCGGTATGCACCGAGTTGCTGCATGCGTCATGGTGGCTGACTGTGTGCCGCTTCTCCTACTTTCACTGAGTTCTCCCGTAGGTGCGGTTGTCCACGTAGGTCGCGCCGGCCTTCTTGCCGACATTGCGATGCATGCTGTCACTGAACTGTCGGCTCTAACCGAGGTGGAGGACCTCGTCGCGACAATAGGCCCGGCAATTTGCGGACAGTGCTATGAAGTGCCCGCCCAGATGCGTGATGCCGCCGCCCTGCAATGCCCGGAGTGCGTGGCTGAGACGAGGTGGGGTACCCCATCGATCGATATTCCAGCCGGTCTTCATGCGCAGCTCGCCCGAGCGGGAGTTCCCGAGATTCGGCACGACCGGCGCTGTACCTTTGAGGCTCCCTCTTTGTTCTCGCATCGGCGCGATGGTGGAGTGACCGGACGCTTCGTCGGCATTGTGGAAGTTGCGACACGCCCGGGCAGCCTCACGAATCCTGGTGCCGCCGTCGCTTAGCTTGAGAGAAGCATGCGACCCACAGTGAGAGGATCCGGCAATGGGAATGTTCCAGCGCTTCGTCGATAAAGCAACACTGAGTGACGACGCCTACGACGAGTATGGCGATGAGGGCTTCGAAGATGAGTACCTTGACGAAGGTCTTGAGGAAGAGGCGGCGGATGTGACGCCGATCCGGTCCGTGGCATCGGCGCCAGACCTGGCTCGTATCGTCACGGTGTGGCCGAAGACGTTCAACGATGTGCAGGGATTTGCCGACCAGTTCCGTAAGGGCCTTCCGGTTATCTTGAACCTGTCGGGAGCGGAGGAGTCCGCCCGGTACCGCATCGTTGACTTCGCCCTTGGCGTTTGCTACGGGCTGCACGGCCATCTCAATCAGATTTCCGGGGATGTCCTGCTGATGACGCCGCGCACGGTGAAAATGGAGACGCACCGACCGGAGCAGGCTGACCGGTTCTAAACGCTGGTTGACGAATACGATGCACCTGGTTTTTGCCACTCTCGCGGCACTGTGCAGCCTGTACGTTTTTGTGCTTTTCGTCCGCGTGGTCTTCGACGTCGTTATGACGGCCGCACGGGATTGGCGTCCAACGGGTTTCTTCCTGGTCGCGGCTAATCTCACGTACCGGCTGACGGATCCGCCGCTGCGTCTTCTGGCCAAGTACATTCCGCCACTTCGTTTTGGAGGGGTGCAGCTGGATATGGGATTCTTGGTACTCTTTTTCGGGGTGCAGATTCTTTCCATGGTCTTTCGGAGCATGGCATAGCGCCCCAGCTGTGCACGTGACATTGAGTGTGAAGTCTGGTCATTCAGTCTCACATATCACTTTATGAACATTTGTCACACGATCTGGTAGGCTCTCGGGTAGTCTCAATAGTGTAACGGCCCGCCGGGTCGCTTTGTCCCGTTGAAACTGGATTCTTAGAGGTGGATACTCATGGCGCTGCTCACGGAACAAGATGTCGTCAACATGCGCTTTAAGAACTCGCAGCCGAACGAGGAAGGCTATGACCAGGACGAGGTCGACTTCTTCCTTGACGAGGTTGCGGATACTATTGCGCAACTGACGAAGTCGAATGCTGAGCTTGAGAACAAGGTAAAGGTCGCCGAGGCTCGCGTGACCGAGTTGGAGAATGCTCAACACGCTGTACCGACCCAGCAGGCGGAGGCTCCGGATTCGGCGACGTCGACCTCGTCCTTCGCACCGCAAGTCGGTGGCGCCGACGCTCAGACGGCCACAGGAATGCTCGCGCTGGCACAACAGCTGCATGATCAGTACATCAATGACGGAAAGGCAGAGTCGGAGCGCATCGTCGCCGAAGCCACTACCAAGGGGCAGCAGATTGTTGCCGAGGCCGAAGAGCAGCACAACCGCACGCTCACTCAACTTGAGCAGGAGCGCGGTCTGCTGGAGCGCAAGATCTCCGAGCTGCGCGACTTCGAGCGCGACTACCGTACGCGCTTGAAGAGCTATCTCGAGTCACTGCTGAGCAATGTGGAGTCCTCGGCGGCCTCGGAAGGTGCACAGCACTGACACTAGCATTACGTTCTCCGGTCGTCCGGACTAGGGGAGCCGAATTGTGAAGCGCGAGTACTGGGTGTTGGGCGCGGCTTGCGGTATCGCCACGGTCGCCGCCGACCAGTTGACTAAGCAATGGGCGCTAGGCACCCTGAGCGATGGACACACGATTCCGGTGTTGGGGCGGGCGCTGTCCTTGCGCCTGCTCTACAATCCGGGTGCGGCCTTCTCTCTGGGGGAGAATGCCACTATCGTGTTCACTGTTGTCGCGGCGCTGGTGGTCATTATTCTGCCTATCTGGGTATATCGGACGACATCGCGCGCTTGGATGGCGGTTATCGGCGTTGTCTGGGGCGGCGCTTTAGGCAATCTCATTGACCGTTTGGTCCGCCCGCCGGCGATCGCTCGTGGCCACGTCGTCGATTTCATTGCCTACGGTGATCTCTTCGTGGGAAATGTCGCCGATATTGCGCTGGTGGTTGGCATTGCTGCACTTGTTGTTTTGATGCTGCGGGGCACACCGCTCACAACAGCGGATACAAGCGGTACAAACCAGTTGACGGAAGGGGAGGCGAACCCGGAGGGCAGCGCGGCGGGGGCGACTATCAAGAGCGACGTCGATGGCGACGCCGGGCAGCGGACGGCAGGTCCGCAGGGAACCGATTCTGGGAAGACGGACGAGTTCGATTCCGCGGAGCCGAGACAGGCCGATTCTGCCGCTCAGACGGATGAGGACGACGGTCGGTCGTCTGAGCCGGAGGTGTCGAAGGTACGCCATGAGTGAGCGTCGATACTATCCGGTTCCAGACGGGCTGGAGGGCGGAAGGGTTGACGCGGTTCTCGCGACCATGACCGGAATGTCGCGCAGTACGGTTGCTCGGCTCATTGACGCCGGAGAGGTCCGCGTCGATGGTGCGACACCCTCTCGTTCGCAACGAGTTGTTGCCGGTCAGACTCTCGAGATCGATGTGCCGACGCCACCATCGATTGAGCCCGTTCCGACTCCGGCAGATCTGCCGATTGTGTATGAAGATGAGGACATTGTCGTCGTTAACAAGCCAGCGGGATTGGCGGCCCACCCCTCTTTGAACTTCGTCGGCCCCGATGTTCTTGGCGCCTTGCTGGCATTGGGGAGACAGTTGACGGTCTCCGGACCCGCAGAGCGCAAGGGCATTGTGCATCGCCTGGATGTGGGTACATCGGGATGCATGGTGGTCGCAAAGTCTGATCGTGCATACAGTGCACTGAAGCGCGCTTTTCGTGATAGAGAAGTGACCAAGGTATACCACGCTCTTGTACAGGGACATCCCGATCCGAGTACCGGGACGATTGATGCGCCAATTGGCCGCGATTACCGCCATCAGTGGAAGATGGGTGTACGGCAAGACGGGCGGCACGCCGTGACACACTATCGCACGCTGGAAGCAATGGCCGGCGGCTCATTGCTTGAGATTCAGCTCGAGACCGGGCGCACCCACCAGATTCGAGTGCATATGGCAGCGGTCGGTCATCCATGTGTGGGTGACGAAATGTATGGTGCCGACCCGAGTTTGTCGGCGCGGCTCGGATTGAATCGGCAGTGGCTGCACGCGACGCGGCTTGGCTTTGAGCATCCCGGCACGGGCACCTGGGTGGAGTTCACGTCGCCGTATGCACCCGAGTTGGAAGAAGCTCTCAGCGCAATGCGTGGTGGAGTGTTTCGGTAGCGCGGCACGACCGGTGAACGTGATGATGCCGCGGGTTCCAATGATCATCGGATACTTCGAATGAGTGAGGACGAAACGCGCATGGTAGAGACCAAAGGCGCCCCACATGTTGAAGTTGTGACAGACGAGAGCGGATTGCGGCGTTGCTGGGACATCCGCATGGAAGTGTTCGTCCACGAGCAGAATGTGCCGCCGGAGGAGGAAATCGATGCCCTAGACACCGATCTCTCCACTGTGCACCTCATCGCCACCGTAGACGGCGTTGACGTGGGGACATTGCGGGTGCTTCCGGAAAAGCCCGGTTACTGCCATATTGGGCGGGTTGCAGTTCGCAGAGCAGCACGCGCCACCGGCATTGGTTATGCCTTGATGAGTTACGCGGAACGCGTGGCACTAGACCGCTGCGCGGATAGCGACGGCGTCGTTATTGCCTTGTCCTCTCAGGAACAGGCCGTCGGCTTCTACGAGAAATGTGGTTATCGCCTCCTTGCGGGAGAACGCTATCTTGACGCGGGGATTTGGCACCGCGACATGCAGAAGACGCTGCGCATCGGTGCGGCGAAAGGTGACCGAGTCGACGAGCCGGACTAGACTGATGCACATGGTTGCCAAGGACTTCGCTCACCTGCATGTTCATACCGAATACTCGTTGCTCGACGGTGCCGCGAAGATCAAGAAACTTGTGGCGGAGGCAAAGGCACACGGCCAAGAGGCAGTGGCCATCACGGATCACGGCTACTGCTTCGGCGCTTATGAGTTCTATAAGGCAGCAAAAGCCGAGGGTATCAAGCCGATTATCGGCGTCGAGGCCTACATGACTCCCGGCACTTCCCGTTTTGGAACGGAGCGGGTGCTGTGGGGTGACGAAACTCAGCGTGCCGACGATGTCTCCGCACGCGGCGCGTATACTCATCTCACTCTGCTTTCGTATAACAACACGGGCCTACACAACCTGTTTCGCTTGGACTCGCGGGCATCTCTCGAAGGACAGATGGGCAAATGGCCGCGCATGGACATGGAGCTTCTGGAGACCTACCATGAGGGTCTCATCGCCACGGCCGGGTGCCCTTCGGGCGAGGTGCAGACCCGGCTGCGTCTTGGACAGCATAAGGAGGCACTTGAGTCAGCCGGACGCATGCAGGAGATTTTCGGCCGTGAGAACTACTTTGTGGAGATCATGGACCACAACAACGCCATCGAGCGTAAGGTCCGCAATGACTTGCTGGAGTTGGCACGTAAGATCGACGCGCCGCTGATCGCCACCAACGATTCGCATTACGTCCAGTCCAGTGACGCAGCTATTCAGGATGCGATGCTGTGCATCAACTCGGGTTCTACCCTGCAGGATCCGAACCGTTTCACCTTTGACGGAGAGGGCTACCACCTGCGTTCCTCTCAAGAGATGTGGGATCTTTTCGGCGACCTGCCCGGAGCCTGCGAGAACACCCTGATGATTGCGGAGCGTTGCGATGTCTCCTTCCAGACCGCTGCCGAGGGTGCAAACTACATGCCGGTGTTCCCGGTGCCACCCGGTGAAGATATCACCTCCTGGTTCGTGAAGGAGGTCCAGCGCGGGCTGCATGTGCGTTACGGGGAGACCATTCCCGCAGACGTGCAGAAGCGGGCTGACTATGAGGTTGGGGTCATTGTTGAGATGGGATTCCCCGGATACTTCCTAGTCGTCTCGGACTATATTCTCTGGGCGAAAGAGCACGGTATTCGGGTCGGACCAGGCCGTGGCTCCGGTGCAGGATCGATGGTTGCATACGCCCTGCAGATCACTGAACTCGATCCCATCCGGCACGGTCTGCTCTTCGAACGGTTTCTGAACCCGGAACGTATCTCCATGCCGGATATCGACGTTGACTTCGATGAGCGTCGACGGGGTGAAGTCATCGAGTATGTCGAGAAGAAGTATGGGGCGGACAAAGTGTCGCAGGTCGTCACTTTCGGCACGATTAAGACGAAGCAGGCACTCAAGGATGCTTCGCGCGTACTGGGCTATCCATTCGAGATGGGGGAGAAACTCACCAAGGCATTGCCTCCCTCGGTACAGGGAAAGGACATCCCGCTCGGGCAGATCTTCGATCAAAGCTCCGAACGTTATATGGAGGCGGGTGAGTTTCGAGAACTAATCGGTGCCGATCCCGAGGCAAAGCGGATTTACGACCTCGCCCACGGACTGGAAGGGCTAACACGCCAGTGGGGCGTACACGCCTGTGCCGTCCTCATGTCAAGTGTGCCTCTCACCGATGTGATCCCGGTGATGAAGCGTCCGGCAGACGGCGCCGTCATCACCCAATTCGAGTATCCACAATGTGAGGAACTGGGCATCCTCAAGATGGACTTTCTCGGACTATCAAATTTAACAACGATCGATGATGCCCTCCACAACATCGCGGCGAACAATAAGGAACCGCTTGATATCGAGAAGGTAGAACTGGACGATCCGGCAACTTTCGCCCTGCTTAGCCGGGCGGACACCCTCGGGGTGTTCCAGCTTGATGGTGCTGGCATGCGGACGCTGCTTAAGCAGATGCGGCCGACGGACTTCGAAGATATTTCGGCTGTGTCTGCCCTGTACCGCCCCGGTCCTATGGGCATGAATTCCCATACCAACTACGCTCTGCGCAAGAATGGCTTGCAGAAGATTGAGCCTATTCACCCGGAGTTAGAGGAGCAACTACGGGACATTCTGGCTCCCACTTATGGCCTGATTGTCTATCAGGAGCAGGTCATGGAGATCGCGCGTGTGGTGGCTGGCTTCACCATGGGGCAGGCGGATACGCTGCGTAAGGCCATGGGCAAAAAGAAGATCGATGTGCTGAATAAGCAGTTCGAGTCCTTCTCGCAGGGCATGTTGGAGAAGGGGTACTCTCGCGAGTGCATCGACACGCTGTGGGGTGTGTTGGTGCCTTTCGCCCAGTACGCCTTTAATAAGTCTCACTCGGCTGCCTATGCGGTTGTTTCCTTCTGGACGGCCTACCTCAAGGCCAACTATCCGGTCGAGTTCATGGCGGCGGTTCTTACGTCGAAGAAGGACAACAAGGACAAACTCGCACTGTATTTGGGCGAGTGCCGCCGCATGGATATCACGGTCCTGGTGCCGGATGTCAATGAATCGGATTCGAACTTCTCCGCCGTTGGCAACGAGATTCGCTTCGGACTCTCCGCGGTGCGCAATGTAGGCGAGAACGTCGTCGCTGGGATCATACAGGCGCGTGAAGAGAAGGGACCCTTCACCTCCTTCCAGGACTTCCTTGACAAGGTTCCGTTGCAGGTCTGCAATAAGCGTGCCATCGAGTGCCTCGTCAAAGCGGGAGCATTCGATTCACTTGGCTACACGCGCCGTGCTCTGTTGTCGCGGGTTGAGGAAGCGGTTGACTCCGTCGTCGCGCTGAAGAAGAACGAGGCGGCCGGGCAGTTCGATCTCTTCGGAGGCGCCAGCCCTGCCATAGCAGGGGCGTGGAAGTAAGCGTGCCGGATATTCCTGAGTGGGATAAGAAGGTAAAGCTCGATCACGAGCGCGACATGCTCGGCCTGTACGTTTCCGACCATCCACTTTCTGGTCTAGAGCACGTGCTGGAACGTTCTGCAGATACCACCATCGTTCGTCTGATGAACGAGGAGAATCCCCGCGACGGCGCCAGTGTGACCCTGGCCGGACTAATCACCTCGGTGCAACCGCGGGTGTCGAAGAAGAACGGAAAGCTCTGGGCCACGGTGGTGTTGGAGGATCTCACCGGAAGTGCGGAGATCAACTTCTTCCCGGCCACATATCAAGCGGTGTCAACGATGCTAACGCAAGACGCCGTTGCAGTGGTGACCTGTCGGGTGCAGGATCGTGACGGTTCGATCCAGTTGTCCGCGCAGGATCTTTCTTTACCTTCCGGGGATCTCCTGCCCGATTCGCCATTGGATCTCCAGGTCCCGGAGAGGATGTGTACGCAGGAGCTTATGGGGTCGTTGGCAAATATTCTCCGCTCGTATCCCGGCTCGGCTCCAGTCCGGTTGCATATCCGACGCCCGACTTCTACTGCGGTTGTGCAAGTGGACCGGGCCTTTTATGTTCATCCTGGGCCAGGCATGTTCTCAGATCTGCGGGTTTTGCTCGGGCGTAACTGCTTGCTGAGCTGATCCTGCGCGCAGGCAAGCCGCTAGCTGTCGGTTCCGCGCACGCGCACCGTAGTGCCGTCCAGTGCGACGACGTCGCCGTCCGCCAAACGGTGCCCACGGTGAGTTTCGACTACGTCGTTGACGGTGATCTCGCCGTCTTCGATGAGTTCACGCGCCTGTGCACCCGAGTCAGCCAGTGAAGCGAGTTTTAAGAACTGTCCCAGCCGGATAGGAAGACGCACCCGGATTTCGTCCATTGTGTCAGCCTCTCTCTTCTGTTGTGCGTGTGTTGCTCTGCATGCTGGGTTTTTCGGCAGGATCATTGGTGCTGGTTGGCACCGTATTGGCCCGTGTGCAGTCTCGGCAAATTCCGTCCAGTTCCAAGGTATGTGAGATATTTGTGAAACCCGCCTCTGCAGCTACTCGCAAGGCCCATGCCTCGACATCGGCGCCGGATACTTCCACGGTGGCTCCACATTGCCGACACACGAGGTGATGGTGGTGTTCTTCGGAAACGCAGTGCCGGTACAGCGTTTCGTTGTCGCGACGGAGCACGTCAAGTACTCCCCGATCTGCGAGGCTCTGTAGCGTGCGATAGACAGTGGCGAGGCCGATTCCTTGCCCTGAGTTCACAAGCCTGCCGTGCAGTTCCTGCGCGCTGACGAATCCCGGCATTCGTGCCATTTCCTCTTGGATGGCCATCCGCTGCGCCGTTCGGCGTGGTTGTTCTGTCATGAAATCGCCTCTACCTGCTGATGCCGTGAACGGCGCCGTGCCGTTGCCGACATTGTCGCCCGGACCAGTGCGACAATTGCGTATACGGTTATCAGCATAACGACAATAGTCGCTCCGGGCGAGGCCGGAACATAGTAGGTGATGACAAGGCCGCTAATGCACGCCGTCACCCCGATACCCATGGCAATATGCATGGTGCGTGCGAAGGACGATGAGACGAGCTGGGCGATTGCTACTGGAACGATCATGATGGCGGAGACGAGGAGCACGCCGACGACACGCATGGACACGGAGACCGTGAGCGCCGCCACGACCGCAACAAGTACATTGAGGGTTTGCACCGGCAGGCCGGATGCCCGGGCGAACTCTTCGTCATGGGAGAGGGCGAAAAGTGCTTCTCGCAGACCAATGCCAATCGTCATGATGACAATCGCAAGGGCGACAGTGTATCGCACATCGGCCGTAGAGACGACGGCGAGGGAGCCGAAGAGATAACTGTTCAGATTGGTGGTTGTGCCGCCAGCGATGCGGATGAGGAGTACGCCTCCGGCAATGCCGCCGTAGAAGAGCATTGCCAGGGCGACGTCGCCGCCGGTGCGACCGGTTGAGCGGACAACCTCGATGAGAATGGCACCTACGAGTGACGCGAGGATCGCGCCCGGAATGGCGAGAATATCGTTAGGGGAGAGTCCGAGCGCTCCCGCTACCAGCCAACCCAGTGCAACGCCGGTGAGCGACACGTGTCCGATCCCGTCGCCCATCAGCGCCATACCACGCTGTACTAGATAGGTGCCGACAACGGGAGCGGACAGTCCGACAAGGAAGGCGACGACGAGGGCACGCTGCATCAGGTCGGAGGACAAGAGTTCAATCATCGTGTTTCCGTTCGCAATACGGGTGCGTGATGCGGGGGACGCCCCGCTGCTTCCGGTCCGTGGTGGTCGTGGTCTTCGCCAGTGCTCTGCTGAGCATGCTCCGTGGGGGAGAACGGGTTATCGCGGACAATCCTGCCGCTGTCGAGTTCAATCACTCGGCCAATGAGGGGTGCTAGCTCGCCAATTTGGTGTAGTACGGTGAGCAGAGTGACTCCCTGTTCACGAAGGCGCGAGAGGGTAAGCGCAAGCGTTTCCCGTGACTCCTGATCAATGCCTGCCAGTGGCTCGTCCAGAATAAGCAGTTCGGGATTACGTACTAGGGCCCGTGCGATGAGGACGCGTTGAGCTTGCCCACCGGAGAGTACCTGGACATGGTCGCGTGCACGGTCTGCTAGCCCAACCGCATCGAGAGCTTCCAGTGCGCGCGCCTTGGCTTTGCGTCCGCGTCTTAGCCAGAGCCTGCCGGGGGAGAGGAGTCCCGATCTGACGACCTCCAGGGTGGTGGCTGGTACACCGGATGCGGCACTGACACGCTGTGGTACGTAGCCGATCTTCTGCCACGTAACGGTGCGTCGGGACGAAAGAGGAGTGCCGAATATCCTAATCGTTCCGGACGCTGGGGGTACGACGCCGAGAATAGCCTTGACGAGGGTGGATTTTCCCGAGCCATTCGCGCCGAGAAGCGCGACGGAGGAACCCGTCGCGACGGTGAAGGTGATATCTGAGAGGATACGCGTGGCCCGAGAACCACGGATAAATCCTCTACTGCGATAGCAGTGTAGAGGTCCCGGTCGTGGGAAGAGTTCACTGGTACTTCAGTCACTGGTGGCTCTCATTCACTGACAACTCAAGGCTGTTCGCAACGCACTGAGATTACTCTCCATCGCCGCGAGGTAGTCATCTTCCTGAGGTTGTGACTCCATAGGATCAAGAACAGCGGTTTCCGTACCCGTTTCGGCCGCGAGCGCGTTAGCGGTTTTCGGGGAGACCAGCGACTCCGTGAATATTGTGGTCGTACCGGTTTCTTCAACGGCCTTCTTCACCGCAGCTAGATCGGCTGGGCTCGGTTCCGATTCAGGGTCAATGCCAGAAATGGAGACTTGGGTGAGGCCGTACCGGTTCGCCATATAACTGAAGGCAGCGTGGGATGTGACTATCGTGTCTCTTTCGCAAGTGGCAAGCCCCGTCTCATAGGCAGAATCGAGTGCGGTCAGTCTTTGTTGTAGTGCGCCAAGGTTCTTTTCATATGTGGCTGCATTATCAGGGTCTTGCTCTGCCAGCGACCGCTCGATTTCGGCGGCGACTGCCTGCATTCGCACCGGATCGAGCCAGAAGTGCGGATCCAGGTTGGACTCGCTTGTGCTCCCGTCGGCTTCCACCGCGGCTGAGGACGCCTTTTGCAGGTCGGCGACTGAAGAGAGTTCAGCGACGCTCGGACCGGTGAGCTGGTCGACTGCGTCGTCCATTGAGGGTTGGAAACCAGCCACGTACACGATGAGATCTGCTTTGCTCAAGGCTGTGACATCGGCGGGGGAGAGTTCGTAATCGTGCGGCTCAACATTGGTTGGCGTCACGCTGGTGACGGTGACCCTGTCACCGCCGATTTGCTCGCTGAGCCAGGCGATGGGATAGAACGACGCGGATACATGGAGAGTACCATCGTCGCTGGAGTTCGTGGAGGAGCAGCCGACTGCTCCGAGCGTCACGGCCAGAGTGGCGCATAGAGCTATAAAGCGCGAACGAAACAAAGGAGTCATGAGAATCATTATCAGTTTCGCTAGTGCCCGCTGTCAAACGTATCTGCAGGCGGTCACCGATGGGCTGACATGGGGTGTGTTTGTGGTGGCATGACTTGGGGTGAGCTGGGCGGAAGCCGGATGAGAGGAATCATGAGGTTAGGGTGATGGCCGGTCCGGTGTGGGTGGTTTGCACGTCCGTGCGTTGGTGGGAGGGGAGGTTTCCGTCGTAGTAGGGCCGCTCGTACATGGTGTTTCCTCCGAGTAGTGCACACCCACTCAACGCCAACGGGGCTGCTAGTAGTAGCCCTGCCAGGCGTTGCATGGGTTGTCGTGGTCGCATGGTGTTATCCGGCTTTCCCGACCACGACTCTGGCGAGTTGTTCTTGTGCCTTACTGTTATTAGCCAGGTAGCCGGAGTGCCCGGTGACCGTCGTGTTCGCATCTGAACCACTCTGCACCTAAGTGATGACCGGAGGTGGATCACTGCGACGGGGATGTGCTCGAGTCGCTGGTTTCGGGACGGCAGCCGCTGGCGTAGAGGAGTGAGAAGTTTCTGGCGGGTTCGGGCATCATAACAGTGACGTAGCCGCCGTCCTCCGTATTGAAAATATTCACCCAGCGGTCTTTCTCGTCGGAGATGTCGACCACTTCGGTAAAGCCGAGCGGAGCCAGCTCTTCGATTACGATGTCCAGTAAGTGCGGGAAGTCGTCAATCGGAAGACCAAATGCGCGTCCTTGCTTACGGGCGTCTTCTCGTCCTTCGTTCTCTCCGTCCTTGCAATAGGCGGTGCCTCTGTCTTCGAGTGTCTGTATGGCTTCCCAGTTTTGGGGTCCGTATTCGGCATCGATGCGGTTGCGGACGCGTTGTAGGGCGCCGGTGAGTTCGGTGTGGGTGGTTTGGATGTCGGTGCGTTGGTGGGAGGGGAGGTTTCCGTCGTAGTAGGACCGTTCGTACATGGTGTTTTCTCCGAGTAGTGCACACCCACTCAACGCCAGCGGGGCTGCTAGTAGTAGCCCGGCCAGGCGTTGCATGGGTTGTCGTGGTCGCATGGTGTTATCCGGCTGTCCCGACCACGACTCTGGCGAGTTGTTCTTGTGCCTTACTGTTGTTGACGAGGTAGCCGGAGTGCCCGGTGACTGTCGTGTTGGCGTCTTTTGGGTTCAGGTGGGTGAAGCCGTCATCCAGGAAGGGGTCTTTGCCTAGCAGGCCACTGCCGGGTGGTAGGCCTTCCTCACCCCATACAAGACCATTACCGTAATAGAGCGGGTCGTCATTGAACACCATCATATAGCGGTTGTCTTCGGGGACGTTCATGTCCCAGGAGTCGTTGACTATTCCGGGGGAGCCGAACACGGCATACCCGTCCACCACGCCGGGACGGGCCTGGCTCACGCCATAACTTGAGGTGGTTGACCCGTAGGAATGCCCGAGCACGGTCTGATACACCCCCGAGCCTTGGCCGTCCACGTTGCGGGAGTCCTCAATGCCCTCCACGAACGCGGCCAGCGAGTCTCCACCGGTCTCCGCCCGGCCAAGACCTGCCGCAGCCGGTACATCCGGTGGAGCGTCATACCCCATCCACGCAATAGTCGCGACAGACCCACCGGAGCAGTTTTCCTCCGCTATGTCCCGCAGGTTCCGCATGTCTTTCGTTATTCCGGGCATGTCTGCTGCGGTGGTGGTCATGCCGGGTACGTAGGTGGCGACATAGTCGGCGGTGTCCATGTTGCCGACCGCGATGGCGGCGTGGGTCAGTTCGTTGCCCGGGCCGCCGGTGGCGGGTTCGTAGAGCAAAAGCTGAGTGTGGCTACCCTGCGCGAGGGCGTCTTTGATGGACAGTATGTCGTCGCGTTGGCGTTCCAAGTCTTGGAGTTCGGTCACGAGTGCCGGATCCTGGTAGGAAATATTATCGCTGGGCTCCCCTGGCTTTGGTTCCTTGTAGTTGAACTGTCCTTCCAACTCCGCTATACGCCGTTCCACGGCGGCAAGATCCTCGTTGAGGTTGTGCTGGTTGGCTTCATTGCGTGCCCAGGCATCAATACCATCCAGGTTGCCCAACTGGCGTGGATACTCCTTGATCATGCGTTGGCGTTCCGCGTCGGTGAGCGCGTCCCACCATGCCGCCACCTCCTGCGTGGAGGCGCCCACTGGTGGGGAATCCGCCAGGCCTGGCGTGTCCGAGAGATCCTCCACCTGCGACGCCTTGCCCTGACCCACCACATCCAACACGGATTTCAACGCCGCATCCACGTCTGCCGCCTTGTCCACGGCGTCCCACACGTTGGTCTGGGTGGTCTGCATCGCAGCTTCTCGCTCATCCTTCTCCCCACGAGTCATGGACGGATCCCGCGCGCAAGGATCACTCACGTTCCCGGACGAGGAGATATGGAAACCAAAGAAACTTGCCCGTGACAGGGCCTCGCTCACCGCCAGGCGTACCTCAGCCACGCCGTGCTGAGCGGCGGATAGCCCGCTAATCAGGTCACCAATCAAGCCGAGGACCAGCTCGGATGAGTCCTCTAGGCCATCGCGGCGTTCTTGGGCGGCGGTTGCTCCGGCACCCGACCAGCCGGAGGACACGTCAATGCTCTGGATGTACTCGCCGACGGTGTAGGCACGTTGACGGATCCGGATCAACGCATCCACCGCCGGGTCCAACGCGTCCTCGTTCCATCCCAGCACGTCGTCCCAGATCATGACCGTCCACCCCCTCCTTCGCGTTGTGCCCTATTCGTCGACCAGTGCATCAAAAGCCGTGAAGTCCACGTCCGTACTCTGATCAGTTGCCGTATAGGCGGCCAGTGCCCTTCAATGCGTCCTGATACCCGCCCAAAGCTCCGCCAGCTTCCCCGCGGTCGCGTCCACCCACCCGGCCGCCGCAGGCGCCGAGCCCGCCGCATCCCCACCCGGCATAGCAGACCCCACAGCGTCCAGTGAGTCACCAAGCTTGACCGTCACCGCCTCATCCCGCGCATTCCCCACCACCCAAGCCGCCTCCTCCACACTAGACGAAACCACCCTCAACTCCGACACCTTCTGCGTCCTTCCATCTAAGTTCTCTGCGAGCTTGTTGCCGTGCCTCGTCCGTCAGCAGTAGTCGTCCCGCCACCTAGTGAAAACCTCCAGACGGTAATCAAGGCAACCACACCGACCGCGACGATCACCGTTAGCTTAACCAGATAACCCATACCATGCAATGACGCATTCGCACAAGACTCAAGGCCTCACTCCGTATAGCCGAATAACCAGCACTTTTAGCCGCATTCGGCAAAGAGTGCATACAGTGACTGAGCCGTGGCCCGGATGCGGATCCGCATGTTGCGCAAGTCTTCGGTGGCAATTCGGGCGTTCTCTGCAACACCCAAGCACAGGTTGTGCGCGCCTCCCTACCTCCCCTTCCTTCTTGGGAGGAACCATCTACTCCACCGCAAACAGCGCACTCAACTCGAAGGCCCGTTACTTTGCTGTGCCTCTCCTTGTGTTGGCGGGCCTCTCCTTCTGCCCGCATTTTCGCCCGAACTGTGCGCGGCCATGTACTTAAGCTAAACTAGCGCCCGGCCCGCATCATCCAGATGCGGAGGAAAGGAGAACACACATGGCCAAGAAGGCCCCGTCGCGACTCGACAATGTCATTAGCCTCGCCAAGCGCCGAGGTTTCGTCTACCCCTGCGGAGAAATCTACGGCGGTACCCGCTCGGCCTGGGATTACGGGCCGCTGGGAGTCGAACTGAAGGACAATATCAAGCGCCAGTGGTGGAAAGCGATGATTACGTCGCGCGACGACGTCGTCGGCCTGGATTCCTCCATTATTCTGCCGAAAGAGGTTTGGGTTGCCTCTGGCCATGTGGGTGTGTTCAACGATCCACTCACCGAGTGCCTCTCCTGCCACAAGCGTTTCCGCGTGGATCAAATGCAGGAGGAGTACGCGGCTCGTAAAGACATTGCCGACCCCGATTCAGTGCAGCTCGCAGACCTGCCCTGCCCGGCCTGCGGCACACGTGGCCAATGGACCGAGCCGCGCGATTTCAACATGATGCTGAAGACCTATCTCGGACCGGTTGAGGACGAATCCGGCCTGCACTACCTGCGTCCCGAAACTGCGCAGGGCATTTTCGTGGACTTCCAGAACGTCATGACATCCGCGCGTAAGCGTCCGCCTTTCGGCATCGGGCAGATCGGAAAGTCCTTCCGCAACGAGATCACGCCCGGCAACTTCATCTTCCGTACCCGTGAGTTTGAGCAGATGGAGATGGAGTTCTTCGTCGAACCGGGTACCGATGAGAAATGGCATGAGTACTGGATTGAACAGCGTCGTCAGTGGTATGTCGATCTGGGTATCGCCCCGGAGAACTTGCGCTTCTATGAGCATCCGCAGGAGAAGCTGTCGCATTACTCCAAGCGCACGGTCGATATCGAGTACAAGTTCGGTTTCCAGGGCTCCGATTGGGGAGAGTTGGAAGGCATCGCCAACCGCACCGATTTCGATCTTTCCACGCACTCCAAGCATTCTGGGAAGGACCTCTCCTACTTCGACCAGGCCACCGGAGAGCGCTGGATCCCGTATGTGATTGAGCCGGCGGCCGGGCTGACCCGCTCGCTGATGGCTTTCTTGGTGGATGCCTACGTGGAAGACGAGGCACCGAATACCAAGGGCGGCGTCGATAAGCGAGTAGTACTCAAACTGGATCCGCGACTAGCCCCGTGAAGGCTGCCGTCTTGCCGTTGTCACGCGATGAGCGGCTCTCGCCCATTGCCCGCGAACTCGCCGCCAAGCTGCGGCGCAACTGGAACGTCGACTTCGACGACGCCGGAGCGGTGGGGCGTCGTTACCGGCGTCAGGATGAGATCGGAACCCCATGGTGTATCACGGTTGACTTCGACTCCCTGGAGGATCACGCGGCAACGGTACGCGACCGTGACACGATGGGGCAGGTACGCCTGCCCATCGACGCCATCGAGTCCTATTTGGCGGGCAAACTGGTCGGCTGCTGATGGCGCACGGGGAATACTCCCAGGCAGATGGGCGTGCCCACTCTCACGCCCACTCTCACGCCACGGGACCACTCGACATTCCGCCGGGTCAGCTGCGCACAATCCGCCGGGTACTGGCGGCACTGGTGATCCCACTGGCTCTTGCCACGGGCATAGCGCTGGCCGTTCTGTGGCCGCGCGGTGAGTCGCCCGTGGGCTCAATGCCGCTGTATGCGGAGGGTGTCGAGCAGGTGACCGGGAAAATCGTGTCCATCGGCACGCTGGATGAGAGTGGGCAGACCCCGGTCACGATGGAGGTGTCGGGCGTCGAAGTCGGCGTCCACGTTCCGTTGGAGATCGTACAAAACGGCTTGGACGTGGGAGATGAGATCCGTGCCGTCTTCGATCCGCGGACGATTGGGGAGGGCAACTCCTACACCTTCGTGGACTACGTGCGCACAACTCCGCTGCTGCTCTTGTTGGGGACATATGTGGTCTGCGTGGCGCTCGTGGCGCGTGGGAAAGGAATCCGGGCGCTGCTCGGACTAGGGGTCTCGCTAGCCGTCGTGGGCGCCTTCATGATCCCCGCGCTGGCCATTGGCCGCCCGCCCGTGCTAGTGATTCTTGTCGGCGCGGCGGCAATGATGTTCGCCTCCCTGTATATGGCGCACGGCGTATCCGTTCGTACGACGACGGCGGTGCTCGGCACTTTTGCGGGTCTCGTCATCACCACCTTGCTAGCCGTCTGGTCGGTCGGCACGGTGGAGTTATCGGGCACCCTGGGTGACGAAGCGCTACTCTTGACCAGCGCGGTGCCCGGACTGAATATGCGGGCGCTGCTGCTATGCGGCATGATTCTTGCCGGGCTGGGTGCGCTTAACGATGTCACTATCACGCAGGTATCCTCCGTGTGGGAACTGCATGCTGCCAACCCATCTCTTTCGCGCCGCAGACTCTTTCAACAGGGTATGGCTGTTGGACGTGACCATATCGCCTCAACCGTGTACACCTTGGTTTTTGCCTACGTTGGTTCCGCGTTGCCCCTGTTGATCGGTGCATCCTTGATTAATCGTCCGGTGCAGGATCTGCTGCAGGCCGGGCAGATTGCCGAAGAGATTGCCCGTACCCTGGTTGCATCAGTAGGGCTCGTGCTCGCTATACCGCTCACGACGGCGATTGCGGCCTCGCTGGCGCGGATCGCTCCCGGGCACCGGGACGGCGTCGTCGGGAATACCGGCGGCGCTGTAAAGACGGATACCGCGAAAGGAACGGGTCACGCGCACGGCGCTGCTGGCACAGAACGCGAGAGCGTGCAAGGCGTGGGCACTCCCAATGATGCGGCGGCCGTCGAAGGCCGCAAGGGCACGAAAGAACGAGAGGCTGCGGCGGATTCGGATACTGCGAGTCAGCTTGAAATCAGCGAAAAAGAGGCAGACCTGTGACCGTTCGTTTAGGGTCGCTGGCACTGGAAACTCCCGTTATTCTTGCACCGATGGCCGGGGTGACGAATCCGCCCTTCCGTCAGCTGTGCCGTGAAGCAGCAGAGCGCGGTGTGGATGCAGCTTTTGCTACTGCGCGTCGGCTTGCTGGTCATGGCGAGCCCGCGCATACCGACGCCGATCCTCGCCTGTCTGCCGGCACTTGTGCTCCGGCTGGCCTGTGGGTCTGCGAGATGATCACGTCGCGCGCCCTGGTGGAAGGCAATGCCGAGACACTTAATATGATCCGTCCCGATCCGGGTGACCCGGTTCGCTCGGTGCAACTGTACGGTGTTGACCCGGCTGTGGTGGCACGCGCGGTTCGTACCCTGGCCGAGGAAGACCTTGCCGACCACGTTGACCTCAATTTCGGTTGTCCGGTTCCAAAAGTCACTCGCAAGGGCGGAGGAGCCGCTCTGCCATGGAAACTCGATCTTTTCGAGGCTATTGTCGACCAGGCGGTTCGGGCCGCCCGCAGCGCCGTCGCGGCGAGAGGGCGCGAAATACCGGTGACGGTGAAGATCCGCATCGGTATCGATAATGACCATGAGACCTTCCGCGATGCCGCGCGTATCTGTGAAGATGCAGGTGTAGCGGGGATCATTCTGCATGCGCGTACTGCGGCGCAGCATTATGCCGGCCAAGCCAACTGGGACCGTATCGGTGACCTGGTAGCAATGACCAAATTGCCCGTTTTTGGCAATGGTGACGTTTTCGGAGTAGAAGACGCCGATCATCTGTTGCAGCACACCGGCTGCGCGGGCATTGCCATTGGCCGTGGCTGCCAGGGCCGCCCCTGGATCTTCACCGATCTGGCCGCCTATTTCCACGGCTACGACTTTCATGCTGAACCCTCCTTGCGCGAGGTTGCCAACACGATCATTCGCCACGGGGAACTCTCCATTGCCCACTTCAACGGTGACGAGTACCGTGCCATGCGCGAGCTTCGTAAGCACATCAGTTGGTACCTGCGTGGATTCGCCGTGGGTGGGCAGGCGCGGCGCCAATTGGCGTTGGTATCAACGCTGGATGAAGTGAAGGAACGCCTCGAACAGCTGGACCTGTATCAACCCTATCCGCAGGCGGCAGACGGGCCGCGCGGGCGTGCCGGAGGTTATAGGCGACCCCACCTACCCGACGGCTGGTTGGAATCACGCACGCTCAGCCCAGCGCAACGCAATTCTTTACACTTGGCGGAACTGAACATATCCGGTGGTTAACGCCTGTGTCAGTGGCTAATGCTGGGGCTAGCCGCTAGGCTCAGGACGTGGACCAGAAGTATAGTCTTGCCGACCGGGAACGTTTCGTACCGGAGCCGGGTAAGAATCCAAGCCGCACGGAGTTTGAACGCGACCGTGCCCGTGTGCTGCATTCCTCTGCGCTACGCAGGCTCGGTGCTAAGACGCAGGTCCTAGGGCCCGAATCCGACGACTTCATTCGCACGCGTTTGACTCACTCTCTGGAAGTCGCCCAGATCGGGCGTTCGCTGGGCAAGAACCTGGGATGCGATCCCGATATCGTCGAGACGGCCTGCTTATGCCATGACCTTGGCCATCCGCCCTTCGGGCATAACGGTGAGCGAGCCTTGGCCGAGGTAGCGCACTCCGTTGGCGGTTTCGAGGGTAATGCACAGACGTTCCGGATCCTCACTAGCCTAGAACCAAAACGTATGCAACCGGATGGGCGACCAGCGGGTCTGAACCTGACGCGCGCGGCGTTGGACGCCGTCGTAAAATATCCCTGGTCGGCGGAAAACAGGCCGTATGGGGCCGACGGTCTGCGCACCTCGAAGTTCAACGTGTACGACGACGACATGCCGGTCTTTGAGTGGGTACGTTCAACGCGGGGAACCGCGCGCTGTATCGAAGCGCAGATTATGGATCTGGCAGATGACATCGCCTATTCGGTGCACGATGTCGAAGACGGCGTGGTGCGTGGCTTTGTCTCGCCTGGCCGACTACGCATCCCGGCAGAACAGTCTAAGATTATTGCTTCGACGCAGCAGTGGTATGGTCTCACCGACTCGGATCGACTGTATAACGCCCTGCAACGCCTGCTGCGCGAGGAGGCATGGCCGGAGGAGTTCACCGGTTCATACCGTGCTCTGGCCGTAATGAAGGACCTGACGAGTGACCTGATCGGGCGCTTCGTCTCCGCCGTGTGTGATGCGACTGGCCGTGCCCCGCTCGTACGATATGAAGGCGACATCGTCATCCCTCCGGGCACTCTGGACGAGATCATGATTCTGAAGGGCATCGCAGTCGAATACGTTATGATGCCGCGTGAACATGAACCGCGCTACTTCGAGGAACGCTCACTTCTGTTCGACCTTGTAGACGCTCTGCAGGAATCTCCGGCACAACTTGAGCCGCACTTCTATGAGATGTGGCAGCGGGCCGACGACGACGCCCGGCTGCGGGTGGTGGTCGACCAGGTGGCATCGTTAACGGACCAGTCGGCGCGGCAGTGGCATTCCCGCCTATGCGGTATGCTCCGACACTAATGCGGCACCGCGACGGCACGGGCCGTGGATAGAGCCCGGGTCAGGTGACGCAACGCCGCGAATCCACCGCCGATGCGTGGTGGGATAGGACATCCAATACCGTTTTGCTCTCGACGGGTATAAGGGAACATTTCACAAATGTCTGCGGCGATGATTGAGCTATGGGACACGCGGTGAAGTGTGTCGGTGGGGCAGACTACACTGGATCCATGCCCGGGTTGATCAAACGGGAGGACATCGACGAGGTCCGCGCCCGCACGCGTATTGAAGAGGTCGTCGGTCAATACGTTTCACTCCGCACGGCAGGCGTGGATTCGCAGGTCGGACTGTGCCCCTTTCATGACGAGAAGACGCCGTCATTTCATGTGCGTCCGCATGTTGGCCGTTGGCACTGTTTCGGCTGCGGTGAGGGAGGCGATGTCATCTCCTTCGTGGAACAGATCGAGCATATCTCCTTCGTTGAGGCCGTTGAGCTGCTCGCACGCAAGGCGGGCATTGAGCTTCACTACGAGGATAACGGCCGCGGGAAGCGCCGGGAGCAAGGTGGAGCCACCCGGCAGCGTCTTATCGACGCGCATCGCGTGGCGGTGGACTTTTACGTCGCCCAGCTGCATACCCCGGCAGGGGAGAAGGCACGCCAGTTGCTCACCACGCGTGGTTTTGACGATGATGCCCTGGCGCGTTTCAGTATCGGGTACTCTCCCGATACCTGGGATGGGTTGCTCAAGCAGCTGCGCGGGCACGGATTCAGTGAAAAGGAGATCGCGTCATCCGGGTTGACGGCGCAAGGATCGCGCGGTCTCTACGACCGTTTCCGCGGCCGTCTGATGTGGCCGATTACCTCAATCACCGGCGAACCGATCGGTTTCGGGGCCCGCAAGCTCAGTGATGAGGACAACGGCCCCAAGTATCTCAACACACCGGAGACTCCGATCTATCACAAGGCGCAGGTGCTGTATGGGCTGGATTTGGCCAAGCGTGCGATTGCGCGGGAGCGGCGCATCGTCGTCGTCGAAGGATATACGGATGTTATGGCTGCTCAACTGGCCGGTATTGAATGTGCCGTCGCTACCTGCGGTACCGCGTTCGGTGCGGAGCATGTTAAGATCGTGCGTCGCCTGATTGGCGATGGAGCCGACCCAGCGGCGGGGGTGATGCTGTCATCAGGGCGTGCCTACGGTGGAGAAGTCATTTTTACCTTCGACGGTGACGCCGCCGGCCAGAAGGCAGCCCTGCGCGCGTTTCAGGAAGACCAGGCCTTCGCAGCCCAGACTTTCGTGGCCGTGGCAGCCGAGGGCATGGACCCGTGTGAGGTTCGCATGGCATACGGGGATGAAGGAGTTCGCGCAATTGTTCAGTCACGGCGGCCGCTATTCGAGTTCGCGATTCAATCCGTGTTGAAGGGAGTGCCGCTCGGCACCGCCGAGGGGCGAACAGTGGGACTGCGCGCATCGGCGCCCATGGTGGCCTCAATCCGTGATCGGGTTCTGCGTGGCGAGTACACCCGGCAACTCGCCGGGTGGCTCGGTATGGATGAAACAACGGTTCGGCAGGCGGTTCAGCATGCAGGGCGGCAGGTGGCATCGGAGCCACGGCGTGCCAAATCGAACACTCCCAAACCGGAAGCCGCATCCGGGCCGCCGCTTGCCCCACGTGCGAGTCTGCGTGATCCGGTCGAGCGGATTGAGCGGGAAGCACTGGAGGTCTATCTGCAGCTGCCCCGCTATGCCGCGTCGGCGCAAATGGATGAGCTTCCGTCTCAGACCTTCACCGTTCCAGCACATCGGCGCGTCCACGAGGCGATTCGAGCGGTGGGGGCACCGCATGCTACCTGCAGCGTTTCAAGGAGCTGCAGGGCAACGGCGTGGACCCGCTGCAAGCCGACCGTGAGGCGTCCGCGTGGTTCGTTGAGCAGGTTGCGGCGCAGGCGGACCCCGTAATCGCGCGAGCAGTCTCGCAGTTAGCGGTGGAGGAGCTGCCGGAGAATCGTCCAGAACGGTTGGAGCGGTACGTGTGGAGTATTGCCGTGTCTCTGATCAGGCAGGGTATTACGCGGCAGATAGCCGACCTGCGCTCCGAACTGCAGCGCACATCTGCCGACGATCCCCGCCATGGCGAGTTATTTGCTCGACTCATCGAATTAGAAGGGCAGCGCAGAGCCTGCGACGAACAGATTGAGTAACCTCGAGTCTGCTTCCACCGCGCTGCACACTGCTTCGGAACTGATCGTTGCGGAACCGGAGCGTATGAAGAAATACTCGGCGCTATGAGCCGGGGCGACGGGCTTTACGATGCGGTGGAGGATGGTCGCCCATCGTCATCGGATGGATCGGGTGCCTCGGTCGGATCTACCGCTGTACTTGTGCTGTTGATGATCTCGTTCGGAATACCAGCGGTGCTTAGCGGTGTGTTGGTTGTGGCTCCACGCCGTGATCGTGGCAATGCGCTGCGGCTGGATTGACGGGAGAGGCGTTCGAAGAAGCGCCGCAGATCAACCGTCGTTTCAATTGGCCGTGCGCGTGAAGCGGCAGTGTGCTGGGAGATCTCCGCATAGATATCCGAGCGTACTTCGCCGGATACCCTCTCAGCGAGCGCCTTGGCGAATTCGCGGCGCTGTATCCGCATCCGGAGTTTCTCTTCCTTCGCCAGTTCCCGCCACAGTGCCACACACATGACGATCATGATGACGGAGAATGGCAGTCCGATGAGAATGGCGATGGTTTGCAGGGCAGACATACCGGCGTCGGAGTCGCGTGCCAACATGACGGCGGCGATCGCTCCCGAAAGTGTTGCAAAGGTCAGCCGTACGGAGGTACGTGGATTCGGATCTCCACCAGAGCAGATCATCGACATAACATACGAACCGGAGTCCGACGAGGTCACGAAGAAGATGATGACGACGATCATTGCGAGGATGGAGAGAATCGTCGTTCCGGGCATGTTGGCGAAGGTTTGGAAGAGGACCGTATCAACGGTAACGGTGCCGTCGGGGCCAATGAGATTCGAAGCGCCGAACATCTGCTGGTAGAGTCCGTTTCCACCCAGGATCGCAAACCAAATGAAGGTGACCAAGGTGGGCACCATGAGCACACCGAGGATAAACTCGCGCACGGTGCGACCGCGAGAAATACGGGCGATGAAAATACCGACGAACGGCGACCAACTCATCCACCAGCCCCAGTAGTACACGGTCCAGTCTGAGAGCCAGTCGGTTCCGGCGCGACCGGCGAAGGGGAGTGTTTCGAAAGATTCCTGGATCAGGCCTTGAAAATAATTTCCGATGTCTGCGACGAACTCATTGGCAAGGAAGAGGGTGGGTCCAAGAATGAAGACCAAGGTGACAAGGATGGCGGCAAGGATGAGATTGGTGTTCGAAAGGAACTTGATGCCGCCGTCCAATCCCGTTGCTACAGAGATGGCGGCCAAGCCGGAAATGACGACAACAAGCAGGACGAGCGTCCCGCCGGTCACCTTCCAGTCGGCGAGAAAGTCAAAACCGGCGGCTACTTGTTTCACACCGAATCCCAGCGATGTGGCAATACCGAAAATGGTGCCTATCACGGCGATTGTGTCGATAACGTCACCCAACCAACCGCGTACTCGGTCTCCCAACACCGGTCGCAGTGCCCAACGAATTGACACTGGCAGCCCCTTGCGGTGGACGGCATAGGCGATAGCAAGGCCAAGGACTACGTAGATCGCCCAGGCATGCAAACCCCAGTGGAGGAACGATGTAGTCATTGCCTCGCCTGCCTTGGCCTGGTCGATAGCGGAGACCGTGCCGAGCTCATTGGTGATTGTCGCGTCTGCGGCGACCTGATCCTGAAATCCGGGCTTCGGGTTGGCGAAATGTGACAGTGGCTCAGCCGCGCCCCAGAACACAAGACCGATGCCCATTCCGGCGGCGAAGAGCATGGCAAACCATGACATACGTGAGTAGTCGGGCTCGCAATCATCCGGGCCCAACACGGTGTCACCTTTCCGGGAGAATGCCAAGACGAAAGCAAAAATCACAAACCCGGTGACCGCCAGAATGTAGTACCAGCCGACATTTTCCACAACGACCGTTTGAATGCGTGAGATGACATCATGGGTTTGTGTGGACCGGAAGAAGGCCAGGAGCACAAAGAGTCCCACAATGAGTACAGAGGGGACGAAAACCTGTGGCCGTACTGAGCGTTTTTCGGACGTCGACCTAGTTGAGTTATCGGACATGTATTGCAATTCCTTCCGTTGACAGGATGAGCTGTCAGTTGGGGTAGTCATAGCTTTGCACAGATTCATCCTTGATTCAATGAGATTCATTTTTTTAGGTGTCGCGCAAAAAGTGGCGTAACAGGCATGGGGAAGGTCCGTGAAGGTGAAAGATACAATGGATTTTCTTGCGGATCCTCGCTCTTTTCGCGGTGTAGGTGTGTGCCGGTTGAGTAAGTGTATGTAGACGACCCGCTTGCGATTTATCAGGACCTGTGTGATCGGCTATTATGGGAAGGCCTTCCGAGGCATGCCCCTGTAGCTCAGCCGGTTAGAGCAGTGGACTCATAATCCATCGGTCGCGGGTTCAAGTCCTGCCGGGGCACCGCTGGAAAACGTCACCATGACACCAAAAGCGGCCAATGACACCGCTGCGAAGTGGCCATGAGATCCGCTGCCCGCCCGCGTGTGGTGGGAAATACCGCACAGTGAGCAAGGCGGGCCTCTCGCGTTTACAGGCAAAAGGCGGGCTACCATGGGGACATGCTGTTTGGGCCTCCCGCTCCTTTGCGGGGTCGTCACTTCCGCGAGCAAGGCCTTGCGGTGTTTGCGTCTACCCGGACCGAGGCCGCAAACCGGTCGCCTAAGCACAGCGTTGCTCCGCGTGCAGCCGCCTCGGCAACCGCACAGGCACAGCCTCGGCGAAGCAGCGCGGCGCGGTCCTCTCTCGTCATGTTCCTCGGCACGCTCGTGTCGCGTGTTCTCGGGCTGGTGCGTTCACCGCTGATGCTCGGTGCAGTCCTGACCATGACGTCTCCGGCGGCGAACGCCTTCGACGTTGCCAATAAGCTCCCCAACCTGATCTACATGGTGGTTGTCGGCGGTTTGGTTAACGCGGTATTGGTTCCGGCCATTGTTCGCGCCACCAAGGAGTCGCGCGATGGGGAGCGGCCTTCCTCAATAAACTGTTGACAATCGCCATCGTCTTCCTCGGCGGCGTCACCCTCCTTCTTACTCTCGCCGCACCGCTAGTGGTGAAGCTCTTTGCTGCGACAATGTCGCATGACTGGTATCGGCTAACGGTGGCCTTCGCGTACTGGTGCCTGCCGCAGATCTTCTTTTACGGCATGTACACGGTGATCGGCCAGATTCTCAACGCTCGTGAGAACTTCGGCCCCTACATGTGGGCGCCGGTGCTTAACAATGTGGTGGCAATCGCGGGATTCGCGGTGATTCTGGCCGTTTTCGGAGGTGCTACACCGGCGGATGCCCAGGACGTTACCCGATGGAGTGCCGAACGTGTCGCAATGCTGGGTGGTTTCTCCACAGTCGGTATCGCGGCTCAGGCCCTGATCCTGCTTTGGCCGATGCACCGTATCGGTATCCGTTATCGCCCCGATTTCGCCTGGCGAGGTTCCGGGCTTGGCACGGCGGGCCGTGCGTCGTGGTGGATGCTTCTCATGATGATAACCGGCATGGTTCCCACGATTATCGTCTCCAATGTCGCCGCAGGCGCATCCGAACGGGCTGCAAGTTCCGGTATGGACTTGCTCACTGTTGCCGGAAACTACGCCTACACGACGGCGTACACAATCTATTCGATTCCCACATCCCTCATTGTCGTGTCGATTGCAACCGCCATGTTCACCCGCCTGGCACGATCAGCGGTCTCCGGCGACATGGATACCATGCGCGTCGACACCTCGAAGACACTACGAATGGTCGGCACGCTGACCTTCCTCTCTGCTGCAGGCATGATCGTTCTCGCGGTGCCCTTGGCGCGGCTGCTGGCGTTCACCGTAACGCCACAGGAAGCGGTGACCCTTGCCCGCGTCGTTGTCTCAATGTGCTTGGGGCTGGTGTCAATCGGTGCTGTAACGGTGCTTGATCGTGTCTACTACGCGTTCGAGGACACTCGCGGTGCCTTCTGGATCAACCTTCCCTTCCAAGTGCTCGGAATGATTGGTTTCGGGCTGTGCGGGCTGCTGCCGCCACAGTGGACCGTTGTCGGGATCGGGCTGGTGATGGCCGCCACTAATACGATGGCCTTTGTTGCCATGATGCATGTGCTTTCAGGGCGTATGGGTGGGATGGATGATCAGCGCGTCTGGTCCAGTTACGGCAAGTTGCTCGTTATCACCGTCATCACCATGACCGCCGGATACCTTGTACTGCGCGCGTTTGGACCGGTGTTCGCTCCGCTCGGAGTACTGGGCGCTGGGGCTCGCATCGTGGTGGTCGCCCCCATCATGGTGGCAGTGTATTTCGGGCTTATGCGACTCCTGCGCATGGAGGAACTTGCATCACTGGTGGGCCCCGCCCGCGCACTCTTGCGGAAGATTGGAGTACGGAATTGATCGGTACGGAAGAATCTGCTTCTCGACTTCTGCCGGTAGTCATCGGCTACGACATCGCGACCTACAGTTTTGCGCGTATCTTTCACGAGGCGGCCGGTTTACGTTCGCTGGTTATTTCCGATGCGCCGCGCGGGCCGATCAACGACTCGCGTATCCTTGATGTTCTTCTGGTGCCGCACGGCACATTCGACGACGACGCACAGTTCTTGCGCGTGTTACAGGAGGTAGCCGCCGATCATCCCACACAACAGTTGATCCTGCTCGTGAACGCCGACGAGCATGTCGAGTTCGTGGCCAATCATCGTGATGAGTTGAAGGAACGCTATTTTCTGCCGTATGCCACCGCTGCTGCCGTGCGTACGGCGAATTCGAAGCAAGCCATGGCGGACCTGCTCGGCGGATTGCGGCTCTCTGTGCCCATGCGCACTGCGGTGGATCTCAGCGATCCGCAAGGGTGGTCCGAGCGGCTGACAGAGGTGACTTTCCCCGTCGTCGTCAAACCCGAGAGTGGGAGCGAGCTTGCCGAGAACTGGAATCAGGGGTTACGGAAGGTCAGCGTGGCGCGTACGCGTGAAGATGCGATGGCGCTGTTCACGCGGTGGCATGACAACAATATACGTACGCGCCTGATCGTCCAGGAACTCATACCCGGGGATGACACCACGCAGTGGGTTGTCAACGGCTATGTAGATCGAACAGGGCGGATAACGGCGTGTGGATCGGGACGGGTTCTTCTCGGTCTCCATCAACCGGAATACCTCGGAAACGCCGGAATCATACTTTTGGAGCGCCGCGATGACCTCATTGCCGATGCGAAGCGTATTGTGCAGGCGGTTGGTCTGCGCGGTTTCTTTTCACTCGATGTCAAAGTCGACCCCCGCAACGGCTCCGCGCGCTGGCTCGACCTCAATCCGCGTATCGGACGAGGCCACTACTATCTGAAAGTCGGAGGGGTTGACTTGGCATCTGCGATGTTGAGCGACTTACGGGGGCTCGAGACCTCGTATCAAACGAACACGCGCGAAGGAATCTTCTGTATCGTCCCGGCTTTTCTCGCTAATAGACGCTATGTTCGTGACGCGGAATTGCTCAGGAGGGTGCGGCGAACACGTCTGCGGCGTCGTCCCATCAACCCACTCGCGTACAGTGCCGACCGCTCGGTGCGCCGTACCATTTACCGTCTAGGGAACGGATTCAATCAGTGGCGGCGTATGCGCCGATGGTACCCACGCCCCACAGACTCCGGCTTCTAGGTTGTGCCCCGGTGGATGAGGCACCTTGAGCCAGTGCCGGTCTAGGACAACGCTCCCAATCGTTTGGCAAGCTGTGGACGGATTGGCAAGACGAATGTGCCGATGAACTCCTCCACATTACCGTTCAGCCACCGTTTGAACGTCAACACCGTGGCATCCGGTGCCGTCTCGTCGAAAATGCCGGAGATACCAAAAGTGTTGTAGATGGAGACACCATGATCGCAAGCCCATTTGAACAGGGCACGCTCCACCGGATAGTCGCGTGCGTAGGCCGAGAAGCGTTTGTCCATACCGCCCAACAGTAGGAGCAGCTCGTTGCCGCTGTGAAATCCGAGTGCGGCGTTGAAAGGAATCTCGTCACCGTAGGTTGAGAGCGCTTCCCGCGTATTCTCCTCGCGCCAATTCAGGGCCTCTAGCCGTTCGGTCAGTTCCGCTGTTTCCCGCTCGCACGCCTTGGTCCGGCGCCTCTGGGACAGTACAGCCAAGCGTGCCTTCGCTTGCTCGCGCTCGGCAGCGATCTGCTGGAGGTAACGAGTAGGGGAGAAATAGGCGACTGCCAGGAGGGCACGTTCCGGCCCGAGTTCGCGCATGAGTGCGCGGTAGAAATCCTGCGATGCGCTAGACAGACTAGCCATTGAGGTGCGTTCCACGGTCGCGTCATGCAGCGAATCAAATACGGCGAAGTCGTCAGGGCCGAGAAAGCGTACCTCGACGCCATAGCGCCCCTCATTGTGAAAACGGCGCCGGAGACCCTTCGCGAGTGTCGCGGTCGCCTCTTCGAAACTCATACCGGAGATGTCCTTGGTATAGATATACCGAATCTGAACATCCGACTGTTGGTAGAACTCCTTCTCGATTCGGCGAGCTCCCAGTGCGCGCAGTTGGCGCTCGGCACGAGCGGCGGTGGGATTGCCGGCCACGATCTCAATGTCGTGGTAGAAGACGCGGGGCAGCAGCGGATTGAATCGCACGGCGAGTATACGACGGTCGCGGCGTAGATGCGCCCGTAAGCCGGTGAAGAAGCAATCGACGATGGTGCTGTCTGACCAGTCGAGAGTGGGGCCGTAGGAGAGCAATGCGCGCCGATAGATCTTCTTCCATGGCTGGAGTACGACGAGTCCGGCTGCGAGGATCGCAGCATCCGGGCGGGCTCTCGGCGTCTGTCCGCGGCGTGCGGGTGTCTGGACATCGGCGTGTGACACCACGCCCACGTAGTCAACCCCCATGCCGAGGTTTGCGCGCACAGCGCCGTACTCGGGAAGCTGAGGAAGGAAAACACGGTCTGCTTGCCGTACGAATCTCTGATATTGCAACGGCGTCAGCTGAACGAATTCCATGCGGCCATATTACCAGGTAATTACCGCAAAGGAAAGGGGGAAGCGCGAGATGTACGCCATCAGTCCGAGGTTAAGGCAGTGAGTCGGAATCAAGCAGACCGGAGCATGAGCTTGCAGCGGAAGGTGCAGCGCGAAGAGAAAGTAACCTGGCGAGAGGGCGCCGCAGGCCGCTAGGCTGATCGCAGGACAGAAGGAGGCTATGCGATGGGAAACTCGGAACGCGACGGGGTGTCGAAGGAGGACTCAGCCTTGGGCGTGGAGGCAGAAGCGAGTTCAGAGAACGAGGCACCGGAGGTGGCAGTCACGACGGCTACCCTCGATGCCACCGAGTTGGAGCAGTTACATGCGATTCAACGACGTCGCATGATTATTGCCCTGGTATGTGGACTTGTACTTCTTGTGCTCGGGTTCCTTGCCGGGCGGCACGCCCGCGAGTCGAGAGCCATGGAGGCTAACCCAACGGTCTATGTCGGTACAGTCGTGCTGACCGATTCAAGCGAGTTGCCCAAGGGGTGAATTCGATGCTGGCCCGATGCCAGTTCGATAGGGGGCATGTGGATGTTTGGGCGGCGTAAACAACCCGATGCCGTGGCCGGTGTACGGGGACGACCACTAGCTGCGGCCGAGCTGGAAGGAGACCCTCCGCGCTGGCTGGCAGTGTACGAGGACAAGCTTGCCACTGGCGACGGGCAAGCAGTGTTCGAGTATGCGTGGCACGAGTTTGAGGGAGCGGCCTGGGACGGTGCCACGCGGATTTTACGGCTATCTTTCGTTGATTCGTCGCGCACACCTCTGGTGCTGGTGTGGTCGGAGGGGGCGCGCGACGCAATTGCGCTGATTGTGCGGGAGCGCCTTGAGGGGTCAATCGTGTACCAGGAGCATGTGATTCTTCCATCGGGAACCCGGGCTCGCGGTCTGGTGCGCCGTGATGGTGACGGTCTGTTCACACAGGTCATCATCGCCGGACAGAGCCTTGCATCGGATCGCCCGGAGATAGCGCGGCTCGAAGCTTCACTGCGCGACGTGACGGGCATAGATCTTGATGACGCGCTGGGGTGATCCAGGGATGCGCCGGGAGCCGTCACGGTGACAGCGGGAGTTCGTTGGTCATGGTCATGTGATGCCCGGACGTGACGGGAACCGCACTCCATGTGTTCGCCATACCGCCTGCATCTGGTATAGTTTTTCTGGTCGCGATCCCGCGTAGCTCAATGGCAGAGCACTCGACTGTTAATCGAACGGTTGCTGGTTCGAGTCCAGCCGCGGGAGCCACGGCAGGCCCGGTTCCGTGGAATCGGGCCTTGTTTTTTGCCGTCGCGCCGGTATAGTCCGAGCACGAAGCCGGTGCATGATGTGAGAGGATCAGGCCATGACCTACCGTGAGATCCGAATCGTCGGCGACCCCGTCCTTCGCACGCCCTGTGCGCCAATTCATGAGATCACACCGGGAGTGCGGGCATTGGTTGAGGATTTGCTGGAGAATGTGGACGACGACGGCCGCGCCGGATTGGCTGCGAACCAGATCGGTGTTTCAATGCGGGCCTTCTCTTGGCACATTGACGGCGAGATCGACTACATTCTAAACCCGGTGATTGTAGAGCTCTCCGAGGATCGTTTCCAAGACGGCGATGAGGGCTGCTTGTCAGTGCCCGACTTATGGTTCCCAACCAAACGCCATTACTACGCACGGGCGGAGGGGATCGACCTGGACGGCAAGAAGAAGATTGTCGAGGGCGAAGGCCTGATGGGCAGGTGCATTCAGCATGAATGCGACCACTTGGACGGGCATCTGTACATTGATCGGTTGGAACGCTCGGTTCGTAAGAAGGCGATGCGCGCCATTCGTGATCTGTAGGTGCATAAACACTGCTCCGCTTAGCTCCCCTCGGGCCGAAAGGTGCGCCTCATCGGGAGAGATTGGCGTGAACGCTGGTGTTTAGAGAACGGATGTGGCAAACTTAAGGCGCATCCTGATGTGCGGGTGACAAGGGGAAAGCCACCGAAGCGCAGGAGGATGCTATGAAGGCAAAACACGCCACCCGAGGCGTCATATTCATCCACTCGGTTACACCGGCCGTTCAACCTCATGTTGAGTGGGCGGTTGCTAGTGTACTCGGCTACGAACCGCACTTCGAGTGGACTCGGCAACCTGCCTTACCGTCGATGAACCGCGCTGAAACGTCGTGGACCGGTGAGGCGGGTACCGGTGCGATGCTCGCCTCTGCGCTCGGCGGATGGGAACATCTGCGTTTCGAAATCACAGAGGACCCCACTGCGGTCTCCGAGGGAGGCAGATGGTCATGCACTCCTGGTTTGGGGATCTTTTTCGCACAGACCGACATGACGGGGAACGTCGTCGTCCCGGAGAATCGGATTCGTGCCGCACTCGACCAAGCTGGAGAGGACTCCGCCGAGCTTCGGCGACTACTGGATGTGGCGCTGGGCCAGGCGTGGGACGACGAGTTGGAGCCGTTCCGTTATGCCGGTGCAGGTGCGCCGGTGCGTTGGTTGCATCGAGTCGGTTGACGGTGGGCGATCGGGTACCCGGCGAGCGTGACCCGACCGTTCCTCATCCGCCGTGATATCGCAGATGGTGTAGGAGGTCGTTCAGTGGATGGGTGGACTAGGGAAGAAGGTCGCGAATCGTCTGGGCGGCGCAAATCTGCTCATCTGTAAGCTGTCCGCCTCCGGCAGACTCAATGGCAACCGCCACCGCCCATCGCGTGACACGGTCCACTGCCCGCAAAGAAAAGTTGATGTCCACATGTTCCGCCTCCGGCACGCCTTCGCGGGCCAGCACCTCACGCGCCACGGCAATTAACTGGTTGTTCATAACATCACCTCGCATAATTCGCTAGGCTCAGGATATGGCACGTCTTGTTGAGATACACCCGATTGACCCGCAACCACGCCTGATAGACCGGGTGGTGGAACGGCTACGCAGAGGCGAAGTCGCCGCACTACCAACGGATTCCGGCTACGCCATTGTCTGTGCCCTGGGAAATAAGGAGGGGCTAGACCGTATTCGTGACATCCGCCAAGTGGGGGAGAAGCACCACTTCACACTGCTCTGCCATGATTTCGCGCAACTCGGTCAACTCGTCATTGTGGACAACCCATACTTCCGGCTCATCAAATCGCTGACCCCCGGCCCCTACACCTTTATTCTCAAGGGGACAAAGGAAGTTCCCCGTATGACGCTGAACCCGAAGAAGCGGACGGTGGGAGTGAGAATTCCCGATCACAAGATCACGCAGGCATTGGTCGGCGCGATGGGCGAACCGCTGCTGTCTTCCTCCCTCATTCTTCCCGGTGAAGAGGAGCCGCTGAGCGAGGGATGGCAGGTCAACGAGTCCATTGGTCATGCGCTTGATATTGTCGTTGATGGTCCGTGTGGTGAAGGCGGTGCGACAACGGTACTTGATCTTGTAACTGGCGAGATCGCTCGACAGGGCGCCGGCGACGTGACGGGCATATCACTATGAGACCGGTACTCTTTGACCTTGACGGCACATTGACTGATTCGGAGCCGATTGTTACCCGGTGCTTCGCGGAGACGATGCGGGAAGAAGCAGGTGTTGATCACGACCCATCGTTCTACCGCCACTTTATTGGGCCGCCCCTACGAAGCTCCTTTCAAGAACTCGGGGTAGACGACATTGCTTACTACGTGCGCGCATACCGTTCGCGGTATGCACAGCACATGTACGAAACCTTGTTGTTTCCCGGTATTAGCGGTCTCTTGAAGAATCTCGCCTCCGCCGGTATCCCCCTGGCCGTGGCCACCTCTAAACGTGAAGAATCTGCGCGTGACCTATTGGAGTACCTCGGTGTCGCAGGCAATTTCACGGTGATCTGCGGTTCCGATGCACTGGAGGGAAGAGCGGGCAAAAGCGAGATCATAGCCGATGCTCTCGCGGCGCTGCGCGCCGTGGGGATTGCAACTGCTGACGCCCTGATGGTCGGTGATCGGTGCTATGACACTGACGGCGCAGCGGCCAACGGCATGCGGACGATTCTGGTCCGCTGGGGTGCAGCACGCGAGGAAGAATACGTTCAGGCATGGAGAACAGCGGCCACGGTTGAGGAACTGGAGGTCATCATTCGTGACGCTGTGCTCCCAGAGACTGCGCCTGATACAGCCGCGCGTATGCTCCGCCGCGAGCAATGAGATCCTCGTGCCGCCCGGTTTCTACGGCATCGCCGTGTTCCATAACGACGATGAGGTCCACACTGCGGATCGTTGAGAGACGGTGAGCGATCACAAACGACGTGCGCCCGCGCCGCAGCGCGCCATGGCGCGCTGCACAAGCATTTCGGTGCGGGTATCAACCGACGACGTCGCCTCATCGAGAATGAGGATGTCGGGGTCGCGCAGGTAGGCTCGGGCTATATGTGAGCAGTTGTTTCTCTCTGGCCGAGATCGACCCGCCGTCGTCGGAGACCGGGGTATCGTAGCCCAGTGGCAGCATGCGGATCATCTGGTCGCCGCCGGTCGCTTCCGCCGCTGCAATGATCTCGCTGCGTTCTGCGCCCTCGCGCCCGAAGGCAAGGTTCTCGGCAATTGTTCCTTCAAACAGCCACGTGTCCTGGAGAACCATCCCCATGGGTTCGCGCAACGAATCCTTCGTCATGCTGGAGATGGGCATTCCGTCAAGGAGGATCTCGCCTCGAGCCGTGTCAAACCTTCGTGCTCGAGCTGGAGATGGGCATTCCGTCAAGGAGGCTCTCGCCCCCGTCGAGTTCATAGAAGCGCATCAGTAGATTCACCAGCGTGGTCTTGCCTGCGCCGGTTGGTCCGACGATGGCCACGGTTTGCCCGTGTTGAATGGTCAGGGAGAGATCGTCAATCACTGCCCGCTCGGTGTACCCGAAGTGTATGTGTCGGAATTCGACGTGTCCCTGGCGCTTCTCCGGCGCCACAAGCTCCTCGTATGGGGTGGTCGCATCCGGCATCATCTCCGCGGTATCAAGAAAATCGAAGGCACGCTCACCGGAGGCGGTACCGGACTGAATGAGATTCGCCATGGATGAAAGTGCCTGGATGGGGTTCGTCAGTTGTCGGGAGTACTGGATGAATGCCTGAATCCCACCGATCGACAAGCGTCCTGCCCAGACTTGGAAGGCACCCGCAACAAGCACAATGACAAAAGAGAGATTCGCGACGAAGTTCATCACTGGTTGCGACAGCTGCGAAAGTGCCTGCCCGCGGAATCCCGCCTGAAAAAGCCGCTCATTGGCTTCGTCGAAGACGTCCTCGAACCCCTCTTCCAAGGCCGTAAGCGGTGACGACGTCAAGGCCTGTGAACGACTCCTCGATGATAGCGGAAACGTCTCTTGTGGTCTTCCATTGCCGCCGAAACTGTGTCCGCGAGCGACGCAGAATCGCCAGAGTTCCGACCACGCCGATGGGCAGAACGGCCACCGAGAGCAACGCAAGCGACCATGAGGTCGAAAAAATCATGGCGAGTGCCAATAAGGAGGTAGATCGAGGAGACTAGCTGGTTAAGCGTCTGCAGCAAGGTTTGCGTGATGTTGCCGATGTCGTTGGTGACTCGGGAGAGCAAATCGCCACGCTGCTGCCTACCGAGAAATGACCGGGGCAGGCGGTCGATTTTGTCTCGCGTAGCGCCTCGTAGCCGATAGCCGAGGTTTTGCACAACTATTCGAGTGATGAAGCCGCCGATAAACTGCAGAACACCGGCGGCGATGTAGTACGCGGCTACGACGGCGAGCAGGTGCAGCAAAGCGGCGAAGTCGACTCCGTGTGCCGCAACACCATCAACCACCAGGTTGGTTGCGTCTCCAAGTAGCTTCGGTGCTGCTACGGTACCGACGGTGGCAGCCAGGCTAATGAGGAGAATGGCGATGATTTGTAGACGCGCCGGCTGCAGCATGTCCGCTAGACGTTTCAGGGCGGTGCGCAGGTCGCGTGAGGTGCTGTACGGCTCTGCTGCGCCGCTTCCGGGTTCCCTCATGCGGAGCGAATCCGCTTGGCGTTTACCACTGGGATCGGGCAGGCACCGGTACAATGCACGGGCAATGGTCAATCGCTGCCGTTGCCCGCCGGAGAGGTTACGGCCGCCGGCCTTGATCGAGGCGTGAATGTCGGCTTCGGAGACGAAGGCCCATGTCTGGGCTGCCTTCAGTGCCGCGATTACGCGTTGTTCCTCCTCACCTCCGGGCGAATACGCCCCGTGACATTGGATGCAACAGTCCCGGAGAGCAAGAAGGTTGCGGTACGACGGCTACGCGCCGTCGCAGCTCCGCAGGATCCGGTGCTGTCAGCGGGATGCCTCCGGCGGTGATGGCGCCGTCGCCAGCATCCACGAGCCGAGGCAATAGTCGTACAATCGAAGACTTTCCCGAGCCGGTGGAGCCAATGATCGCGGTCGTAGTGCCCGGAGCCAGTGTCAAGCTGACGTCCCGCAGCACGGGTTCCTCCGCTCCCGGATACCGTAGCGTCACAGGATCACGGGCAAAGGTCAGCGGGCCGGAAGGAATGTGCAGTGGATGCTCCGGTGCGGCAATTGACGGCCGGGTATCAAGGATTTCCCGGATCCGTTTGGCGGAGACCTGCCGGCGCGTATAGAGCATGGACATCATTCCCGTCATCGTGACGGCGCCGAGAATCATCATGAGGTGGGAGATGAACGCAGCTGCGTATTGGCGTCGTCAAATGTGCGCGCCTCGGCGCCTTGTCGGCGAAAAGCCCGGATTACGCGCACTCCGGTGAGCTGCTCGCGCAGAAGCGTCGAGATGCGATCAATGCGCTGCTGCTGGATCACATGCCGGGGACTCAGTGCGGACATGACGAGCAGGATGAGTGTGAAGAGGAGTGGAACAACCAGTAGGAGCAGTAAGGACAGCTGAGTGTCCTGCCTGATCGCCATAACCACTCCGCCTATTCCCATGATGGGAGCGTTGACAATCACGGTGAACGTCAGTAGCACCACCATCTGGACCTGTGTGACGTCATTCGTGGTCCGGGTGATCAGCGTGGGTGCATCGAAGTGATGCCGGTTAGCGGTGGTGAAGCGTTGGACGTGCCGGAAAGTCTCCGCCCGCAACTCGCGTCCCAGTGCCATTGCGGTACGCGAACCAAGATAGATCGCCAGAACGGAACACCCCATCTGAACCAGGGTCGCACCGAGCATGATGCCACCCGTATGCCAGATGAATGCGGTGTCACCGTGCAGGATTCCGTGGTCAATAATGTCCGCGCCGAGCAACGGAGCGATAGGTTGAAAAGCACCTGCGCGAGCTGGAGCAAGACGATAGCCGCTACGATGCCACGGCGGCGCCGTAGGAAGTTCCCGGCCATTCGGATCAATGTCACGGGAGCTTCCTACGGGTTTCTCTAAAGATCGCGGACAGGCTCCGCTGCATTGGGGTTGAACAGATCGTAGCGGTCAATTGCCTGCTTGACCACGCTGCGATCAATTGCCCCTTGGTCTGCGAGGCCCTGCAGAGCGCGCACCACCATGGATGCGGCATCGATCTTGAAATTGCGCCGTGCGGCTGAGCGGGTATCTGAGAACCCGAACCCATTTGCGCCCAGTGTGTAGTATGCGCCGGGGATCCAGGGGCGGATTGCGTCCTGTACCTGATGATCATAGTCGGAGGTGGCGACAAAGGGCCCCTCGGCGCCCTGTAGCTTCTCCGTCACATATGCAGTGCGTATCGGCTCCTCCGGGTGCAGGAAGTTGTGCTGATCGGCGGCGAGCCCATCCTTGCGCAACTCATACCAGGATGTCACCGACCAAACGGCCGCTCGCACGCCCCAGTCCTCTGCCAGTAAGCGCCGCGCCTCGCGCGCCCACGGCACCCCTACGCCGGAGGCAAGCAGTTGCACGCGCGGCCCATCGCCCTCGACGCCGTCGAGGAGATAGATGCCCTTAAGAATACCTTCGGCATCCACATTCTCCGGTTCTGCGGGCTGGTGAATGGGTTCGTTGTACACGGTCAGATAGTAAAAGACATTCGGATCGCGTCCGTCAGAGCCGTCGCCGTACATCCGCACCAAGCCGTCACGGAAGATATGCGCGATCTCGTAGGCATAGGCCGGGTCATAGATCACTGCACTCGGGTTGGTGGAAGCGAGGATCGGGGAATGACCGTCAAGATGCTGCAGTCCTTCGCCCGTGAGCGTCGTACGTCCAGCGGTAGCACCGACGACGAAGCCGCGCGCCATCTGGTCGGCAGCCGCCCAGAAGAGGTCTCCGGTGCGCTGGAAACCAAACATGGAGTAGTAGATATAGAAGGGGACCATTGGCGTGCCATGGGTGGCATACGAGGTACCGACAGCCGTGAAGGCCGCAGTCGAGCCGGCTTCCGAGATACCGGTGTGCAGCAACTGGCCCTTCTCAGACTCCTTGTAGGACAGCAGCATGTCTTGATCCACCGCAGTGTACTGCTGGCCAAGCGTGTTGAAGATCTTCGCTGAGGGGAACAGTGCCTCCAATCCGAAGGTGCGGGCTTCATCCGGGATAATTGGCACTATGCGGTAGCCGAAGTCTTTATCTTTGATGAGGTCCTTCACCAAGCGAACCAGCGCCATCGTGGTGGCTACTTTCTGTTTTCCAGAGCCGGGTTTCAAGGTATCGAAGTGCTTCTTCTTGGGCATGGTGACGCCTTGAGAAAAGACGCGTCGTTCCGGCAAGAAGCCTCCAAGTGCGGCGCGCTTGTCCAGCATGTATTGCATTGCGGGATGATCTGGCTCCGGCTTGTAATAGGGAGCCGTGTAAGGATCCTCCAACTGGGTGTCGTCGATGTCGAGATGTAGCGTGTCGCGTAGCAGTTTGAGGTCCGCTGAATTCAGTTTTTTCATCTGGTGCGTTGAATTTCGGCCGGCGAAGTTGGTTCCCAGCGCGTAGCCCTTGATCGTGTGCGCGAGAATCACGGTGGGGCGTCCGGTATGCTCCAAAGCCGCTTTGTAAGCCGCATAGACCTTGCGGTAGTCGTGGCCGCCGCGCTTAAGCGACCAGATCTGCTCGTCGCTCCAGTCGGCCACCATCGCCTTGGTGCGGGGATCACGCCCAAAGAATTCGTTGCGTACATAGGCACCGTCATGCGCTTTGAAACTCTGATAATCGCCGTCGAGCGTCTCGTTCATCAGATTGACAAGTGCGCCATCCTTATCGGCTTGTAGGAGCCGATCCCACTCGCGACCCCAGATTACCTTGATGACGTTCCAGCCGGCTCCCTTGAAGAAGGCTTCGAGTTCCTGAATGATCTTGCCGTTACCGCGCACCGGGCCGTCCAGGCGCTGGAGGTTGCAGTTGATCACGAAGGTGAGATTGTCGAGGCCCTGTGAAGAGGCGGTTTGCAGTAGTCCACGCGATTCTGCCTCGTCCATTTCGCCGTCGCCCATGAAGGCCCACACGTGCTGGTTCTTGGTGTCCTTAATCCCGCGCTCATCGAGGTAGCGGTTGAACCATGCCTGGTAGATGGCATTGAGCGGACCAATACCCAAGGAAACGGTCGGGAACTCCCAGAAGTCCGCCATCTGGTGCGGATGCGGATAGGAGGGCAGGCCACGCCCACCGGAAGGCCGTGACACCTGCTGCCGGAACGAGTCGAGATCTTCCTCACGTAGCCGACCTTCCAGGAAGGCGCGCGCGTAGTTGCCGGGAGAGGAATGACCCTGGAAGTACACCTGGTCGCCACCGCCCAGGTGATCTTTGCCGCGGAAGAAGTTATTGAAACCGACTTCGTACAGCGTTGCCTGCGCCGCGAAGGACGAAATGTGACCGCCGACTGCCACGCCCGGGCGCTGCGCCCTGGTCACCATCACTGCGGCGTTCCACCGCACCCAGCGTCGAAACTGCCGCTCGAGTGTCTCGTCACCGGGATAGAACGGTTCGTCTTCCACCGGGATGGTGTTGATATACGGAGTGACGAGATTTGGCGGGATGTTCACACCCTTCTGGCGTGCTCGCTGCTCCAGGCTGGTCAGGATGTAACGGGCGCGTAAGGCGCCTCCTGACTCGATGAGGTTATCGATTGAATCGACCCACTCACTGGTTTCTTCTGGGTCGATATCGGGCACCTGGCTGAGCTGACCGTTAATGAGGGGTGGAGTCTGCTGGCTCATGGAATCTCCCTTGGTTGACAGCGGCGTTGGCCCCGGGTGTGTTCTGTGCCACCGGTCATGATGGACGAAAGTCCCGGGTGTGGACTAAGTCTATCCTGCCTAAGCGCTTCTGGCGTGTGATCCGTATGCCATTATGCTCACGTCGTGCCTTCTCATAGCTGAATTGCGGCACGCGGAAGGTGTCTCCACTTGCGAAATCGCGGGGAATGCGGTGGGCTAGTTCCCATGAGATCGTTGGGTTTCACCGAGGGAAGTGTTGTCCAAGAATTCGGATACGACGATGACGTTGACGCCACCGTGCGCGCAATGGTTGAAGAGGCCATAGGTGGTGAGTTAGTGGATGAAGACTACCCAGACATTGCGGATGGGGCACTGGCCTGGTGGCGTGACGACGACGGCGATGCCGATGACCTCGCTGATCTCATCCTCGATATCAAGGCAAACCTCGATTCAGAGGCGGCGCTGTGCTGGCTTCTTGTGCCCGGTCCGCGGCAGCTTGGTCACGTGCAGGCGGACGTCATCGAGGAGGCGGCGGAAACGGCGGGGATGCTGGCTACCACAACGGTGGCGGTCAGCGACACGTGGACCGGTGTGCGTCTGACGGCGCAGGGGCCGCGTCGCTAGCCGGGCGGGTTGCACGGCGTGCGCCTGCGGATACGCCGACCGCGCGTCGTGCGGATTGCCATCAGTTTGCGGTAGTGTATGACGAGTGCCCACCCGTGACCGCACGATAGGGGTCTGGGTGGACATGGGCCTGTAGCTCAGCTGGTTAGAGCACTGCGTTTACACCGCAGGTGTCGTCGGTTCGAATCCGGCCGGGCCCACCGCAGTGGACGCTGGTAGCTCATTCGCTTCGGTTGGGACACCGCCCGGTGCCCTTGCGTCGTCAGTATTCAGTATTTCGTGAACGCCCAGGTTCTATGCGGGCACGTTCTGTGCGGCCGTGACTCTCCAGGAGAGTCGTGCCTCCGTCGGTGGCTCGCCTATCCGCATCTGTGTGTGCGACGATATCTAGTCCCTGCGCCGGGTCAGGCGTGGACGCCGCGGCGCGGCGCAGGCACCGGTGAAAGCCGCGAGCAGGGGCATCAGCACGATCAGCGGGATGAGTGGCCAGGGGATGTGTAACTCCGACGCGGTTATGTGCACACTCAGGGCGCCCGCGTAGATTCCGCCCAGAATTCCGATCGGACTGCATGCCAAGGCGATCAAGGTGGACTGGGCGGCCGCGTAACGGCGGCGCAGTGCGGGGGGAGCACCAACGGCATCCATGGTGCCGAGGTCGTCACGAGTTTCCTGGCTGGCGAGAGCGAGCACCAGGAGCACTGCGCCTATCAGAATGAAGAGGATGAGGGCACTGAGTAGGAAAGGAGTTAGTACTTCGACGGGACGCTGTTGGGATACGATTGCCCTCAAAAGGCTGTACTCCGCGCGAATTGTGCTACGAACCTCATCAGCTTCGAAGGCGTCCGGCGGATTCTTGGGCACGATGAGTGTGCCGACTTGAACCGGTGTCAGTCCGAATTGTTCGATTGCTGCCGGACTGAGCACCATGTAGGGGAAGGTATAGGGAAGCGCGTGGACCGCGGGTAGTTGCATCTGCTCCAATAGGATTTGCTCGTTGTTGCTACCGTCCCAACCCCACAATTGCATGGTGGCCCTGCCCTCGACGATGGCATTGGACTCGTAGAGCACCACGCCGCCTTCCGCGAGAGTCCTCCGGGCTTGCGCGAGTTGCGTGTCAGTAAGCAGGCCACTTGTCTCCAGGTAGTTTCCATCGTCTACGAGAGCAAGGATGCCGTCATCAGGGCTGGGCAACTCGGGCCTCTCCCACCAGGAATTGTTGAAGAAGCTCTCGCACCTTGGATCATCCGTGTACTGCTTTTCGATTGCGGGGGTCTCATCGGCATTGGGGATGGTGTACAGCGGGCATTCCTGTTCCGGCGGAATATCGGCTAACAGATATGTCATATGGGTGGAGTCCCACACCGCATATAGAGGTGCGGTGGCCGAAGGGCCGACGATCTCCTCAACGCGTTCGCGTGCGGCTGTCAGCTGCCGGTAGTCGGCGTCGGTGGCCAAGTCGAGATTGCGCGGGCCGACGAGAATGGAGGCCTGCGGGCCGACACGTGCCTGACGGGCATAGTTTTGCATGGTGTTCGAAGTTACCGTAACCAAAGTCATACTCGTCACTAGTGTTGCACCGAGTATAGCGGCGGTCGCCGGCACGGTACGGTGAGAAGAACGGCGCACCTCGCGACTTGCCAGGCGCAGGGGTAGTGAGATTCGTGAGGTTGCGTAGGCAGCTAGCGCAATGAATTGCGGTGCGCAGCCTATGAGACCAAGAAAGAACAGACCGGTGCCGCCAACGAAGGTCAGATAACGTGTTTCGCGCACTGCCAAGAGCTGAATGAGTCCGCCGATGACAATCAAAGCGGGGAACACAAATCTTCGGAACTGGTGTCGCCGTCCGTGTTGTGTGGCGATGGCACGTCGACCAGATAGAGCGCGAATGACATTGATCTGTCCAGCGGAACGGGCGGGGAACCAGGCGGACACAATTCCAAGAAATAGTCCCAGCAACGCCGTTCCTACTAGCCATAACCACGGGATGGTTGGTAGAAATTCGCGGTGGTGCAGATAGCCGATGGCGGCAGTGCTCCCGATCCCGATACCGAGGGCGCTGCCGAGGAACCCGAGAATGGCTCCCTGGAGGAGCACAAGTAATCGTTGTTGCCTAGTGGTGGCACCAATTGCTGCCGTCAGCGCAATCGATCTTGTCTGCCGCTTGACGGACACTGTGAAGATAGGCGTGATAAGCAGTGCCATCTCGACAAGTCCGGCAGCTACGAGTCCACCGGTCCACAGCCAGTCGCTGATCGAGAAACCAGCCCCGGCTCCTGCCTGTGAATCAGCGAGAATATCGGGATACTGCTTGGAGAGCGGCGGCGGATGGGCTAGTACCCAGGCGGACTCAACGACAAAACCACGTTCGTTGAGCGCTTTGACGGTGTCCCAGTCAATGGGCGTTGGACCCGTGATAATCCACCTCGCCGTACCGACCGTTAGGGTGTCGTCGTTTGTCACCAGCTGATCGGGGGCCAAAAGATTGCTACCGATTCCGACGACGGTAACACGAGTCCAGTGACTGTCGTAGTAGAGCTGCACGCTGTCACCGATGTGCACGCCCAGTTCGCGGGCGTACTCCTGCGTCAGGGCGATTTCCCCCTTCCCCGGTCGTCCACCGGTTGTAATGGGCGTGCTGGCTGTGAGATCACGGGTGTCCACTTGGCGCAGAGTGGCGAAAACCTCTTGTGTGGAAGAACGTATTTTGACGGTGAGGTCGGCATCGAGCGTCACGATGTCGTCGTCGGGGATAAGAGGTGTGACCGCCGTCGGTACATCGACGGAGCTGGGTAGTTGCCCGCCCCTCGTGTTGATGGCGTAACCAGGGGGTCCTGGTGGACGGGTACCCCGAAATAAAGGATAGTGGCCTGTACGTTTTCCTCGAGTTGGGACTGGAGGTTGTTGACACTAGTGCTTACAACACCGAGTGCACTGATTGCGGCCACCGGCAGCGCCACCAGCAGCAGCGCGAACAGACTACGTATGCGGTGACGGGTGAGTTCGCGCCGGGCCAGGCGCCAGACGGCGCGGTTCATGATGGATCCAGTAGGCTCTCAAAGCTCTCGTACCGCGTGGCATCGGTGATGTGCCCGTCGCGCAGGAAGATTGTCCGATCAGCCCACGCCGCCAGGCGCGCCTCATGAGTGACGAGAACTCCGGCTGCACCGTCGTCAACCCTTTCGCGCAGAACTGACATGACGGCGTCTCCGGTGCTGGAGTCCAATGCGCCGGTAGGCTCGTCTGCCAGCAATAACGAACGGGTCCCCACGACTGCGCGCGCGATCGCAACCCGTTGCCTTTGACCTCCGGACATGTCATCAGGGAAGCGATCAGCCAGGTCCAGCACCCCGAGGTCGTCAAGTGCGTTGCATGCTTCCTCGCGTGCTTGCGCACGTGGCGCGTGATCCAGTTCCAAGGGAAGCGTAACGTTTTCTACTGCGGTAAGAGATGGGATGAGATTGAAGTCCTGAAACACGTATCCGAGCCGACGACGTCGCAGCCGTGCCCGACCGGCAGGTGAGAGCCCGGAGAGGTTCGTCCCATCAATCGTAACGGTCCCCACATCGGGAACGTCGAGGGCACCGCAAATGTTCAATAGGGTGGACTTGCCCGAACCGGAGGGGCCCATAACAGCTACGAGTTCCCCGCGTGAAACGGTCAGATTGATATCGTCAATAGCCACGACAGTGGTGACCCCACTGCCGAAGGTACGTGTGACATGCTCGAGGCGCAACACCGGAGCGGAAGAGCCGCGACCGGTCATGTTCAGCGATTTCGACCCGCGGGGGTTGGATTATCGGCCTCGGCGTAGGAAGCGGCGGCGAGCGGCGCTCGGCGAGCGGCTGCAGCCACGGCAGCGCCCTCGATGTGGTCGAGCCAACGCGCCTCGGCCTCGAGATCGAAAATGCGGCGGTCTAAGACGAGCTGCCAGGTGGGGTCGTCATCGGTGCGCTTAAGCCGGGTGACATCTCGTAGCTCTGACAACGTGGCATTGCGTTGCTGTTGAATGAGCCGTTGCACGTTAATCCCGGGAATGGTTACAGCTAGAGCTACCTTCATAACTAGATCGTCGCGTTCCGAGCGATCAACGGTTGTCGGTGTATCCCACCAATGCTGGAGTTCCTCATACCCTGTATCGCTGATCCGGAACAATTCGGCACGGCCTTCGCTGTCGGCATACTCGACGAGGCCGTCACGCTCCAGACGCTGCATGGTCTGGTAGACCTGGCCAATATTGATATTCCACGTGGTGCGCTCCTCAAAGAGCTGGCGCAACTGGTACACGCCGCGTGGCTCTTCGATAAGCAACGACAGCAACGCGAGACGAACAGACACCGTGCCTCCTTTGTTACCCGGTATGTGTGACAACACTCATGTTACTGGGCGGTGAGCCGAGCCGCAAGCAAAGCGGTATGGATTTCTCGTGCGGCCGAGTTGTATGTGATTGCGCAGGTGCGGGCAAGATACCTACTCGAACAATCGGCAGTGCTAGCCCGGTGATGCGACATTCTTGGCGGGTTGGCGCCGGGTAGCGTCGGGCGGCGTCGGGCCGACGAGGGGTATGGCCGTGCTCGGCACTGTCAGCGCCGCCTGCGGTGATGGGTCGCAATGCGGGGCAGTGCTGTCTAAACGTCTTTGAGCCGGTAGGCTTATTGCATGACTGAGTCCGGCTCTGCGCCCATAACCGTAGGCGATGTAGTAGCGGTGATGGATGCGTTATTTCCTCCCGATACCTGTGAGGCATGGGACCGCGTCGGCCTATCGGTGGGTGACCCGGCCGCCAGTGTGAGGAGTATAGGCTTCGCCGTCGATCCGGCACAGGCAACTGTGGATGAGGCCCTGGAACGCGGCGTCGATATGCTCATTACTCATCATCCGCTATATCTGCGCGGTACTCACTCAGTGGCCGCTACGACGGGTAAGGGACGGTGGGTCACCTCGCTGATCCGCGGTGGAGTGGCCCTCTTCTCGGCGCATACGAATGCCGATGTCGCCGCATCGACGGCGGCGCTCGCCGAGCTGTTAGGCGTGAGCATCGAGGCGCCGCTTGATGAAGAGACCGGCATAGGCGGGGTCGGCACACTTGAGCAGGCATTGACGTTGGAGGAATTCGCGCGGCATGTTGAAGAGGTACTTCCGCGGGTGCCGGCGGGTGTGCTCGTGGGCGGTGACTTGCAACGCCCGATACGACGAGTGGCCATTTGCTCCGGATCGGGTGATTCACTCCTTGATAATGCCAATGCGGCCGGAGCGGATGTGTACGTGACGGCCGATCTGCGCCATCACCCGGCAACGGATCACCTGTGGAATGGCGGCTGTTCGCTTGTCTGCGCTACGCATTGGGCAAGTGAGTGGCCATTGCTGCCGATTATGGCAACGAGGCTTGCCGCGCACCTGCCGGGTCTGGATATTAACGACATGTATATTTCTGAGATTCCTACCGATCCCTGGTCCCTTTCGCTAAGGTCGTGAACATGGCACAGGCACCCGCATCCGATCAGAGGCAGCTCCTGGAGGTTGCCGAACTGGATTCCCAGATCGCCCGCCTCGAACGGGACAACAAGAAACATCCCTTACGCCAGGAGTTGGTCGGCATGATGAACGGCGCGGCGGCCAAAGGGCGCGAGCTGCAGGCCGCAGAGGAACGAGTGGCACAGGCGCAGCAAGAGTTGACCGCGGCCGAGGCGAAGAGTGCCGCACTGCAGCAAGACATCGAGACGAAGGAAGGGCAACTGAACTCAGGCGAAGGGTTGACTTCACGTGACCTGGTAGCACTGCAGGCAGAGATCGCAGGCCTGCGAGAGATTCTTGCGCGCGCCTCCGATACGGAATTTGAGGCGCTTGCCTTCCTCGAGGAAAGCGAGGAGAACGTTTCGACGCTGCGGGGTGAGATTTCGCGGCTCAAGGATGAGATTCTTGCCCGGCGCGCCGAATTGGAGGATGTTGTTGAGGGAATTACCGCTCAGCAGGAGAAACTGAAGGCCGAGCGTGAACGCCTGTTTACGCCGCTGGCCGAGGATCTGAAAACCGTGTACGAACGGGCACGGGCCACTGGCGGCTACGCGGTGCTCGGGATGCGACCCAACGGGCAGACCGGAGCGGGTATTACGCTGTCACCGGTAGAAGTAGCGCAGATCAAGTCGGCACCGGAAGATGAGATCTATCTGTCGGAGGACTACGACTGCATTATCGTCCGTTTGCCGAACTAGAGCGCGTCAAGCCGACGCGCGGAGTCAGGTATACGAGGCGGCGTAACGCGAGTTGATAGGTGCCCGTAAGCAGGCCAGGCAAACCGGATGGTGTGAAACAGGTGCCCTGCGGTCAACGCCGTGTGTATTGATCGGCCGGAGGACCTCACCGCACAGTTTCCCGACGGGCTTCTGGTGGACTACGATGACAGGGCGAATGAGTCGGCCAGGCGGCCGCGTGGCCTGCGGGAATCTGCGGGCCCCGAGGAACGTCCGGGCTCCATAGGGAACGGTGGTGGGTAACGCCCACCCGGGGCGACCCGCGGGATAGCGCCACAGAGAATAGACCGCCGCGGCTGCGGCCGAGGTAAGGGTGAAACGGTGGTGTAAGAGACCACCGCGTTGCGGGTGACCGCGACGGCACGGCAAGCCCCACCGGGAGCAAGGTCAGACAGCGCGCGTTTGAGGCGTCCCGCTTAGCGCGCGGGTGGACTGCTCGAGTCTCGTGGTAACACGCGACCTAGATGGATGGCCGCCGCCGCCCGGTTTTCGGGCGGAACAGAACCCGGCGTATCGGCCGACTCATTCGCTCGCATGGTGGCGCAGACCAGAGCGGTGCGCGGCTGTAGATGTCGCAATGAACGCGGTGCCACCGGCGCTGCGGTATCACTGACCGGCGCTGCGCTATCACTGCTTTCACGCCTTCTTCTGCTTCTTCTTTGCTTTTTTGACCTTGTCCTTCTTGGACGTGGAACTTTGCTTGGATCTATTGCCCTTGTTGGACTCGGAGGTGAACTTGCCCGCCTTGGATGTGTTCTTCTTGCGTGAGCCGACCTTCTTCGCCTTCGTGCGACGAGGCGCATCCGCTTTCCTGCCCTCATCCGCTTTCTCCGGCAAAGGCGGCAGTGGGGTGATCGTCCCCGGAGCTCGGCCCACGGCTTCTGCGGCCAGAAGCGCCGAGCCGACAATACCCGCAGTATTCAGTAATCGGGCGGGAATCAGGGGCGCACGGGTGTCGATCAGCGGCAGGAACTTCTCAGACTTCCGGCTGATACCGCCGCCAATAATGAACACCGATGGGAAGAAGAGCCCCTCCAGGTAACTGAGGTAGCGTTGCAGGCGTTTCGCCCATTGCTTGTAGCTCAGCTTCTCCCGCTCGTACACCGCCGATGAAGCGCGTGTCTCGGCGTCGTAACCGTCGAGTTCCACATGACCCAGCTCCGTGTTGGGAACCAGCACGTCATTGACCACCAGCGCGGAACCGATGCCGGTACCCAGCGTAAGAACGATGGTCAGTCCGGAACGTCCCACAGCGGCTCCGTAGCGCACTTCTGCGTAGCCCGCTGCGTCGGCGTCGTTCACTAGGGTAACCGGACGGCCAAGTACGTTTGCGAAGAGCTCGTCCCCGTTCACACCTGCCCACGACTTATCCAGGTTTGCCATGGAGGGGATCACTCCATCCAGGATCGGTGCGGGCAGATCAATACCGATAGGCAGTTCACCGTCGGGATCGAAATGCTGCACCAACTCGGCAACGGTAGCCGCGACGGCCTCGGGCGTTGCCGGCTGCGGAGTGGGGATGCGGTGGCGCGGCGCGAAGAAAGTGCCGGTCTCCAGATCAACAGGCGCGCCCTTGATGCCTGACCCACCGATGTCAATTCCAAGAGCAATGTTGCTCGGGTATGCTGCCATGACGTTTCCTTTCGGTCCTACTGGCAGACTACCGCAAATGGGGCATGGAAGGAGACGCCTTATGCGCTCGCGTTTTGCGCCGATTGTGATCCGGGTGCTTTACCGCCATCGTCTCGAGTGCGGCGCGGGCACGCGACGCACCCTGATGTCACAGGTGCGGGGCGAGATCCGGGGTACTCGGAAGCGTCAGAATCTCCGCGCCGTCGTCGGTCACAACAATCGTGTGCTCCCATTGGGCGGTACGACCCCTGTCTTTCGTAACGACGGTCCATCCGTCGTCCCACTGCTCCCACGCAATATCCCCAAGCGTCAGCATTGGTTCAATCGTGAAAACCATGCCGGGCTCCATGACGGTGTCATAAGCCGGGGCGGCGTCATAGTGCGGCACGATGAGGCCGGAATGGAATGCCTCACCCACTCCATGCCCGGTGAAATCCTCGACGACGCCGTACTGGAAACGTTTGGCGTACGATTCGATAACCCGCCCGATGACGTTAATCTGGCGGCCGGGCTTAACAGCTTTGATACCGCGTAGCATGGAGGTGGCCGTGCGCTCGCACAGCAGCCGCGACTCCTCATCGACGTCACCCACCAAGAACATTGCGTTGGTGTCGCCATGCACACCGTCCTTGTATGCGGTGACATCAAGGTTGATGATGTCACCTTCGGATAGCACCGTGGAATCGGGGATGCCGTGGCATATCACCTCGTTGATGGAGGTGCAGATCGATTTCTGGAATCCCATGTAGCCCAGGCAGGAAGGGTAGGCGCCGTGATCGCACATGTATTCGTGGGCTATACGGTCCAATTCATCCGTCGTTACGCCCGGTGCAATTGCGCGGCCGGCCTCGTAGAGCGCATCGGCGGCAATGCGGCCTGCTTCCCGAATACGCTCGATCATCTCTGCATCCTTGATATCCGACGCTGTTACCACTTCCGGACCGTCATGGAACATGTATTCCGGACGTGAAATGGTGGCGGGGACATGACGAGAAGGGGAGAGTTTTCCGGGAACAAGAGTGCCCAAAGGGGCTCGATCTGCCAACATGAGGCTAAGTCTATGCCTTTCACTCGTCATCGGGCGTCACTCGCCGCCGAAGGTGCTGGTGGGGCACCGATGGCCTCCATACGCAGCGAGCGCCACCCGAGGGTACCCATCGGAGAAATCGGATGGCAGCGTCGAGGCATTGGTATCCGCGAGGCAATCTGCCCGCTGCGGCACGCGGTGCGTTGGCTGCCACGGAGCCATGACTGCAGTGAGCGCACTACTGTGACCACGCGCGGGACCGTTTCTGAAGACCGTGACCGCGTTCAGAAACTGTGTTGTTCCTCCGGGAACTGGCGTTCTTTGACCGCGCGACAGTAGTTGGTCGCAGCTTCGCGCAAGGCCTCACCCACGTTGCCGAAAGTCTTTGAAAACCGCGGCGTCCATGATGCCATGCCGGCCATGTCCGTCCACACCAACACCTGTCCGTCGCATCCGGCGCCTGCGCCGATCCCGATGGTGGGAATCGTCAGTATCTTTGTGATCTTTGCGGCGAGCCGCGCGGGTACCATTTCCAGGACGACGACGACGGCGCCGGCATCCTGGACCGCCACAGCGTCGTCGATCAGTTGCGTCTCCGTATTCTCGGTACGCCCCTGCACCCGTGGTCCTCCCAGGCTGGATTCTGACTGCGGGGTAAAGCCGATATGACCGACGACGGGGATACCGGCTCCGGTGATGCGGGCAATCGTGTCGGCCTGCCGGGTACCTCCTTCGAGTTTTACGGCCTCGGCGCCGGCCTTCATGAGGCGAACCGCCGAGCGCACCGCTTGGGCAGGCGACTCCTCATACGAACCGAAAGGCATATCCGCGATGACGAAGGCACGTTGTGTACCGCGGCCGACAGCCGCGGTTGCAGTCATCATCTCCTCCAAGGACACAGGAATGGTGGACGGGTAGCCGAGCATGGTGTTGCCGTACGAGTCACCGACAAGCAGCGCGTCTACGCCCTGGGCGTCAAAAATCCGCGCAGTGATTGCGTCATAGCAGGTCAACATGGTGATAGGTTCACGGCGCTCTTTCATTTCGCGCAAGTGATGAACGCGCACACGTCTGATGGGCGCAGCATTCGAGGTACTCATCGACTCTCCTTGGCCTGAGGGGTTCTCCTCATAGTAGCCGGGAGGCATAGTGGGAAGCCACAGCAAGGCGATATTCGGGCAGTCGGTGAGGGACAGAGCGGACACTCGGTGAAGATCACAGCGCGCGCCGGATACATGAATGGAGGCGACGGGCAGTAGCATGGGGAAACACGTGGTGCCAGTGTTGTTGGCACGGGCACCTGGCACGTATGGGGCGAGTGAACGGAAGGAATGCTGATGAATGCCGTCCTTTCCTACCTCGGGGTCACAACAGCAGAGTTCTGGGTGGGTGCTTTCCTGGTGGTCTTTGCGCTCGGTATCTTGCTGGCCGCGTTGCGTCCTGACCGGGAGTTCGCCGACTTGCCGCGCGGAGTGTTTCCGGCTGCGGGTAGGGCTCACTCCCTGCAACGTGCTCGCAGGACGGAGCCGCCGCTGCGAGCCGAACGGCCGGAGATGACCATTGCGGAGGGTGCATACGCTGTTCGCGATGCCAGCACGGTTAACCTGAGCGCCTCCATCCTCATCGACTTAGCAGTGCGAGGCTTCATCGAACTGGTGGAGTACCAGCATCTAACAGCCGGTCATCCCGCCATTATGATTGTCTACCGACGCCCGCCTGATTCTTCCTGCTCTCCTGAGGAACGTGCTTTTCTTGAACTGTTGTCGACCCCCGGCGCTGCCGAATCTCCGGAATACGCCCGCACACACCCTTTCAACGCACGGCTTTTCCGCAACGAGTTGGAAACAGCAGGCATTCCGCTGTTGGGAGAACCCACCACGCGGGTCTCGGGCTTACGGGTCTCGGCCGGAACGCAGATCGCCGCACGGGTGCGCCGCGAGGTCACTGATCGGCGGGCCTGGTTCGCCAGCCGTCATGAGCATTTGGGAACCGTCGGTGCGATCGAACTGGTCAGCGGTGGGCTCGCGCTCATATTCACCTTCGTCCTGGCAGCATTGGGTGCGTTGCGGCCGTACTGGCTCGTGGTGAGCGCATTGGTGACGATTATGGGTTTGTTCACGGTGCGCGGCTACGGGGTGCGCACCGCTTACGGCGTTGTGGCGCGCGACCAAACGGCCGGATTTCGCCGGTTCCTCGTTGAGGCTCCCCCGGAGTGTGGCGCCAGTGTCGAGCGGTTGGCAAAACTGGCTGCCTGGGCACTTGTGCTCAGTTGTGTGCGTGAGTGGGCGCAGAGCCTGGAACGGCTCGGCCGTGCGGCCGGTGTGCCGACGGCGACCAGCATTGAGACCCTCCTGCCGTGGGCGCAGCGTTCCAGTGGCGCGTTTCAGACATGGCAGGAAGTGGCAGACTTCATCGAGTTGATCAATGCCCGCACGCATGCGGACACTGCTGCCAGCGACGCCGATTCTCCGCTTGGCGACATGACAGAGGGCTGGGGAGGGTTCCCTCCAGCTGGATCTAACCCTGGCCGTTTGCAGCGCCGGAGCGTGCCTCACAACCGCTTGGACAGGTTCGCGCGTCAGATATGCCTAGGTGGAGTATCGGAGTGGAGCTGTTGGCCGACGGGCCTTAGCCGCTAGGAGCCGCTTAAGCTGAGCGGAATCGGCGGCTCGTACCTCCAGTTTTGACGCGGCGCGTGGCATAACCGCCGTCGTCGTCGCCCGCAGTGGCACAATGGGGACAGTTGGATACAAGGAGAGTTATGGACCGTCAACAGGAATACGTGCTGCGTGCCATCGAAGAACGCGGCGTACGCTTCGTGCGGCTGTGGTTCACGGATGTCGTCGGCAAACTGAAGTCGGTCGCGGTTGCTCCCGCCGAACTTGAGGAGGCCTTCGAGGAGGGGATCGGTTTTGACGGGTCGTCGATTCAAGGCCTGACCCGCGTGTACGAATCTGATATGCTCGCGCGCCCGGATGCCTCCACTTTCCAGCTGTTGCCCTGGCATAACGACCATCCGGTTGCGCGCATGTTCTGCGACATTATGACACGTGACGACGAGCCTGCCCGCTCCGACCCGCGATCCATCTTGAAGCGCGCACTTGCAAAGGCTGCCGACATGGGATTCACCTTCTACGTGCACCCCGAGGTCGAGTTCTACCTTTTCCGTCCGGAGACTGACCCGTACAAAGAACCGGTCCCCATCGACTCGGCCTCCTATTTCGACCATGTCTCGCGTTCGACCGCGCACGACTTCAGGCGCGACGCCATTTTGAACCTGGAGGAGATGGGCATCTCGGTCGAGTTCTCCCATCACGAGAACGGTCCAGGGCAGAACGAAATCGATCTGCGTTACTCCGACGCCCTGACGATGGCGGATAACCTCATGACCTTCAAAGTGGTGATCGAAGAGGTTGCCCTCGCCCAGCACGTTCAGGCCTCCTTCATGCCCAAACCGCTTATCGATCAGCCAGGCAACGGCATGCACACGCATCTGTCCCTGTTCGAGGGGGAGCGTAACGTCTTTTATGATCCGGGTGGGCGCTATGGCCTCTCGATGACGGGGCAGCAGTTCCTTGCCGGCCTGCTGCGGCACGCGCGGGAAATAACAGCGGTCACGAATCAGCACGTGAACTCCTACAAAAGGCTGTGGGGTGGCGGTGAGGCGCCCTCCTACGTGTGTTGGGGGCCGAATAACCAGTCGGCATTGATTCGTCTGCCGGCATACAAGCCGGAGAAACAGACGGCCGCGCGTTTGGAATACCGGGCAGTTGATTCGGCCGCGAACCCATACCTGGCCTTCGCGGTGCTGCTTCGTGCGGGACTGGCCGGTATCGAGGGTGACTACGAGCTCCCCGAGCCCGAGGACTCCGATGTGTTTCTAATGAGCGACATGGAGCGCCAGGCCTCCGGCATTGAGTCATTGCCGGAATCATTGAACAACGCGGTGTCTTTGCTGCGATCATCAGAACTGGTTGCGGAGACACTCGGAGAGGACGCCTTCGACTACTTCATTCGCGATAAGCAGCACGAGTGGCGCGAGTACCGCCACCAAGTCACACCGATTGAGCGCCGTCGTTTCCTTGCGACGTACTGACGGCGTCCGGTAAGAGATGAGCTCCGATGCGCCAGGAAAGCCTTGCGACGCGCCTGCGCCGAGCGGGTTTTACGGATCCCGCCCGGGCCGCTCGGCTGTTGGATGATCCCGCGTCAGCAGGATTGCTCGCCTCCGTACAGGATTCCTCTGGTGACGGCTTAGGGCAGATTCTTGGTGACTTCGCAGCCGTCGCTGACCCGGATGCCTGCCTGCTGGCGCTCATCCGTTTGGCGGAGGCCTGCGACAAGGACGGCTCCGCGGCTCCGGCCGATTCCGGTGGCCGCGTGTTGCTGCGGGAGATCGTGAGCGACCCAGCACGGAGGAAGCGACTCCTTGCCGTGTTGGGGATGTCCAGCGCCTTGGGAGACTTTCTGATTGCGCATCCCGCTGTTCTGGCATCGCTGGACACCGACGACGGCACCGCGCGTGCCGCCGGAATGGAGGACGACATCGGTGGACAAGCGATTCCTTCTCCCGGACTCGCCGTCGAGCGTGCGCGGGCCCTACGCGCGGTTGATGCTGATGAACAGGACGAATTTCCTTGCGCTCGGATGCGAGGCGCCGCCGGCATTAGCGCTCTCCGTGCCCATTATTTCTCGCGAATCGTTGCCGTTGCCGCCGCCGATCTGACGTGCGCCGACCCACTCGCAGCCGTCGTACCGGTGGGGGAGTCGATCGCCGATATCGTCGGTGGCACGCTGGAGGCGGCCCTTGCACTGGCCCGGGCCGAGACTCCCGGAGCCGAACATGTTGGGCTGGCCATTATTGCGCTGGGTAAAACGGGTGCCCGGGAACTGAACTACATATCGGATGTCGATGTCGTGTACGTGGTTCGTGCGCTCGACGAGACAACAAGCGAGGAAGAGGTCATTGCAGTCGGCACAAGGCTTGCCTCTTTCGTCGGTAGAGCGGTAGCTGCTCCCGCCGGCGAACCTGCGCTGTGGATGCTTGATGCCGCTTTACGGCCGGAGGGCAAGGACGGGCCACTTGTACGCACCCTCGATTCCCACGCGGCCTATTACCGGCGCTGGGCTAAAGGGTGGGAGTTTCAGGCATTGCTGAAAGCGCGACCAATAGCCGGTGACCACGAATTGGGGGCGGCCTACATCGAAAGCATCTGGCACCTGGTATGGAGCGCTGCCGGACGAGAGAACTTCGTTGAGGATTCGCGCGCCATGCGCAAACGGGTAGAAGAACACGTACCGGCGCGGGAGGAGGGTCGCCAACTCAAACTGGGGAAGGGCGGACTGCGCGATGTCGAATTCACCGTTCAGCTGCTCCAACTCGTGCATGGGCGTACGGACGAGACGCTGCGAGTACGTTCCACCCTCGCCGCCTTGACGGCGCTGCGTGATGGAGGCTACGTCTCTCGCAGTGATGCCGCCAAACTTGACGCCGACTACCGCCTGCTGCGCGTTCTGGAGCACCGGATCCAACTGCAGCATCTGCGCCGGTCTCATCTGCTTCCGGCCGGTGTGGCGGATCTGCGCAGGGTTGCCCGAGCGATGCGTTGCGGGGGCATTGCAACAGGCGAGGACCTGGAGACGGCATGGCAACACACCCGAAGAGAAGTGCGATCTCTCCATCAAGAAATCTACTACCGGCCGCTCCTGCCGGAGGCTGCCAAACTTTCACCTGACGATATTTCTCTGCACACCGAGGCAGCCGAGGCGCGTCTTGCCGCTATCGGGTATCGGGATCCGCATGGTGCACTGCGACATATTGATGCCCTGACTTCCGGGGTGTCACGGTATGCGGCGATTCAACGCCAACTACTACCCGTGATGCTCGGCTGGTTCACCGAGGGGCCAGAACCCGACGCGGGACTGCTGGCATTCCGGTTGTTGTCGGAGAAAATGGGACGTACTTCGTGGTATATGCGCACCTTGCGCGATGGAGGCGCAGCGGCGCAACGCCTGTGCTACGTGCTGTCATCATCGCGCTATGTTGCCACGCAGATCCCCAACCTCGCGGAGTCCATTGGCTGGTTGGAACATGTGGCGGACCTTCATCCGCGCAGTCGTGATGAGCTCAATGCCGAGCTTGCCTCCATGCTTTCACGGCGCAGTGATCCCACGGCCATTGCGCAAGCCGGGAGGTATCTGCGGCGTCGTGAATTACTGCGTGTCGGTCTGGCGCAGACCCTGCGGGTCATCGATCCGCCCGGATGTCGAGAAGCGATCTCCCATGCGGCCGACATCGCGTTGGAGGCAGGACTTCGTGCCGGAATTCAGGCCGCGCAGGAACGCTTGAACGAACCGGAGGCGCTTTCGCGCTACCTGGTTGTCGCCATGGGCCGTATGGGCGGCGAGGAGATGGGCTACATCTCCGATGCCGATGTTCTTTTCGTGCATGAGCCGTTTGCGAACGTAGACCCGCAGCGTGCGCAACGCCTTGCCGTGGAGGTCGCCGTGCAGACACGTCGTCTACTCGCGGAGACCGGGAGCGAGCCCCCGCTTGCAGTTGATACCGATCTTCGCCCGGAAGGACGCAACGGCGCGTTGTCGCGCAGCTGGGAAGCCTACGCGGAGTATTACCAACGATGGGCCCAGACTTGGGAGATTCAAGCTCTTTTGCGGGCCCGCTACGGCGCTGGCGATCATGAACTGGGGGAGCGCTTCTTGGGCCTGATCAATGCGTATCGTTACCCTGTGGGTGGTATCAGCCAAGCCCAGATACGCGAGATCCGACTGATGAAGGCGCGTGTGGAGATGGAACGCATTCCACGCGGTGTCGATCCGCAGCATCACCTCAAACTGGGACGCGGTGGATTGTCGGATGTTGAATGGACCGCGCAGTTGTTGCAACTCCGATACGCGGGCGAGCACGAGGCACTTCGGTGCACCTCGACCTTGGGAGCGCTCGCCGGCGCGGCACGGGTGGGCATACTCTCTGACGCGGACGAGGAAATGCTGCGCGAGGCGTGGAGCTTCGCCTCCCAGCTGCGCGACGTAAATTTTCTGGGGACGGGTAGGGCCTTCACGACGAAGATAAGTGCTCTGCCGCACGATTCCGATGAGTTGGCGGTAGTCACGGCCCTGCTCGGATGGGACGCAGCCTCACGTCATGAGGTGGAGGAGAGCTATTTGCGCCTGGCAAGGCGATGCCGAGCGGTGGTGGAGCGAGTCTTTTACGGCAATCCGAGTATGCCCTCCGTCTGAGTTTTATGGCAGACTAAGCGGCAGATGGTGCGATCAAAGGAGAACAATGCGCCTTTACCTGATCCGGCATGGGCAGACGGAGATGAATGCCAGCCACACGATTGATACGGACTACCCGGGTGCACATTTGACGGAACGCGGCCGAGAGCAGGCCGTTGGGATCGTTGAGCGTCTGTCAGGGGAATCCGTTGATGCGATCTGGGTCTCGAGCCTGATTCGGACGCATCAGACCGCTGCGCCCTTGGCGCGCAGCCGTGGCCTCGTACCGGTAGAACGCGATGGTTTGCGCGAGATCGAAGCCGGGAGCTGGGAGGGCGGCAGCGACGAAACGGCGTACCGCGGCTACCTCTCCACCATTGAGCGCTGGTTCACTCATTCAATGGATGAACCGATGGGAGGATCAATTACTGGACGGCAGGCCCTGATGCGCTTCGATGCCGTCGTGCGGGAAATCGAGGCCACGAAGGCGGACAGCGTGGCCATTTTCTCACACGGTTCCATGCTCTCCTGGTGGTGCGGTATGCGGGTGGCGGGCCTGACCTGGAAGCACTACATTGACGGGCACCTTGACAATACCGGCATGTGTGTGGCGGAGGGCAGCCTTGACGCCGGGTACCGAGCGCTGTCGTGGATGGGCGAGACGGTGTGATTGATCGGGCCCTAGTGATCGAGCACCTTGGCGAGGAATTCGCGTGTGCGCGGATGATGAGGGGCGTCGAAGACGGCGTCGGGCCGACCGGATTCCACAATGGTTCCCTCATCCATGAAAACCATGGTGTCGGAGACTTCGCGGGCAAAACCCATCTCGTGCGTGACCACCATCATCGTCATCCCGGACGTGGCCAGGTCCTGCATAACGGCGAGCACTTCGCCGACCAATTCCGGGTCGAGTGCCGAGGTGGGTTCGTCGAATAGCATGAGGTCGGGTTCCATTGCCATGGCGCGTGCAATGGCGACGCGTTGCTGCTGTCCGCCGGAGAGTTGTGCCGGGTAGTGATCGGCCCGCTGCGCGAGGCCAACCAGGTCGAGCAGTGCGAGGGCCTTGTCAAAGGCGAGGTCGCGTGGCAGGCCGTTGACACGCATTGGTGCAGCCATGACGTTCTGTATGGCGGTCATATGCGGGAAGAGGTTGAAGCGTTGAAAAACCATGCCGATATGGGCACGTTGGCGGGCGAGCTCCTTCGGTCGCAGTTCGTGAAGTCGTCCGCGCGCGTCCTGCCGGTAGCCCATGAGCGTGCCGTCCACGGTGATCGAGCCTGCCTGGATTTCCTCCAGAACATTCACGCAGCGCAGCAGCGTTGACTTACCCGAACCGGAGGGCCGAGAATCGTGCAGACCTCACCTCGATGCACGCTTAACGTAACGCCGCGTAGAACGTGCAGGTCTCCGTAGAACTTGTGCACATCGCGCACCTCAACCATCGCCATATCAGCTCCTGCTCTACGGGGTCCATTCGGCGGAGTTCTGCGCCGGTGTTGTCTGGGCGGCGTTTATGGCGGCTTGCCGTGCGCTGCGTTGCCGGTTCTTGTGGCGTCGCGAGACGCGAATGCTCGTGTCGCTGTTCCCACGTCCGTAGTAGGCCTCAATTTTCGACTGGAAGAACATGAGAATCGAGGTGATAACGAGATACCACAGGCCGGCAACCACCAGGAAGGGAATCGGAAGCAGCGTCTGCGAGCCGTAGTCCGTGGCGACCTTTGTCAACTCCAAGGTGAAGGGGACCGCGGTTACCAGCGATGTCGTTTTCAGCATGGAGATGGTCTCATTACCCGTGGGTGGCACAATAACGCGCATCGCCTGGGGCAGCACAATGCGGTAGAGAATAGTGCTTGGCTTCATCCCGAGCGCTTGAGCTGCCTCTTCTTGCCCTTTGTCCACGGATGCGAGCCCGGAGCGCATGATCTCCGAGAGATATGCGGCCTCGTTCAGCCCGAGCCCAAGAATCGCGGCGACGGCGGCGGTGAAAACATCGTAGGTGCGGAAGCTGAAGAACTCGGGTCCGAAGGGGATGCCGAGCGAGAGACGTGGATAGAGCACGCCGATCAGGCCCCAGAATATCAGTTGGGTGTAAATCGGAGTTCCGCGGAAGAACCAGATGTAGAACGTCGCCACCGCTCGCATCACGGGGTTGTCCGAACGCCGCATAATGGCGAGGATGATGGCGAGGACGATTCCGATAGCCATTGCGGCCACGGTCAGAAGAAGCGTCCACTTGATCGCATTGGCTATTTCGCGGGTGAATAGCATGGGAAGAACCAGGTCCCAGTTGAAGTTCTTGTTCGTCACCAGCCCGTGAATAGCCATGGCGGCGAGGATCGCAAGCATGCCGACGGCGATCCAACGGCCGTAGTGGGGAACGGGAATCGCACGGATGAGCTGGAGGTTCGTCGTCGCCGTCGGCTGCTCGCCGACAGCACCGGAGTGCGCGGGCTCGTGCTCCACCTCGTATGCCTTGTTCACATCGGCCATCATTTCACCGGATTCACTATCGCTTCGGTCGCCACGTTCTCGGTAATACCCCAGGTGGCAAAGATCTCGTCAAGCGTTCCGTCATCCATAAGCGACTGGAGTGCGGCCTGCACGGCCGCTGTCATCTCAGGATCGTCCTTCGCGACGACGACGCCCTGTGGTGCCGTCCCGGTGATGTCTCCCTGCAATTCGAGAGCACCGTTGGTGCGTTGTAAGGCGTAATCCACCACAGACGAGTCTGCGGACATCGCCTCGATCTTGCCACCGACCAGTGCCTGCGTGACGGCGTCCTGGCTGTCGTAACGCTGGATATTGGGCTTCACCACGCACTTCTCCGCAAGCGCCGCTACTTCTTCGTCTTCCGTTGTACCCGTCTGCACACCGATTGTGCGCCCACAGATATCGGCGGAGTCAAAGTCGGTGGGATTTCCGGTCTGCACCGCCCAGGAGACTCCAACCGTATAGAACTGGATCATATTGAAGTTCACTTCGCGTTCTGCGGTGATGGTAAAAGAGGATGCGCCCACCTCGTACTTCGTTGGAATCCCCGGCATGATCGAGTCGAATTCAGCATTCTTCACGTCGAGCTCAAGGCCCATCCGAGCGGCGACGGCCTTCATCATGTCGATCTCGTAGCCGGTGGGCTGCCCGTTGATCTGGAATTCCGCCGGTGCCCAGTACAGATTAGAACCAATGGTGAGCTTGCCATCCGCAGCAACCGATTCCGGTACCAGTGCAACGACGTCGGGATCTGTGCCCACGGAGGAGACGTCGTAACTGTCCGAATACCCGGACAGGCCCTGTTTGGCGTTGTACTCGGAGATGACCTCGTCGGCGGACCGGCAGGCGGTCAGCGCCAGCGCGCAGGCACCGATAAGTGCGGTAGCGGCGATTCGCCTTCTGAGCATGTGCCGTCCTCTCCTGAGCAGGTGGCCACCAGTCGGTCATTCTCATCCATGCTTGGACCGCAACAATCTACCGCGCTTTCCCGTAGTCCGGAATATCTGTGCGCATTATGAGCATTGCAGCCGCGACTGTTGCGCTTGCACCTTCGCGCCGTTGGGACGTATCGCGAAGGTGCTGCTCGCTGCGGCTAAGGTACTCAGATGTCGTAGTACAGTGCGAACTCGTACGGGTGCGGGCGTTGGCGCAGTGGAGCGATCTCATTGGCCATCTTGTAATCAATCCAGGTTTGGATGAGATCCTCGGTGAACACGTCGCCTTCCAAGAGATAGTCGTGGTCTGCATCAAGAGCGCGCAAGGCATCCTCGAAAGACTCGGGGAGTTGGGCGATCTGGGCATGCTCCTCGGGTGGAAGCTCGTAAAGGTCTTTGTCGATGGGATCGGCCGGTTCGGTCCGATGACGGATGCCATCGAGGCCTGCCATGAGTTGCGCTGCAAAAGCAAGGTATGGATTAGCAGCAGGGTCCGGAACACGGTACTCGATGCGCTTGCTCTTGGGCGACGTGCCCGTGACGGGGATACGAATGCAGGCGGAGCGATTACGTGCGGAGTAGACGAGGTTCACTGGTGCTTCGAAGCCGGGGACGAGCCGGTGGAATGAGTTCACTGATGGGTTGGTGATTGCCAGGAGCGATGGTGCGTGTTCGAGCAGGCCGCCGATATACCAGCGGGCCAAGTCTGAGAGTCCACCGTAGCCACGCTCGTCGGCGAATAGGGGCTTGCCGTCCTTCCAGAGGGACTGATGACAGTGCATTCCGGAGCCGTTATCGCCGAATAGCGGTTTCGGCATGAAGGTCGCCGTTTTGCCTGCCTGCCACGCCGTATTCTTCACAACGTACTTGAATTTCATGACGTCGTCGGCGGCAGCAAGCAGAGTATCGAAGGTGTAATTGATCTCCTGCTGACCGCCGGTTCCGACCTCATGGTGGGCGCGCTCGACCTGCAATCCGACCTTCGCTAAGTTGATGCTGATAGCGTCGCGCAAGTCGCAGAAATGGTCATTCGGGGAGACGGGGAAGTACCCGCCCTTCAGGCGCGTCTTGTAACCGAGATTGCCTCCCTCTTCCTCGCGGTTGGTGTTCCACCAACCCGCTTCCGAATCCAAGCGGTACGAGGATGAGTGCACAGTCGACTCAAAACGGATATCGTCAAAGAGGTAAAACTCGGCCTCCGCGCCGAAGAACACGGTGTCGGCGATACCGGTCGACTTGAGGTATTCCTCGGCATGCCGAGCAATGTTGCGCGGGTCGCGGCGGTAGGACTCATCGGTGAACGGGTCAACGATCGAGAAGTTCATCACCAGAGTCTTCTCGGTGCGGAAGGGGTCAATGAAGGCGGAGGAGACATCCGGAATAAGCTTCATATCGGATTCGTGGATGGCTTGAAATCCACGAATGGACGACCCGTCGAACATCAGGCCGTCGGTGAAGACGTCGTCTTTGAAGGTGTCGACCGGAATGGTGAAATGCTGCATGATACCGGGCAGGTCACAGAACCTGATATCGATGAACTTTACGCCCCGTTCCTTGGTGTAGGCGATGGCTTCTTCCGCACGTGTGAACATCCCGTTTCTTTCTGTCAGCGCGCTGGGCAGCCGTGGTCATGCTGGACAGCTGCCCCTGTTACTTCACCCGTTCTACCTCACCGGCCCGGTCGATGACGTGCACGTCTCATGAATCAGCGCCGGGCTGCGGCAGTGCTACTTGCCGCGCAAGGCGCGGCGGTCGGGGCGTGCCTTCATGGGATCGATTCCCTTCGGAATTGGCAGCGTATTCGTCTTGATCGCTTCCAGGCGGCGAGCAAGGGCGGCGACTTCCGCGTTTGAAATCGTCTTCGGAAGGCGTCGCATGGACTTTTCAAGACTGATCAGTTCTGTCTGACCGTCGTCATGCCCGATGAAAATGGTGTGAATGGGAGCATTCGGTGCGACGCGGTGGATGGCACGCCGTTCCTCGTCGATGAGCTTTCCGACTCGCCCTTTGGGCCCTTCCGCAATCAGCACGATGCCGGGGCGGCCGATGGCCCGGAAGACCATATCCTGCGTGCGGGCGTTGACTCGAACCGGTTCTGTGGAAATATCCCAGCCACGCTTGATGTTGTCCAGCACGGCGGAAGCGGCACCCGGCATGCCGTCAATCTGGGCGTAGCTGGCGCGGCGCACCAGCCGGGTGAGGGTGATCATCGGTAGGAGTAGTGCGAGCATGATCCCGATCAGCATCCAGCTCAGCCAACGGCCGGTCAGAATGCTCGGGACAATACCTACCGCCAGACCGATGGCGAATCCGGCGAGTAGCGCCCACGGTGTCCATGAGTAGGAACGCTTCGTAATCCGGTAGGCGTCACCAAGGTAGTTCCACCAGTGCTTCTTCTTCGGCTTCGTGCGGCCTGAGTCCTTCGCCATGTCTGTCCTTTCACCTGCGAACGCAAGAAATTCTAGTTGACATTATCCCGGGATAGAAACAGGAGTGGCATCCGGACAAAGCTCCAGCCGGGCGGCAACGTCGGTGACCCGAGCCCTGCGCCGAGCCGAGTAGAGGCGATGGGCGCCCATCTTGGCCTACTACCTCGTGCCACCCTACGCCTGGGACTGTGCCGCAACCAGGATTATGCGCCGCCGAGTTCAAGGCGCGGCGATGATACATGCGCGGTGGACTATTGCTTGACTCTGTGCCACCCGATGTCGTCTGGGGCGGCGGATGATCCTTGTGCGGCAGATTCTTGCCGCAAGCCGATCCGATTATGGTCGGATGCCACTGGTGACGGTTGCACAGAGGTACGCAGGGTTAGGTCGGCCGCGGCCCTGTGGATAACCGCTGCAGACGGTGAAAGCGGGTGGTGAACTGTTGCCATGAGGCAGTGGTATGCAGGAATCGCGGGTCTGTTTGTCGGCATCGTCCTGGCGCAGGTGCTATGGGGATCGTCGCCACCGCCACCACCGACGCCGTCGTCGACGTCGGCAAACGAATCGTTGTCTGTACTGGAGAACTCCGCGGTACCCAATGCGCGTGAGGCCACCGCAGTTGTGCAGGACCTGCAGAGCCGACGCGATCAGGCACTGATGGCTGATGACGCCGCTGCTTTGGCGGAGCTGACATCGGATGGAAGTCCCGCGCGCGCCGCCGATACGGCTTTACTGAGGGAAATGCGGGGAAGTGTGGCAGTGCTGAACACCGAAGTGTTGGGGGTGAACGTGGTAGCTCCGCACACGTGGGAGGTATACACCGTTCAGCAAGAACTCAGGCTTAGCACAGGGGAGGTGATAGGACCGCTGGCACAGCGCTGTACTCGTTGGGAGCTCGCTCCCGCACCCTGGAGAATCGAGAGCACTGCGGAGTGTATGAACAACGTGAGTCAGCAATGACCCGATCAGCCACGCGATGGTGATCCCTCTCGGGGCTGAGTCATCGGCGCGCGGAACGGTGGCGTGCCGGTCACGGTTGCAAACTGGCAGTGAGCGGGCTGGTCACGAAATCATCTCGTGCACTGCGGGCTGCTGTGCTTGCGGGTGGGTATCACTGGACGGGCATTTGACGTGTAGACGGGCTACCGGCGCGGCTAGCTGCGGGCCTGACAGGGATATGCAGGGCTGACAAGGTCGTGGAGCTGCCAGGTCTGCGGGCGGTTAGGCAAGCTGGGCTGCAGGCGGGCCGAGCTACCCGCAAGCACTGTCGTGCCTCCTTGCGGCGGTGCCATCGGATGAAGAGTAGGGTGCACCGGCGGGCCTGGCGGTGCGACCAGATTGAAAGCGGGGCGCACCCTCAGGATGCGCCCCACACGCGTCGACCGACTCATACGCCGAGCCGCGAAACAGTCTCAGGTACCCCGATCAATCGATCACAGATCCCGAGTCGGCCTGTCAGATTCCCAAGTCAGCTTCGAAGTCACCGGCTTCTAGGCGTGCCTTGAGATCCTTGAGGTACCGCCCGGCATCCGCGCCGTCAACGAGCCGGTGATCGTAGCTCAGAGCCAGATACACCATTGAACGCAGTCCGATCACTTCATTTCCATCGGCGTCACGCACGGCGGCAGGGCGCTTCACAATCCCGCCGATGCCCAAGATCGCGACTTCCGGCTGGTTGATAATCGGTGTATCGAACAGTGCGCCGGTAGAACCAGTGTTCGTGATGGTGAAGGTCGACCCGGAGAGCTCGTCCGGCTTGATGGTGCTATTGCGGGTGCGTGCCGCGAGATCGTTGATCGCCTTTGCGATGCCAGCGATATTGAGATCGCCGGCGTTCTTGATCACCGGAACGGTCAGCCCCTTGGGAGCGTCCACAGCAATCCCGATATGCTCGTGATCGAAGTAGGTGACCTGCTTACCATCGATGGTGGCGTTGAGCTTTGGATGCGACTTCAACGTGTCAGTGGCAGCCTTGACAAAGAAGGGGAGGAAGGTCAACTTCGTGCCCTCTTTAGCCAAAAACTCGTCCTTTTTCGCTCCGCGCAAGGCGACAATCCGCGTCACATCGGCCTCAACGACGGTGGTCAGTTGAGCGGACACTTGCAGTGACTCCACCATGCGCTTGGCGATGACCTGGCGCAGGTGAGGCATCTTTTGCGTGGTTCCACGCAGGCCGACCGCGTCCTCCTGCGCGGGTGTGGCGGAGGAAGGAACTGCACTAGCCGCAGGAGCCGGAGCGGCAGCGGCGGCCGCTGCCGCAGCTGCTTCCTGCGCGGCCTTTGCGGCGTCTTCGACATCCTGGCGGCGGATTCTGCCTCCGACACCGGTGCCGGTCACGGCGGATAGATCAACGCCTAATTCCCGGGCGAGTTTACGGACAATGGGTGTCACATACCCTGAAGGCTCGGAATCCACTGCCACGGGAGCGGCGGCTTCGCGTTGAGCAACTGGTTCCGCTACGGGAACAGGAGCCGGGGCGGGAGCGGCGGCTGCGGGAGCGGACGCCACGGGCGGGGTCTGCGGAGCGGGGGCCGGTGCGGCGGTGGTTTCGACGGCGGAAGTAATCACGCCTTCTCCGACGTATGCCAGCACGGTTCCGACGGCGACTGATTCGTCTTCCTGCACGAGAATCTGCTGGAGAACGCCGGAAGCGGGCGAGGGAACCTCGCTATCGACCTTATCCGTCGACACCTCAAGAAGTGGCTCATCCACCTCAACCGCGTCGCCGACCTGCTTGAGCCAAGTGGTGACGGTGCCCTCCGTTACCGATTCTCCAAGTGCCGGCATTGTGACTGCTGATCCGGTGGCCGCACCTGCTACCGGTGCCGAGGGAGCTTCTGCCACAGGAGCTTCTGCCACGGGCGCGGGGACCGCAGGTGCGGGCGCCGCAGGCACCTGCGTCGGCGTTGCGGCCTCCGGCGCACCCTCGGCCGACGCGGCACCGGATCCGTCGCCGATATAGCCGAGAACGGTCCCGACTTCCACTTCCTCATCCTCTTGGACGAGGATTTGCTCCAGGATGCCTTCGACGGGCGCCGGAACCTCGGAATCAACCTTATCAGTCGACACTTCCAGGACCGGTTCGTCGAGAGAAACGGCATCTCCCACGTTCTTCAGCCACGTTGTGACGGTTCCGCTCGTGACGGACTCGCCGAGTGCGGGCATTCTAATTGGTTCGGACATCATTCCTCTTCTCAGTTGTGGGTGTGGAGCGGTTTTCCGGCTAGAGCCAATACGGCCTCGCCGATGGATTCGTTCTGGGAGGGATGTGCATGGATCAGGCCATCGAAGTCTTCGGGGCTGGCTTCCCATGCCACCATGAGCTCGCCCTCGCCGATTTGTTCGCCCATACGGGCACCAATGGCGTGGAAACCGAGGATCGGTCCGTTCTTCTCACGCACGAGTTTGACGAAGCCCTGCGTGCCGAGCATCTGCGACTTGCCGTTGCCCGCGAGGTTGAACTCGACGGTTTCGACATTGTCCTTGCCATAGACTTCTTCAGCCTTGGCCTGATTCAAACCCACCGATGCGATCTCGGGGTTGCAGAAGGTCACCCGCGGGATGTAGTTCTCGTTAATGGGCCGTGGATTAAGCCCGGCGATTTCTTCGGCGACGAAGATACCCTGCAAGAAGCCGCGGTGCGCGAGCTGCAGCCCGGGCACGATGTCGCCGACGGCGTAGATTCCGGGCACGTTGGTACGTAGCCGTTCGTCGGTGAGGACGAAGCCGCGATCCATGGCAATACCTTGTTCTTCGTATCCGAGATTGGCGGTGGCAGGACCCCGACCGGTGGCAACGAGCAGGTAGTCGGCGACGTAGCCCTTGCCGTTCTGTGTAAAGACGGTTACTCCCGCCTCCGTCTGCTCCACACGGTCGAACATGGTTTTGGTGACGAATTTGATGCCCCGCTTGCGGAAGGAACGTTCCAGCATCTTTGAAACGGCTTCGTCTTCATTCGGAGCGAGGTGCGGAAGCGCCTCGATAATCGTCACCTCAGCGCCGTACGATGCCCAGATCGAGGCGAACTCGACGCCGATCACACCGCCGCCGAGAATGATGACTGAACCGGGCACTTCATTCATGCTGAGCGCCTGATCCGATGTAATAACCCGCCCGGTGATGTCCAGACCGAGTGTTTTCGAGTATGAGCCGGAGGCCAGGACAATGTTCTTCCCTCGGTAATGAGTGCCGTTGACCTCGACAGTGTGCTTGTCGACTAGGCGTCCCCACCCTGCAATGGTGTCAACGCCGCGGCTAGAGACTAGGCCGGTCAGCCCTTTGTACATCTTCTGGACGACGCCCTCCTTATAGACATTGAGGGCTTGCATATCGATGCCTTCGAATGCTCCGCGCACGCCTATTGACGGCCCTTCGCGCATCTCATCTGCGACCTCTGCCGCGTGCAGAAGTGCTTTGGTGGGAATGCAGCCGCGATGTAGGCAGGTGCCACCCACCTTGTCGGCCTCGATGAGCCCGACTTTCAATCCGAGTTGGCCGACACGTAAAGCAGTGGCGTATCCACCGCTTCCCGCGCCGAGCACGATTACGTCGTATTCCCTGGTTTCAGCCACGTCCCTCTCCCTCGAGCAGGAATCGACTAGCAGCTTCAGCTAGTACCTTAGTCCCAATTATCCACATGGGGCGGAGAAAAATTAACCCCTCACCATTGTGCCATGCATGACGTGTGATTTTACCTACATCGCCTACGCTGTGGGCGTGTGGGCGTATTCGTCTGACATCGCCGGATTCGCCCGGCTCCGTGTTTGGGCTGCGGGTTTGCGCCTGAGTGAGGCACCGACGTCGCGTGGTGCGAATCCGATGCCTACAATCTTGCGGACAGCAAGCGGGCCGATAGTGGGCGTACGGGTGTTGGCCGCGTAGGCTTAGAACATGGGTTTATTCTCTCGCAGGCGTTCCGCCGCTTCTGCGCATGGCTCCTCGCGGCGTGAGCAGAATGCTGCCAAGGCCGCGACAATAAAGCATTTCCAAGAGTTCGTCGCTAGCCGGCAGGGGGTTGAGGCATACTTCGAACCGGAGACACCGCGAGAACAGTCAGCGTTACTCCTCGTGGCTCGCGACGGTGAATGGACTCGTCGTCGGATACCTGATCCAAGCTCGGGAGCGCAGCTCGCCCAGGAATTGGGCATTCCGTTCTATGAGGTTGTGAAGACGGGGTACCCCGATGCCATGCGTCAGTGGAACCGGCGGCAGGAGCGCCGCTGAGATTCGCGATTTGCAGGTGTAGGTTTCAACGGGGCACAATCCCTCAGGCGCATGAAGGTAGCGCCTATCGGCGAGAGGAGAAGAATGGGCGACGCGGGTGAACCCATGGGAGAGAGCACGGCGATTCCCGCTCAACATGGTAATCAAGCTCTACCCGATGATCGGACGACGGCGCACGGCTGGCCGCGTATTCTCCTCTTCCTCCTTGCCGCGGGCGCGTTGATATTCTCCTGGCGGGGGGTCGTGGCATCCACCGTGGCCTTCGGTGACGGCGACGTATCCGAGGCAGGCCTGACGCTGGTTTCCGACATGTGTTGGATCGCCGGTGCCGTCGGCATCATTCACAACGGTAGGCGAATGCGCCGCCTGGCGTGGGCCACCTGGGTGATCAACGTGGTGATGCCTTTTGTGGCATTGGTCAGCGGCAATGTTGCCCTTGACAGGGTCAGCCCCTGGTTCGACGCCGGTGCAACGTATTTCTATCTTCCCGTGCCAGGCGCGGTGGCGGCCATTGCCTGGTTGGCCTGGTCATCGCCCTCGCAAATCGCGACTCGTAACGGAGGGTGAAATGTACCGGTCCGTTTACGACCATCTACTGGTTCATACCGATCCGGAACAGGCTCACCATTGCGCCATGCGAGCGATCGGTGCTTTCGGCAGAAGCCCGCTGGCACCGCTCGCGGCGGCAACGATTGGTTGGCGGGGCGGTGAACAGCTGCGGGGTTTGCTCGCTCGGCCGGTGCCCGGGCGGGTTGGATTGGCGGCAGGTCAGGATAAGGACGCCTCGGCCATTCTCGGCACGGTGGCACTCGGTTTCGCCTTTACCGAGATTGGTACCATCACACCATTGCCGCAGCCCGGTAATGATCGGCCGCGGCTCTGGCGTATTCCTCAGCAGAACGCGTTCCGTAATCGCATGGGATTCAACAACCCGGGTGCCGATGTTGCCGCACAGCGCCTAGCCGAGCTGCGAGGCACCAAGCGGGGCCGGGCCGCCGTCGTCGGTGTCAACATCGGTAAGAACAAGTGGGTCAGCGCTGCCGATGCGCCGGCGGATTACGCCACCTGCGCATGGAAACTGGCACGCTGGGCCGACTACCTGGTGATTAACGTCTCTTCTCCCAATACTCCCGGGCTACGCGATCTGCAGGCGGTTGATGCGTTGCGCCCAATTGTGCGGGAGGCGCGGCAGGCAGCGGATGCCGCAGCCGGTAGGCGCGTCCCGCTACTGGTGAAGCTCGCGCCCGATTTGCTGGACGACGATATAGCCGCCATCGCGACCTTAGTTCAAATAGAGGACCTTGACGGCGTCGTCGCCGCCAATACGACCATTGAGCATGGTTTTGGCGAGGGCGGGCTCTCGGGCGCGCCGCTGTTCGAGCGTGCGGTCGGCATTGTCTCCGCGCTGCGCCGGGACCTCGGGCCTGACCGAATCATTATCGGCGTCGGAGGCATCTTCAGCGTTGATGACGCCAACCGCATGATCAACGCCGGCGCCGATCTGCTGGAAATCCTCACGTCTTTCGTTTACCGCGGCCCGACGTTCCCTGGGCGGCTCAATCGGGCATTGGCCCGGCCAACGGCGGCATAGCTACGTTGCGGCAGGGCACAAAACGCAAGTGATCCGTGCCCGTGCCCAAGGCTCCGCGCGGTCGCGGTGGAAGACGAAGCGACAAGGAGGGCCTGCCGGTCGCACTGCGAGGCACCGGGCTGCCGCGGTGGGAAGCGGCCATGGCAGGGGTGAAGACTGCGGGTGCTGGCAGCTACCGCAGCTACTTTCGACCCGGCGGGCGGACCTCGCCTCCCGTACGTCCGCCCCTGATCCGCCTTCGGGGAACTGGCCACGCTTGACCTGTGGGCGGGGCAAGCGCCAGCGTCGCGGATAGAAAGTCCGCGTGAACATCTGCCAGAAGAAACGGGGCGGCACCTTATCGTCGCCGAACTTGTGTTCCGTCAGGAGGCGAACGCGGCGCACCATGAGCACCGAATAAATGGCCACCAGGATGAAGATCGCGTAGATGGCGAGTACGAGGTACTGGAAGGCGACGTTTCCGATCAAGGTCTGAGTGAACATGGCGACGAGCAGAATCAGGGCCAGCGGCATGAAGATCACAGCGGGGGAGAAGCGCGCATCAATGCAGTCCCGTCCAAAACGGCGGACCGGACCGGCATGTTGCGGGGGCATGAACCGCTCGTCGCCGGTTTTCATTGCGCGTTGTTCCCGCTCCCAGCGTGCATTGCTCTCCGCCCGCGACTTGGCGCGTTCTTCTTTATCGAAGGCTTTACGTTCCTGCTTTGTCATACGTGAACGGTCGGACACGATCGGGCGACGGTTGCGTGCCTCCACGTCTTTACGCCGTGGGGTGGGCGCGCCTTTCGCCGGCGTGTAACCGCGAGGAAGCTTGGTTGCGGGCGCCGCCGTCTGCTCCGTGGGGTCCGATTCCTCTTCCTTCTTACGACCGAACACTCTGACTCCATTACTTTGCCGTTGTATTACTGGGTGCCAAGCCGAGGCGGATGTTCAATCGCACCCGACTGGCCCCGGGGCAGACTACCACGCCGCGTGGAGAGTAGCCGCCACTTTCACAGTGTACGTGCAGGGCGCGGCGAGCTCCATTTCCACGAAGAGGCCGAGCGAGCGGGAACAGCATATGGCTCCACGGCGAGGACTTCCCTCCGCAGTCTCCGTGTACCCTCTGGTGTCTCCCCGTACTCCCTGGTGTCTCCGGGTATTCCCTGGGCAGCGCGGTAAGCTAGGTGAGTGAGTACTTTTGAGGAAATCGCGTCGAGGGTTGACGCGCAGTTGCCCGATACCCGTGCCGAGCTTGAAAGCTTAGTGCGTATACCGTCCGTCTCGTCGCCATCATTCGACCAGAGCCAGGTACGTCGCAGTGCCGAGGCGGTTGCGGCCCTGGCGCGACAGCGCGGCCTGGACGCCGAGGTCATCGAGCTTGTCACCTCCGCCGGTGAAGAGGGGCGCCCCGCGGTGCTCGCGCATAGGCAGGCCGCTCCGGGTAAACCCACGGTGCTGCTCTACGCTCACCACGATGTTCAGCCACAGGGATCTCTTGCGGGATGGGCACAGGACGATCCCTTTGAGCCGGTTGAACGCGATGGTCGGCTCTACGGCCGGGGAACGGCAGATGACAAGGCCGGAGTAATGGTGCATATGGGTGCCTTGGCCGCTCTGGGCGATACAGGTTTGGGCGTGACGCTTTACGTTGAGGGTGAAGAAGAGGTCGGCTCGCCGACATTTCGCGCATTTCTCGAAACCTATCGTGATCGCCTCCGTGCCGATGTCATCGTCGTGGCCGATTCGAGCAATTGGAAGGTCGGTGTGCCGTCGCTGACGACATCTCTGCGGGGAGTCGTCGATGTAACCGTTCGCGTTGATGTTCTGGATCATGCGCTCCACTCGGGAGCGTATGGCGGACCAATTCTCGACGCACCGACGCTGATGACACGCCTGTTGGCTACGCTGCACGGCGACGACGGATCGGTGGCGGTGTCAGGTTTGGTCTCGTATGACGCGGCCGCCGTCGAATACACCGAAGAGACCCTGCGTTCCGATGCGGGACTGCTGGACGGCGTACAGCTGGCCGGGCACGGCACGATAGCTTCCCGGCTGTGGACGCAGCCAGCCATCAGCCTCATCGGTATGGACATCACCAGCTGCGCGGAAGCATCGAATACGTTGATTCCATCGTGCACGGCGCGGTTGTCACTGCGCATCGCCCCCGGTGACGATCCGGAGCGCGCCGGGCGTGCACTGGTCGAGCACCTGGAAGCACACGCCCCGTTCGGCGCGCGCGTCGTTGCGACGGTGACAGAGACCGGCCCGGCATTCAAGGCGGCTGATGAAACGCCGACGTCGACGGCGGCACGGGAGGCGTTGCGGCGCGCATGGCAGACCGAGCCGGTCGATATCGGGGTGGGAGGTTCCATCCCCTTCATTGCGGACTTGGCCGAAGTGTTTCCGAAGGCGGAGATACTCGTCACGGGAATCGAGGATCCGGACACGCGGGCGCATTCACATAACGAGTCGTTGCACCTGGATGATTGGCGTCGTGCCATCGTTGCTGAGGCAACACTTCTGGCGCGACTGGGCGGGGATTTGGCATCGTGATGCCGAGTGACTTCGCGGCGCGGTCGGTACTGCGAGGCGGTCGAGTGGCACTACGGCCCGGCCTAGTAGCACAAGCCAGTGTTACCGCCCTAGGCCGTGTCACGGCATGGGCCACTGTCACGGCACGAGTCGGCGTCGTAGCGTCATGAGAGTGTTACTGGCATGTTCGCCCCTGCCAGGCCTCACCGGCACCGAAGTGGCCGAGTTGGCACGAACGGGATGGCTTGCGCAGCGCCCTGCTGATCGCATAACCGCCTACCCCGTGTCGGACGGTGTTTCGGTTCCCTTCGTGGGTTCCGGCCTGCCCGAAGCCTTGTTGAAGGAGCCCACAGAGTATCCGCTTGGTAGGGCTGACAGTCGGCGTTTCGCCTTCCGGGCAGGTGACACTGTGGTGCTTGACTACAGTCAGTTCTTGAACGACGCGCCCGCCACCGGCGCTTTGCAGTCGAGCATGGCCGTGGGTGAGGACCTTGCGTGGGCGTGCGCGAATGGAGCGAAGCGCATCGTGGTGGCGCTCCCGGCACCCGGCTACTGCACGGATATGGGGCTGGGGATGCTCGCGAGCTTGGCCGATGTGCGGTTATCATCCGGGTGGACCGCCACAGATCCGGTTCCGTTCGCACTGGCACCCGCGCTTGAACGGGCTGCGGAAGTCCTTTCCGACGTCGATCTTGTGGTACTGGCGTCAGGGGAGCAGCGCTTGCTCGGTTTCTCGGGCGTCGCACGAACATGGGCATATCGGGGGATGGATCCCGAACGTGCCCAGGAATTCTCCCGTGCTATGGGCGCCGTGGCGCAGGATGTATCCGAGGCAGCGGCGGCGAGGGCGAATACTCGGCCGTTGCTGCCGTTACATGGCGAACAGAAGACCGACCGACCGGAACGCGGACCTTTCAGCGGTGCGGCTAGCGGAGTCGGTTTCATACTTGACTCCTTAGGGGGCCGCCTCATGTCCGTCGGATGTGCCACCGTCAGCGAGCGTTTGCGTGAGGAGGCGCGCCTCACGGATCTGTTCGTCTACGCGTGTGCAGCAATCGACGAGAGTATTCCCTCAGGTTTGCAAGCCGCGATTGAACTTGCATCTGCAGCAGCGATCCCCATCGTTGTCATCTACGATTCCGGTTCGCTGCGCCGGGGCGAGCTTCCCCGCATGGGCTTGGACGGCGCCTACCAGTTGCGTCCCGAGGAGGCGTGGCGGGGCGTCGGTCGGCAGCGAGAATATGCCGAGTCGGGGGACGACGTCGCGGTGACGGGCACACGAGCGAAGCTGCCGGGAGATGAGTTGCAGGAGAGGTTGTGGAGCGTGACGGGGCGTGTCGCACGCACTTGGGGGTGGGATGCCTGACGGCGGACTTCGCTCATAGCGGCGGTCGGCCGAAAAAGCAGGCAGGGGCGTCATCCGCTTGCTGTCATTCGCACGGTACATGAAACCGAAGACGCACGACGAGCCAAGGGACGCAGTTGCCCGGTGTAGCGAGACCGGTAACGTGTGGCGAAGTAAATTCTCCGGGCGAAACTGGGGCCGGAATGCCGAAAAGCCGCGGCCGCGTTACAAATGGTGGCCGAATGCGGCGGCGAGGCTCTGGCATGGTGGGGCTTGGTCGCGTTAGGCTGACCTGGTACACCAATTGCATGCTGGAGGACAGCAATGACAGAGACACTTGATACGGCAACTCACAATGTCACCTTGACCGCTGATGCGGCCGCCAAGGTGAAGTCCCTACTGGAGCAGGAGGGGCGTGATGACTTGCGTCTGCGTATCGCGGTGCAGCCGGGTGGCTGCTCCGGCCTGATGTATCAACTTTACTTTGATGAGCGTCTTCTCGATGGCGACGCCGTGCGTGATTTCGACGGCGTCGGGGTCGTCGTCGACAAGATGTCAAAGCCTTATCTTGATGGTGCGACGATTGGTTTTGCCGACACCATTGAACGGCAGGGCTTTACGATCGATAATCCCAACGCCGTCGGTACTTGCGCCTGCGGCGAGTCCTTCCACTGATCGCGCTGGCCTGAACTGGATTTTCCCTGCAAACCGATAGGCATTTCATGAGTAAACGCGTACTGGCCACGGTGATGGCCATGGCCTTGGCCGCGTCCCTCGCCGGTTGTGGCTCAGCCGATGATTCCGAGAACAGTAGTGGCGCCGACACGACTACCTCCGCGGCTTCTACCCCTTCCGCAACCCCCAGCGTGGGATCGTCACCCGTTGATGTGCTCGTTTCCGACAAGGGCATGCCGACGTTGGGTGAAGATGGCGACGGCCTGCCGGTGCTGGAGTTTCCCGATTCTCCTCCCCCGGAGCAGTTACAACTCTCAGTGCTTGAAGAGGGAGACGGTGCCGAGATAACTGCGGATTCTCTTGTGATGGTCAATTACGAGGGGCAGGTGTGGCAGAACGATAAGGCATTTGACTCCTCGTTCAGCCGAGGGGCACCGGCAGTTTTCGCTCTGTCCGGCCTCGTCGATGGATGGAAGTACGGACTGGAGGGGAGGCATGTCGGCGACAAGGTGATTCTGTCTGTCCCGCCGGAGCTGGGATACGGGCCGCAGGGCGGCCAGCCCTCCGCAGGCATCGAGGCTGACGACACCATCGTCTTCTATCTCGAGGTTGTCAACGCCTGGGATGCGACGAGTGCTGGCCAGGCTGATGCGGCCGTTGAGATGAACGACGAAGACCTACCAGTAGAAATCACCGGAGACCTTGGCCAGCCGGTGACCGAACTGGAGGTCAAGGACGGGCAATCTGCTCCCACGGAGGCGTCGACGCAGATCATTGCGCGCGGCAGCGGCGAAGAGGTGGCGAAAGATGGCTCTGCGGTCGTCGTTGCTTATGCCGCGATCTCGTGGGATGAAGAACTATCACTGAACACCTGGAAGCAGGACGATGACGAATCGGAGTCGGCTGAGTCCGGTCCGACGACCCTGCCTCTGGGCCAGGGAACAATCACGGACTCTTTGGCTGGGATCCCGGTCGGCTCGCGGGTCTTGCTGTTGATACCGGAGTCTGATGACTCTTCCGGGTCTACCCTCATGACACCGGCAATGGCGTACGTGGTGGACATCTTGGGGTACGTCCCAGCCGCACAGGGTTAGCGAGGGTCCAAGACGTAAAACGAGAGAGGCGGGGTACCTCCCCGCCTCTTTCTGTTATGTTTCGGCCAGCCGCACAGTCGCGACCACGGCGCCGGGCGAACGTTCCTAGCGCACTTAGCGCACGATCAGACCGGCGGCCTGTGCTTGTGCACTTGCCAGACGCGCCGCGGCATCCTCCCAGTTCACGATGTTCCAGAAGGCTTTGACGTAGTCGGCCTTGACGTTGAGGTAGTCGAGGTAGAAGGCATGCTCCCACATGTCGAGCATGAGCAAGGGGATCGTTCCCACCGGAACGTTGTTCTGCTGGTCGAAGAGCTGGAAAATGACGAGCCTTCCGGATACGGAGTCATAAGCCAGAACCGACCACCCCGAGCCTTGCAGGCCGAGAGCCGCCGCCGTGAACTGTTTCTGGAAGGCGTCGAAGGAGCCGAAGGAGTCATCGATGGCAGCGGCGAGTTCACCCTCTGGGCGGCCGCCACCGTTGGGGGAGAGATTGTGCCAGAAGATTGAGTGATTGATATGCCCACCAAGATTGAAGGAGAGGTTCTTCTCGGCCAGATTGATTGCCGAGAAGTCATCGGCCTGGCGGGCGGCGGCTAATGCGTCAAGTGCGGCATTTGCACCGGCCACGTAGGTGGCATGGTGCTTATCGTGGTGGAGTTCCATGATCTTGCCGGAAATATGTGGTTCGAGGGCCGAATAGTCGTAGGGAAGTTCGGGAAGCGTATAGGTTGCCACGTTGTCTCCGTTAGTTGGTTGTCCGCAGCGGCGCTGCGGGATTTGCCGTCCCGGCGATTCTCCGGAACTCTGGACAGATTCCAGTATAGAAAGTCGGGTGGGGTGAGTAAATGGACTCATTCACATTCTCCCGGTGGCGTTATCGCTGGGAGCATAGGCGCTGTGCGCCGAGCACAGTGCCTTGCACGATGGGGTGACCCAGGTGCTGTAGCCGGATACGCGAAGAACAGAAACTCGCTAAGATGTAGAAGTGTTGCACCGGCAAAGGCCGTCCCTTGAAACCACGGAGGTTCACATGGCCGAAGAGCATGCCGCCCCGGCGGCGGAGCAGGCGAAGGTCCACATACTCGTGTATTCGGACGACGCAACCACTCGGCAGGAGGTTCTTTCCGCCGTAGGGCGACGTGCGGGCGCGGGTCTGCCCGCTATCGTGTGGAAGGAGACGGCCACTCCTGACGCTGTGCTGCAAGAGGTGCGCGAGGGCGATTACGCCCTGCTGATCCTGGACGGTGAAGCGCCAAAGCTCGGCGGCATGGGGCTCGGCAAGATGGTGCACGACGAGGTTGACCCCGATCTTCCATTTATCGCTCTGATTGGGCGGCCACAAGATGAATGGCTGGGCCGCTGGTCGGGGGCAGAGGCAATCCTGCCCTACCCGATTAATCCGCGTGATCTTTCCGGCGCAGTGTCGGCCATTCTGGAGAAGAGGCTCGCGGCATGAGTGATACCCGGTCGTGGCCCGATCTCACCAGTAGGCTTATTAGCCACGAAGATCTCAGTAGCGAGGACACCGCATGGGCGATGGATCAGGTGATGTCGGGTGAGACGTCGCCGGTCGTCTTGGCGGGATTCCTTACCGCCCTGGCTGCGAAGGGGGAGACCCCGTCCGAACTGCGCGGCCTGGCGGATGCCATGCTGTCCCACGCGCTGCCTATTTCCGTTTCCGGGCCGGTTCTGGACATTGTGGGCACCGGTGGTGACCGTCTGCGCACGGTTAATATTTCCACGACGGCGGCGATGGTCATTGCGGCTGCGGGCGTGCCCTTGGTCAAGCACGGCAATCGTGCGAGTTCTTCGGCTTCGGGCGCGGCGGATTGCCTGGAGGCGTTGGGTGTTAACTTGATGCTGCCGGTGGAGGGTGTTGAGCGCTGTTTCCATGAGCTGGGCATTACCTTTATCTTCGCGAATGTTTTCCATCCCTCTATGCGTTTTGCCGCGCAAGCCCGCCGCGAGCTCGGTGTGGCAACGGCCTTTAATGTGCTGGGGCCGCTGACCAATCCGGCGCGGCCGGATCGTTGCGTGATCGGCGTATCAAGTGCGCGGCACGCGCCCATCGTCGCCGGCGTGCTGGCGGAGCGGGGGACCTCCTCGCTGGTGTTCCGTGGTGCGAACGGCATGGATGAACTGTCAGCAGTCACCTCGAATCAGGTGTGGGAGATCCGCGACGGCCATATTACCGAGTATGAACTTGATGCCGTGGAAGAGCTCGGCCTGGCGCCGGCCACAGTGGAAGATCTGCGTGGCGAGGATGCGGCGTTCAATGCCGATGTGACGCGGCGTGTGCTGGCGGGTGAAACGGGTGCGGTGCGTGATGCCGTCACATTGAATGCGGCAGCGGCCCTGGTGGCGGACGGTACGCGAAACGGTACGCGGGTGTCGGATGGTTCCTTTGCCCAGCGGATGGCGGCCGGGCTTGATATCGCGCGGCAAACCATCGATTCCGGAGCGGCATCCGATCTTTTGGATCGTTGGGTGACTCTCTCACAGAAGCTGGGCACGCCGTAGACCGTCTATGTGACCGCGGTGCCCTCGTTCAGTGCTGCTGTGTGGGTACTAAGAGGTCGACGCCACGGCAATAGACCGAACTGGGCGTGGCATAGCTGCGTGGGTGGAGGGTTCTGCTATGACATGCTGCCGCGCTCGCGCGAGCGCGGATCCAGTTGTCGCGTTGCACGAAGAGGATCCGAACTGGCGCCGCCCGCGAGCGTGGATCCCCTGCCCATGCTCCGGTCAGGTGCTTATGACTGCTACCGCGCGCGAGCCATGCATGGACGGCCTAACGGTCCTTGAAGTAGGCGAAGAGCTGTTTCTCCCGTGTGGATAAGAGGCCTGCACATATGCCCAGGTACGCCGAACATGCTGCGAGGGCCACTGTCCGCATGCTGGTGGTGAGAAGCGCGGCCGTATCTCCCGTCGGCAGGCCGGAGCCGAGTAGGTGAAGTACGAATGGAGTCAGCAGCAATGCGGGTAGCACCCAGGCCAGTGTTTCAAGGAACAGCATGAGTCCAAGCGCGGCGCGTGTGGCCCCGGCGTGCATACTGGAGGACAGCTCGACGCGGCGTCGTCGTACGGCTACGAATCCGAGGACGAGAGCGAGGCCGGCCGCCAGTGCCGGTACGAAGCGAGTGATGCGCATGGCGAAGCGGGCATTGCCATCAAATCCCGTACCTAGCGTGGTATTGAGTTGCGAAACAGTGGGATTCTCGGCTTGCGCGGAGGAATCGGGGTTGACGGTTGTACTGAGCAGCGAGCGCGTTTGCGGGGAGACGGGCCACACATCCACCCAGCATTGGTCGAAGGGCTCGATTGGCGCGGCGGGTAGGAGTGCGGCATAGCCGAAACCGGGGCTGCGTCCATCACTGGGATACACGTAGCTGCCGGTGATGGTGACGCTGCGTCCATCGCGCAGGCTCAGTTCGTCCCCCACGTTTCGCTTGACGGCGTCAAGTGCATCAGCGGACAGAACGACGCCGCTGGTTCCACCGGTGCCCATCACATTGAGAAAACCGGCGGTTGTCTCGAATACGGGAATCGGAGCCGAGGGAAGAACTGCGGTGGTGAGGTTTTCTCGGGTGGTGCGTACGGCGCCGGAGGCGCGTACACCGGGTATCGTGGCGAGGGCGTTGCAGGCGGGGCCATCGATCCGCCCCTGAGCCTCAATTGTCATGATTGACGCACCGACTGTGCGATAGGTGGTTGCGTCCGCCAACAGTTGGCGTGTTGTCAGTGCGTCCGTTGTTGCCAGGCCCAGGGAGAACAGGGCAAAAACGATGGCGAGAATCCCTGCCTTCGTTGTGTGGCTGGTGACGTTTCGCCAGGCTTCCCGGCAGATTGCACGCCATGTCATGAGGCATCCTCCGGTGTTTCAGCGCGCTGTACATCGGCGGTGACTCGTGCGGCGTCGTCCTGATAATTGCGCAGGTCAATGGCATCGGTGCATGCGGCCCGAGTCTGCTCGTCATGCGTGGCAATGACGACGATAACGTCCTGCCATGCGGTCAGCTCATGCAACGCGGCGTTGACCTCCCGCGAGGTGTGTAAGTCGAGTTGAGCGGTCGGCTCGTCCACGAGGAGCAGGTCGGGGTCGCTGGCGATACCACGGGCCAGCATGAGGCGTTGCGCCTCGCCGCCGGAGAGATGACGGAAGGCCTGCCCCGCAACGTCGCCGAGATGGAAACGCGCTAGCAGCTCCTCGGCCGCTTGATCCGCTTCCTTGCCGCTGAGGCCGCGCGCCAGCAGTGGGAAGGCGACGTGGTCACGTGCGGTGCGGCCGACTACTCCATGCGGATTCTGTAACACCCAGTTTGTGCGCTGAATACCGGTGGTGGTGATAGATCCTTCGGTCGGTTTCTCCCATCCGGCAATCAGTGAGAGTAGCGTGGATTTGCCCGACCCGGAGGGGCCGGTCAGAGCGTAAATGTGACCGGGCAGCAGGTGTTCCGTCAGGTGCCGGAACAGCCACGGATGCGTGCCGAAGCGGTGGCCCACCCCGTTGAGGTCTACCTGCATGCGGGTGATCCTTTGGGGTCGGCTGCGACCTCGCTAGGGGTAGTAGGGGCGTCGCCCACAAGCTGCACGAAGCTCTCGCCCAGTTCGGAACCGCGGATTTCCACCGCAATGGGTTCACCGTCACCGACGACGCAGGCTTGTTCTCCGGCGACGTCGTAGAGGGCTCCCGGTGGTACGACGAGGACGGACGTGGGGGTCGCCAAACGATAACTGGCACTGATTGTGGGTGTCTCGGAACTTACGGCGGTGGTGAAGGAGCTGGTCGCGGCAAAACGCTGGAGGACGGCAGGATCGCTGATCCGGCCCTTTTCGTCCACCGGTATTTCTTCTCCGTCAATGACGACGACGCGGGCCCCTGGTGAGGCGTTGGTTGGTAGTTGGAGAATGTGGGCTTCTTGGGCGCTGATGGGGAGAGTCGCCAGCGGCTCGCCCGCGCGGGCGTTGCCGCCCACACTGACTTCGCAGGAAGCCACGGTGACCTGTGGGGCGGGGATCCACAGGATACGAGAGAGTTCAATGGATTCGAGGTTCTTCTCCGTTGGGTCGATACCACGCACAATGTAGTTGAAGCCGGCGAGTGTATTGGCATCAAGTACGCCGGATGTGGAAGAGGAGTAGCCGAGCCGCACGAGTTCTTCTTGTAAGGCTCTCACGTCGGCCCCGGAATCTCCCAGGTGAAGGTCTCGCCACAACGGCTGGGATGTAGCCAGCGATATGAGGGCCTTTCCGTCAATGAAGAAGGTTGCGGTTCCAGAGTCGAGCGTGTTGCCTGGTGAACAGGTGCTCGCCGTGACGCGGCCGTCAGCGGGCGCCATGATTTCCGAACCACTCGTGGCCGTGAAAGCGAGTTCGACTGTGTGCTGATCGGCATATTCTCGTTCGGTCACCGGAACGGATGTCACGGGTTCGGGCGTTGCCAGCGACGTCGGAACTGCGGGGGAGAGGAAGGTCACCCCCGCGGCGACGCCCAATCCAATCCCACAGGCCAGGCCGATAAGACCCCAGAGAATTCGTGTGTGGCCGTTGTTCATCATCTAGCCCAACCCCAGTGGATCAGTTTCACACTTGGTCCATTCTTCCTGGTCTCTGTGGTTTTCGATCTCGCCGGTCTCGTAGAGGCGGTCGAGATCGGAAGGTGTGAATGAGCTTTCGACTAGATTGTTGTCCTTCAAGCATTGGACGACAAGTGGCTCCCAGTCCTCATTGTTGGGGTTGACCTTGATCTCATAGTAAATCCACAGGGCATCATATCCGGTGGATTGCTCGCACGCGCGCCGATCCCCTTCTTCCGAGTCTTCCTTTCCAGGAGGAACAGCATTTTGCGATCGCCCGTCAGAGTAAAACTCGACGTCTGTGTATCCCTTCTCCTCTAGACATGATGTCATGGCCTGTTCGGCTTCTTTGATCTCGGCTTCTGTGATCTCTCCGTCGGAGAGGATTGTCTTGGCGAACTCCGAGTCGGTGGAGTTATAGGCGGACTCGAATTCCTCCGCCCATGGCCCGGAGAACTGCGGGGAATTGCCGCTACTCTCGGATGGGCTCGTGCTGCATGCGCCGAGTGCGAAAGCGCATATGGCGATGATGCTGGTGAAACGTGAACGGTTGTGTTGCATTTATTCTCCTAGAGCCCGTGGGAAGGCATGAATCTTTTAGCGTTCTGAACGAGTTGGTGACTGGTGATCTCTGCAGTTTATCTCTCGGAGAGAACGCTGACTTTGTCAACTCTGAATCGTCATACGTTCCGTTCTCCTCCCCCATTTTTGAAACGCATGCTAAATGATGCTGGCACACCTACCCTAGTGGAACTTGTCCCTCGTTGTCATCCGAGTCGGCAACAAGGCAGACGACCTTCTGGGCGCTGGCAACAGTCCGATCTTGCTTTCGCTGCGGGATCCCCGGTACGGTCGTCGCGACTTTGCCATTAGAGAGCCTTGCGGATATCGTTCGTCTGCATGCATGCATTGGGGCAGCCCCGCACGAGGTCTTCAAGAGCCTACTGATTCTGCACCGCCATGCCCTTTTGATTTTGGCACACTAGAGGCAGAGCGAACCATGAGGAGGAAGGACTCACTCAACAGCTTCGAGACCGAAAACGGCTATCTGGTTCTGTATGCCAGACTAAACAGTCGTGTATACACTCCGGTCCGAAGAGGACATGAGGATAATGCAGTTTGGTCCGCGAAGGGACGGGCATCAACTCAGAGGCCCATAACGCCAGAACCCCTATCACATCGGAATCAGGGTAGTTTTTCGCTGCCCTGGCATTTGTTGAGACGCAACCTCTACCGAGTAGTTGCGTCTCAACAAATATGGACAACTGAGCCGCGTATCATTACGCGCTCGCGCTAATCACTTTTACCACGAACTTGAGGCGAGTACAGAAGCGGACACCCAGTCGCCCCAGCATACCCAGTTAGAGGAAGTCTTTCCCTTGCCGACCTTCTTTGCGTAATGCGAGACGACCTTACCCTTCTCTTTGACTCTATCGACATATTGCACCCAACCTCCGCAGGTGTTGTTCTTCGCCCAACCGCCGTTGGCTAAGACGCGCGTATAGCACAATGGTGCTGCAGACGCTTCAGGGGCGTCGACTGTTGCGACTGCAGTGAAGCCTGCTGTTGCAAGGCAGGTAGCAGCTGCGAGTCCCGAGATTCTCTTGAGTAGTGGCATTGTCTCTTCTCCTTTGTAGAGGTCGTAACTAGTCATAGCAACGATATTTTGTAACTGTACAGTTATGCATATAGCGTATAGGGAAGAATAGCTGGTGTCATTGTGCTGGGGTGACGCGTTTTAAGTCTCAGTGTCGGCGGTGTCGTTGTGTTACATAGGGATCTGCGCCTTGTACATGATCAATTTGGAGTTGACCGTGAACGAGCGTAAAGCTGCGACGAAGAGGGGCCCGACGTGCCTTGGCGCAGATTGGGCTGGTGAGACCCTGATTCTTGATCAGCTGGTCAAGTCGTTCGGGTGGCAGTGTGGATGTCGATCCCCCATCCGCATGGAATTCAACCCCGGTGTATCCTTTGTCTTCTGCGCACGAGATCATGGCCTGTTCGGTTTCTTTGATCTCGGCTTCTGTGATCTCTCCGTCGGAGAGGATTGTCTTGGCGAATTCGGAGTCGGTGGAGTTGTAGGCGGACTCGAATTTCTCCGCCCATGGTCCGGAGAACTGGCCGGCGTCGTCGGAGTGCTCTGTCGCTTCCGTACCGCACGCGCCGACGAAGAAGACACACGCAGCAACAAGAGTCAGGCGACGACGGCGACGACCTCGCATGCGGTGCTCCTTTGTTTCTTCGCACGATGTGGTACCCACACAACTCAAACGGAGCATACCACGTAACCCGAATGGTTACACGGATTACCTCCCACGTCAGGAATGGGAGTTCTGCCGGTGGCTTGCGCCCGGTCGCGGAACCGGATTACTTCCCACGCGAGGCATAGGAAGTAACACTAGACAAAGTGGCGCGAAGCGCGCGGAAGTAACAAAGGGTCGGGGCAACAGCGACTGCCGGAGACCGCGCCTAGCTGGGCCTTGCGCCGCAGGCATCGAATCGAATTGAGAAGTGGCCGCGGACCGGTCAGTCCAATCCGAGGTTGTAGGCTGCATCAAGATCGCCCTGCGAAAACTCGCGGAAGGCCAAGTATGTGCGCAGGCGTTTCACACCGGGAATCTTCCCGATCGCATCGGGGATCACCGAGGCAAGATCTTCGTGCTGCTTTACACGCACCAGTGCGACGATATCGGTATCGCCAGTCACCGAATAAACTTCGGCAACTCCCGGGGTCGAGGCGATCTGCTCGGCCACCTCGGGATACGAGCGACGTCGGCATCAATATGAACAATTGCCGTGGGCATAAGAACTCCTTCGGACCGGACTAGGTCAAGTCTATCTCTCGGAACGCGATACGGCGCCGTACTGTCCGGTTAGCCCATCCGGTTACCTCACCAGACTTGGCTGCCAACCGTCGATAAAGCGGCAGTCTTCCTCCGCGCTGGGAACGCGGTGGCGTGCTGCAGCGCGCCGTGGCAGCGCCAGGGGAACAGGCCCGGTAAAACTGAGCAGGCGTGTCTCCTTCTGCCACAGCCAAGCCAGCAGCAACTCGCTTTCTTCCACCGGTGCGGCACTCGCAGCCGTGGCAGGAGCGGAAACGGCTTCGCAGTGCTCCGCCAAGTGCCGTGCCACATCGGGCGGATTCTCCTGCTTCGACGCCCGTGCGCTTCCCGCCAGGCGGCCGTAGCGGATTACCGCCACGTCCCAGCCGTTCTCGCTGCGGGAGGCCGCGATAACCTCGGATGCCTGCAACAGCGGAAACAACCGCTCGCGACGTCGCTGGGCCGAAAGCACGGCAGCGAGCCGATCACGCTCCTCGGCCGCCTGCTCAAAGCGCTCCTGGGCCGCAAGCAGATTCAGGCGTTCCAGCTGGCGTTCCCACAAGGAATCACTGGCGCCGGTGAGCATCTGCTTGACGTCCCGCACGGAACGCTCCCCGGCGGCGGTGTCGGCTGAAACACAGGGTGCGCAACAACGTCCCAGTTCCAGCAAGTGGCATGCCTGGGCACCGGGGCGTGGGGTGCCCGGAAGTACCCGTGTGCAGGTACGCAGACGCGAAACATCGGCGAGTAGTGTCGCCGCCTTGCGGGCCTGACTAGTGGAGGAGAACGGGCCAAGCGCATCCGGCATGGCGTTTGCAGCAAGGTTTCGTGTGACTTTGAGGCGTGGATGCGGTTCATCGGTCAGAACCAACCAGGGCCGTCGATCGGGGCGGCGGGAGCGCCGATTGTAGGGCGGATCCAGTTCCGCGATCAGACGCAATTCGAGCACACTGGCCTCCAAGGCTGTTGCCGTAGCGGTGACGTCCACCCGAGTGGCCAGATCAATCATTTCCGCCATGCGTTTACGGCGCTCCGCTGCGGTGAAGTACTGGCGTACTCGCTGATAGAGGTTGACCGACTTCCCGACATACATCACTTCTTCCCCCGGACCTATGAAGCGGTAAACCCCGGGGGAGTGTGGCAGTCCGTCGGCTAAAACGGCTTTTCGCCGTCGCTTGGCGGGCACCGGATCGGAGGCGGTCAGCAAATCGTCCAGGTGCGTGACACCGAGCGGGCCGAGACGGCCGAGCATGGCATGAAGAACATCAACGGTGGCGCGGGCGTCGTCAAGCGCACGATGTGAGGGAGAGACGGTGGCGTGACAGATGCGCGCCAGTGTTCCGAGCTTGACGTTCGGCGCCTCCTCGCGGGTGAAAACGCGGCGGGCCAGCTTCACCGTGTCGAGGATCTTCACGCGCGGCCACGGCAGGTCCAGGGCGGTTGCTGCCGCTTTGAGGTGGCCGACGTCGAAGCGGGCATTGTGAGCAACCAGCACGGTATCCGGTGAGGTGCCAAGAAACTCCAGAAAACTCGGCATCACAGCCTCGATCTGCGGAGCACGCATCACCATGGCGGTGGTGATCCCCGTCAGACGCGTGATGAACGGAGAGATCGGCTCGTGAGGGTTTACCAGGGTGGCGAACTCGCCCACGAGTTCACCGCCGCACACCTTCACCGCTCCAAATTCGGTGATAGAACGTAGCCCCGGCGTGCCACCGGTTGTTTCCAAGTCGACGACGACGAAGGTGACCTTCTCCAGCGGCAGACCAAGATCGGCGAAGGAGAGTTGTGTAGCCACTTCGGTGGGCTCGGCGGGCGCAGTGGTCTGTTCGGCGTGCCCGGATCGCGGCGTTTGTGAGGCCGCGGAGCGCACGGCAGTGTGCTGGGACAGCCGTATCCGCCGGATGGGTTCCAGATCCAACCGTGCTCCGGGGGCAGGTGCCGTCAGTGATTCCTTCACGTCGCCAGCTTAAGACGCGCCTCCGACACATAGTAGAGCCGACACGGCCAGATGGTGCCACCGATCAGGCCTGCTCGGGCTCACGTGGTGCGTGTCGCTGGTGAGCGGCGGCCTGCCACTACACTCGGGCGCCGTCGATAGACCGGACGACGTGTATGTGCCCGACCGTTATAGGCAATGTGGCCGTCATTGGTCTGCGCGAGAGACGACGACTATAGATGGCCGCTGTGCCACTACACCCGGGCGCCGTCGTCGAAGGGGTCAATGTCGTCATCGCGCGGAGAGCTGGCGAACGCCGCGAAAGCACCGAGAATGAAACTTGCGGCTATCATCGTGCCGGCGAGGCCGCCGCTGCCGGGTAGGAGGCCGATGAGGATGGCAATGGCACCGGCGAGACTAAGGCCCGCAGCAACCCACAACGCGACGGCAAGAGGGGATACCGGAGTGTCATCGGCCTCCGGGATCTGCGCAAGAACGTCGTCCTCATAAGAAAAGAACTCGTCGTCATCTTCGCTCGCGGGGGTCCAGTCACGTGGGCCGCCCAAGGGATGCGAGTCCGCCTCACCTGTGGGATGCGTAGGACCGCCAAAAGCCGGGGACGCACGATCATCGGCCGGTGCCGCATCAGTGTTCGAGGGTGAGGCCGTGCCCGCATTCGTACCGCGACGGCGGGCAGTCGAGCGGAAGAATGAAGGGGACTCCTCTGTAGAGCCGGTGTCCGAAAGGTTCTTGGCATTGCCTGTGTCAGTGGTTTCCCCTGCATTGGCAAAGCCTGACGCGCCACCCGAAAACAGCGTGGAAGAAGAGCTTGCACGGTCTTTCGCACCGCGGCCGGTCGGGATATCGGAAGTATCCTTGCCGGGAAAGTCGAGATCGGAAAGATTAGCGGTGATGTCCTTCCAGGCGGCGTCGAAATCGCCGTCGGACATCTCAGAACTCGGCGTAACTGGCATAACTCCAGCATAGCGAGCACATCGAGCGATGCCGGGGTATCTCGCTGACGGCTAAGCCGTGCCTATACGTGGGGCAGCGCCGGATGCCACCCGTGGCCGGGACACTTTCCCCACATCCGCCCTACTCCTCGGACTTGGCGAGCTGACGCCACCCGTGGCCATGACGCTTGTGTGTGAAATGCCAATGCCCAGACCGGTAGACTAAGCACGAGGCGGCGCTGCCGCCGCGTATTACTCCGCCCGTCTTCGGGCACAACCCAAAACTCAAGGGAAGGTTCACGATGACTGTCCGTCGCGTTGCTCTGCTCACCGCAGGCGGTTTCGCCCCCTGCCTGTCCTCCGCCGTCGGCGGATTGATCGAGCGCTACTCAGAAATTGCTCCTGACGTGGAGATTATCGCCTACCAGTACGGCTACCACGGCCTGCTAACCGGCAATTTCGTCACCATCGATGCCGAAGGCCGCAAGGATGCCGCTATTCTGCACCGCTTTGGAGGTTCTCCGATCGGTAATTCCCGCGTCAAACTGACCAACGCCAAGGATCTGGTGGAACGCGGCCTCGTCAAGGAGGGTGAGGACCCACTGCAGGTGGCGGCCGAGCGTCTGCGCACCGACGGCGTCGACGTGTTGCACACCATCGGCGGTGACGATACAAACACCACGGCGGCTGACCTGGCTGCGTACCTGCACGAGAACAATTACGAACTGACCGTGGTCGGCTTGCCGAAGACTATCGATAATGACATCATCCCGATCCGGCAGTCCCTCGGTGCTTGGACCGCGGCCGAAGAGGCCTCAGGCTTTGCTCAGCATGTGATCGCCGAGCACCGGTCCAATCCGCGCATGCTGATCGTGCATGAGGTCATGGGTCGCAACTGCGGCTACCTCACCGCGCAAAGCGCCGCCTACTACCACGACTGGGTCGGCAAGCAGGAGTGGGCGCCGTCGCTCGGGCTGAGCCAGGAACGCTGGGATGTGCATGCCGTGTACCTGCCGGAGATGGCGCTAGACATGGACGGTGAGGCCACACGCCTGCGCGCCATCATGGATGAGATTGGCAATGTCAATATCTTCCTCTCCGAGGGCGCGGGTATTGACGAGATCATCGCCGAGAAGGAAGCCGCGGGGGAGGAGATCCAGCGCGATCCCTTCGGGCACGTCAAGCTGGATACGATCAACCCGGGTCAGTGGTTCGCCAAGCAATTCGCGCAGCGTATTGGTGCGGAGAAGGTTATGGTGCAGAAGTCCGGATACTACTCGCGCTCCTGGCACGCCAACCCCGATGATCTGCGGCTGATCAAGTCGATGGTTGATCTTGCCGTGCAATGCGCGCTAGAGGGAGCATCCGGCGTGATCGGGCACGATGAGGAGAATGGTAACGTGCTCACGGCCATCGACTTCCCGCGCATCAAGGGAGCCAAGCCTTTCGATATTACGCAAGAGTGGTTCACCGATCTGATGAGCGAGCTCGGTCAGGAAGTCCGCGGACGCTAACCATTACCCGTTTCGGCAACGCAACCGCTGTTCAACCTGCTGGTGATTCTCCGGGTTTTCCGCAGTTTTCCGCGAATAACCCGGAGAATCAGCGTATAACCCGGATATTCCGGCGATTGATACGAATAGAGCCGTCCGGGAACCTCAACCGAGACTATCGTGTACCGCGAATCTGTGGACGTGAAGGGAATGTAAGCAGGGGCGGTGGACATGCCGCCTTCAAGCGCGGCATTGCCGGTAAGATTTCCTCATGTTCGACGCTGCCGATGAAGAAACGCTGGCTGCCATCCGTGCCTGGCGGAGCTTTCCTGCCAAGCACCAGCCGGCTTGGCCCGACGCGGCCGAATTGGACCGCGCCGTCGAGTATTTGCGGACGCTGCCACCGCTGACTTTTGCCGGTGAGGCGGACAAGCTGAAGAATGAGATCGCGGGTGCCGCGCATGGCCAGGCCTTCGTCCTCATGGGTGGAGACTGCGCAGAGTCCTTCGCCGAATCGAAGGCCGACCGTATCCGCGCCAAAATCCGCACCGTGCTGCAGATGGCAGTTGTGTTGACATACGGGGCGTCCGTGCCGGTGGTCAAAATCGGTCGCATGGCCGGTCAATACGCGAAGCCGCGCTCCAAGCCAACCGAGACGCGCGACGGCGTCGAGTTGCCCTCGTATATGGGGGATGCAGTCAATGGGCATGAATTCACGGCTGCGGCGCGTACACCGGATCCGTACCGACTCATTGAGGCATACCAGCGGTCGGTTGCGACGCTGAATTTGATCAGGGCATTCACCACCGGAGGCTTCGCAGACCTGTCTAAAGTCCATGAGTGGAACAAGGGGTTCGTGCGGAACCCTGCATACGCTCGCTACGAGCAGGTCGCCGGTGAGATCGACCGGGCGATGCGTTTCATGCGGGCCGCGCGCGTTAGCAGCGAGTCCTTCAGCACGGTGGATTTCTACAGCTCGCACGAAGCGCTGTTGCTGCCGTACGAAGAAGCGTTGATCCGGGTGGACTCGCGTACGCGAGAGCCCTACGCTTGTTCGGCACATTTCTTATGGATCGGCGAGCGTACCCGAGATATTGACGGCGCGCATGTGGAGATGCTATCCCACGTCCGTAACCCGATCGGAGTGAAGCTGGGGCCCACGACGACGCCGGAAGACGTGATCGCGCTGATGGACAAGCTCAATCCGGCAGGCGAGGATGGTCGACTCACCTTCATAACCCGTATGGGAGCACAGCTCATTACCGAGCGTCTTCCCGCTCTCGTGGAAGCGGTGTGCGCCGACGGCCGCCCCGTGACCTGGGTGACCGATCCTATGCACGGGAACACCATCACCGCTGCCAACGGGCTAAAGACGCGGCGGCTTACCGATATCCTCGCGGAAATCCAAGGGTTCTTCCTTGTCCACCAAGAGTTGGGAACGCATCCGGGCGGCATCCATGTGGAACTGACTGGTGATGACGTGACGGAGGTACTCGGTGGATCGGAAGAGATCCTGGAGGACACCCTGGAAGAGCGGTATGAGACCTTGGTTGATCCGCGTTTGAATCACCAGCAGTCCTTGGAAATGGCGTTTCTGTTGGCGGAAATGCTGCGCGACATCCACATCTAACGCCGCGCGATTCTGGGGTCTGACGCTAGGGGAGTTGGCGGTTCGCCGGTTGGCGCACAACTAGACGACGGTCAAGGTGATAGTTGTGCCGCGGCGCACCTTGTCACCTGCACCCGGATCTTGTGCTCGCACGGTTGCGAAGTAGCCTCCCAGAATCATTTCGACGTTGACCTCGAAGCCTGCCTCTTCGAGAATCCGAGTAGCCTCAGACGTCGACTTACCGACCACGTTAGGAACTTCGATCAGCTCGGGGCCCAGCGATACCGTAATCGTGACGGTATCACCACGATACAACGTGCCATCGGCAGGGTCCTGCGCTATAACTGCGCCTTCTTCGACGGTCTCGGAGTACTGTTGCACGACCTGCGTTGTGAGCCCGGCCGCCTGGATCTGTTCCGTCGCAGCGCTGTCGCTTAACCCGACCACATCGGGCACCGAGATCGGTTCTCGCCCCAGGGAGATCGTCACCGCGACCGTACTGTCATGATTGACCAGTTCTCCCGGGCTCACGCCCTGTGCAATGACACTTCCTTCTGGAACTGTTTCGGAATATGCCTCTGCCCGCTCCATGGATAGGCGGGAAGAGCTCAGCTCTTGCTGTGCTTCTTCCTCCGTCTTGCCAGAAAGATCAGGCACCTTGACCTGTTCAACGCCCAGCGATACCGTCACCCGAACGGGATCGGCTGGATCAGTTCGCTCGCCTGCCTCCGGATCCGTGGAAATGACGACGCCCGCCTCGACCTCATCGGAATATGCCTCGTGCCGTTCGGCGGTCAACTCGTGCTGGGCAAGCGTAGACTCGGCCCGCTCGTAGGACTGGCCGACGACGTTCGGGACCGTGACGCGTTTACCTGGCCCGAGGAAGAAATACCAGGCAGTGGCGCTGGCAAGCACCACGACCAATAGGAGGAGAGCCCACGGCCAGCGTCGCCGTCGCGTCCTCGTACGTGTTTCGGCGGCTGCGTCTGAGATCGCTGCGTCAATGGCGGCATCGTCGTCCTTCACCCGACGCGCTTTTTTTGCACGGTCTGGGCCAGAGTGGGTCGCGAGCTGTGTTGTGGCCGCAGCGGTGAGCCGCTGTGTGGCTTGCCGGGGAAGCGGATCCGTTCCGCCGACGGGCCGTTCAGGCGTGTCAGCAGCTGGCGACGAAGGCGCTTCGGCGGGTGTGGGAATTCGCGGGATAACAGGAATGCGCCTGATAAGGTCCTCATCCGCAATGGACGCGGTGACAGCCACCAGCGCCTTGACCGCTGCAGTTCCGTCGGAAGGACGGTCGGAGGGATCTTTTGCAGTTAACAGACCGATCAGCGAATCTACCGCCGGGGGCAGCCACGGCGCCTGCGTTGCAACACGCGGCATGGGTGAGTTGACATGCATATACGCGGTCGCGATCGGTGTTTCCGCGCTAAAGGGAAGGGAGCCCGTGAGAAACTCATACAGCATAATCCCCGCCGCATACACGTCTGCTGCGGCGGTCGCATGTCCGGTTGTGATCACTTCCGGCGCCACGTACGCGATGGTGCCCATCATGACTCCCGACGCCGTCGTCGTCGCATCAAGGGCACGCGCGAGGCCAAAATCTGCTACTTCGGCGTGAATTTCGGGCCGCTCGAAGACACTGGCGGGTGGAAGCGGTGCGGTGAGAAGAACGTTCTCTGGTTTGACGTCACGATGCACGATGTCGGCGGAGTGGGCAGCGGCTAGCGCGCGCAAAACCTGTTCAGTCAGTGCGAGGGCGGTGCCGAGGTTGAAGCTGCCGAGCCGATTGAGTTCAGAGCGCAGATCCGGGCCGGGAACGAACTCCATGACGAGATAGGCGTGCGCGCCGTTCGGTGAGGCCCATACGCCCCGGTCGTATACCGAAACAACGTGCGGGTTCGACAGTTGCGCCGCTGCACGCGCCTCTTTGCTGAACCGCTCGGTGAAATCCGATTGCTGAGCGAGATGCGGATGCATGAGCTTGACGGCCACATCACGCTCTAGGCGTTTGTCGCGGGCACGATAAACCGTCGCCATGCCGCCGCGTCCCAGCGAAGCGGTGATGGCATAACGGCCGTCAATGACAGCGCCAATCAGAGGGTCATCTTGCACCACGGCTTAAGGTTACAGACAAAATGCCCTTTCGTGCCGCCACGTGACGCCGCGCGTCGGCGCTCGGATTTGAGGATCGCCGACGGCTAGGCAGTCCGCCGCTTCGCGAGGACTACAACTAGGCGCTCTGCGAAGGCTATCGGTGGCCAGTCTCCAAAAGCCTCGCTAACGCGGCAGTAGGCAGGACGTAAGGAACGGAAGCAACCTCTCAGAAACGAGACATGGCATTCTTGACCTTTGTCACGTACTGCTGTGTGTCGGGACGCATGCCGTTGCGCTGCACCCCACCCAGACCCTGGTAATAGCCGGCGATTCCTTCGTCGAGCGAACTGGCGTGTGTCTGCAGGTAACGGATGATGGCGACGCCCGCAATGACGTTGTCTTGGGGGTCAAGTAAGTCCAGTTGGCGCCCAACCATCTGGGAGGCCCACTGGCCGGAGGAAGGAATCACCTGCATAACGCCGACGGCGTTCGCCGGTGACACCGCACGTGCGTCGAACCCGGATTCGACATATGCGTGCGCCAGTGCCAGTCGTGGATCGACGCCCATCTGAACTGCCGTGTCGTAGACCATCTGCTGCATTTGTGCCCGTGACGGAACGGACATGCCGTTCAGTGTGCTCTTATTCTGGTTGGCGGCGGCGTTGGTTTGCGCCGAGTATGTGTATCCAAGGAACGTGTTAGGAACCGTGGATGACGATGTTGACGTGCTTGCGGTTCCGGAGATCGTGAGTTTCTGGCCGACGTAGATGCGGTTGGGGTTGGCCAGTGAGTTTAGCGCGGCGAGGTTGGCGGTGGTGGTGCCGTAGCGCTTGGCGATGCCGGAGAGAGTCTCACCGTGGGCCACCGTATGCGTGGTGGCGGTGCCGGTTGATGTTGCGGTTGTTGCCTGTGTAGTTGAGGACCGCGTGGATGACGATGTTGAGGTGCTTGCGGTTCCGGAGATCGTGAGTTTCTGGCCGACGTAGATGCGGTTGGGGTTGGCCAGTGAGTTTAGTGCGGCGAGGTTGGCGGTGGTGGTGCCGTAGCGCTTGGCGATGCCGGAGAGAGTCTCACCGCGGGCCACCGTATGCGTGGCGCTAGCGGTACCAGTTGACGACGTTGCGCTCGAAGTTGACTGCTGCGCCGACGGTGCGGCTCCGTTCCCGGCTGGAATGGTGAGTTTCTGGCCGACGTAGATACGGTTCGGATTCTTCAGTGAGTTGGCGGAGACGATTTGTGCCACGGTCGTGTTGTAGCGTTTGGCGATGCCGGAGAGTGTCTCACCGCGGGTCACAGTGTGGACGGTGGCCGTATTGGCTGTGCGCACAGTCGGGGCCGGAATGGAGAGCAGACTTCCGCTCCGGAGCGAAGACGAGGGCGAGAGCCCATTGGTTGATGCGATGACACCCTCGGGTACTCCGGTGCGCTGGGCGATGGAGGCCAAGGTATCGGCGTTGGATACGCGATAGCTCATCGCGTTTGCCTTGACGGGCTCGGACGTGTGCCGGGCCAGCGCCAGATTACCGGTAGTCGGTTCCTGGGCGTGCGCCGGTGGCGCCACAAAACCGATCATCGTCGTTGCCGCGAGAACGGCACCTGACGTACGCACGGTTCGCGAGCCCTTGGACATGATGTACCTCCGTTGCGGCTGAGCCGCTTTGCCTCCCTGTGTCAGCAGCACCAATTGCGTGATAAATGCGAATTATGATGAAGCTGATGCTCATGTTTCATATGTGACAATAGCGTGTCGAGTTGAATCTTTCCAACTATTTGCTCTATTGCGGGTACGATTTCGGCGTGAGTAATGAGACGTCTGAGTGGTTGTCCATTCCAGAGATCGCCGAGCTTCTTGGTGTTCGTCAACGTGAAATCCGCAATATGCTGGCGGATAATCGACTCCTGGCGGTGCGCCGCGGTGAGAACAATGCACTAATGATCCCGCGTGGGGAACTGACCGAGAAGGAGGGAGAGATCACTGTTTTGGCCTCCCTGCGGGGGACGGTAACGGCGTTGCGGGATGCCGGGTTCTCAGATGATGAGGCAATGAATTGGCTCAATAGGGTTGATGACGAGCTCGGCGTAACGCCTCTGGAGGCGTTACGGTCAAGCCGTGTGAAAGCGGTACGCCGTGTTATAGCGGCGCTGGCTTTCTGAGCCCCGCAGAGAGTCATTTGTGTTCTCGGTCCGCGGTGGTTGGCCGTCACGGGCCGCGCGGGCCCGGCGGGGTGAGTTCCCGTCCGAGCTACGCCTGTGCGTCGCCAGGGATTCATAGGCGCTGCCTCCCCTCCCGGGAGCGACGACGGCCGTATGGAGCGTCTGTTAGCGTGCGCGGGCGGAGAGCTCATCAAATAGAGAACTCAGTAGGGCTGTGCCGACGGAGCGAGCGGGAAACTCCTTGAGGGCAGACCGTGCTTCCTCTTCCCGTTGGTTAATCATGTCTTCGTGCCGTTGACGCGCGCCGCACTTGATGATGATCCGTCGCAGGTGCTCCACGCCGTCGTGGTTCAGGGGCGAACCGAGATTCTGCTCGAGCCAGTCCCGGTTGGAACTCGATGCGAGTGCTCGGGATAAGGATAGGAGGACGGTACGTTTTCCTTCGCTGAAATCAGCGCCGGAGGGTTTCCCAGTTGTCTGCGGGTCCCCGAATATTCCGAGATCGTCATCGCGCAACTGGAACGCCTCTCCCAGTGGGGTACCCACTCGGCGAAGACCGGCAAGGAGGTCGCTGGGTGCGCCTGCCAACGTGGCACCGATAATTAGCGGAAGCTCGACCGAATAACGCGCGCTCTTATGGCGGAGAATCGTCAGCGCATTACTGCCTTCGGTGGAAGGATCGGCCAGCGGCAGATTCTCGGCGCGAATGTCGAGGAATTGCCCGTAGGCAACTTCCAGCGTCATGTCGTGAAAAACTCCCGTGGCCGCCTGAGCGCGTATCGAGGGAACAAGGGCTCCGGCGCGTGCGAATTCACTCACCGCCTCGGACAGTAATAGGTCGCCAAGTGTGATTGCGGCTGCGGTACCGAAGCGTGACGGGTCGCCTGTCCAATCGGCGGATTGGTGGCGTTGGGCAAACGCTGCGTGTGCGGCGGGCAGACCGCGGCGAGTAGGGGATGCATCGATGACATCGTCGTGGACGAGTGCGGAGGCCTGGAAGAGTTCCAGCGCTGCCCCTGCACTCACGGCGGGTGACGTCGGTTCATCGGTGGCGCAGCACCATCCAGCGAGTAGCAGGGTGGCGCGAGTACGCTTTCCTCCGGCGAGGAAGGGGCGCGTGACCGCTTGTAGTTCCGCGACGGCGTCGCTGTTGCCAAAAAGCGTGCTCAGCGAGTCGAGCACAGCCAGGCAGCGTGCCGTGACTGCTGCACGAAAATCGTTTGGGTCTACCGGGTCTGCGGATGCAGCTTCGAAGCTCATGCGGTTAGCTTAGCGGGATGGTCGGTGCCATGTGATGGGTACACCTAGGCCTTCTGTTTCCACGCCGACTGCCCATACGTCATCGCGAACACTGTAGTGAATACAGTCCCTGCTCGCCGTATCCACAACCGCCGAAATGCAGAGGTAATCCACCGGTGCAGAAGGGACCTATGCTGCCGATACGGCTCTCCGTTGAGATGGAGGCATGGAAACTCTTGTTATTCACGGGCCGGAGGATGCCCTTGTGCTCATTCCTCACCTTCTTGGATACTATCCGCGGCATCACCTGGTGCTACTTGGATTGGACGAACTCGGCGTGGATGCAACCGGGAAACGTGCTTGTATGGGGCCAATTGTGACGATAAACCTGGAGCCATCAGACAGTGCTGCGCTAGCACCGGCTGAATCGGCAGAACACGATACGGCGGCGGGTGACCGGCGTCGACGCTTTGATGATGCGGTTGCACAGTCAATGGGCCGGGGTGCGGACTTGCATGAAACGGACTGTGGCGTAGACGCGGATGTATCGGATGCTGGAGCAGGTGCACAGGCGCCGTACCTAGAGGCGGGATACGGTCTCGAACTTGCGCAGATTATCCGGGAGTACGGTGTGCAACGGTGTGTGCTCGCGCTGTATTGCGGCGATGTAGTGTCGTTCCTGCACGGTCCCGAGGCACGGACTCTTCACGACATTTGCTTAGCGATCCGGGAGGCGGCGCCGCAGGCTGGCCTGCTCATGGCGATGGTTGCGGATTCCCACCAGTGGTGCGTATTCGACGAGCCTGAGCCGGAGCTACATGCTTGCGATGAACTTGCGACCCGAGAGCTTGCTTTGCAACTTATAGCGCAGGGCAGCGCTCCCTTGGAAGAGCCTCCGGTACAGACGATCTCTCGCGCGAGCTGCTCGGAACTGCGACTGGCCGCTCGGGCCGGCGAGAAGTGGCTGGCCGATGAGGTGAACCACTTCGTAGCCGGGTGCAAACTGTGGAATGAGATTCTGCAAAAGGACGGAACTGAGACCATCGCCGAACGCGGGTGTGCAAATGTTGCACTACATGACTTCCGTGTCCGTGACCGGGTACTTCTTTATGCTGTGGCGCACGACGATGGCGGGCTGGTGGACCTTGATGAGGACTCTCTTGCCTTCGGGCTCATACGTGCGGCGCATCGTGTTCCCGATATCGAGCGATTGGAGAAAACGCGCGCGTTGTTGGAGCGTTGCGCTGCGGTTGCACCCGCCGACGATGCCTGCGCCTTGGCGGCCAGCGGATACCTTGCCTGGTGGTCGGGGCGCAACTCCATCGCACACGAGCGGGTGAAAGCAGCCATGGATATTGATCCGAGTCACTCTCTGGTGCGAATCCTCGCGCAGACGCTGGCCTTCCATGTTCTACCGCCCTGGATGACTCGTTGCGAATGAGAGACCGACTGCGCGTCCGGTGATTCTGTGCCGATTGGAACACGCGGCTCGCCTCAGCCGGATGCGGCTCGCCTCAGACGGAGAGGCGCCGAACTGGTCGGCCACCAGTGTTCGTCCTAGACGAGAGTCGTCCTAGGCGAAAGATGGTGCGTGGCGGAGTTACCTCTTTCGGAAGACGCGGGTGAAACGGAAGGAGTGCTCCGGCGTCGGAATCTGCGGAAAGCATGCCTCTTGTCCTGATTCAGGCCACAGCTGAGCGAGAACTGGAGCACACGCCGGGAACATTTTCCGGGGCAGACGCGTTGTGGCGTATGTACCGAGTTCTCTCCAGCGGCGGTATGATGTGCTTTCGCCAGCTGTCTGGTTCTTCGTTGAAAGGTGTCACGTGGCCACTAAGACCGCCGAAGTCGACAATTTGTCCGTTGCTACCACTGATGATGTTGCGGTAGCACCCGAGAAAAAGGCAGGCCGGAAGAAGACCACTCGGTCGTCCGCTGCGACGGCGGCTACCACAGGTAGCACAGAAAAGACGAAGTCGACGGCGCGCAAGAAGTCAACGACGTCGAAGGCAAAGCAGGCCCGCGATGCGGCGAAAACAGCCAAAGTCGAGTCGGCCGCACAGGAGGCGACGAACGATGAGTCGATTGTGCAGGCCGATGGTGCGGTAGTAGAGCAGAAGATGGCCGAGCAAAAGACGACGGGGAAGAAGGCGTCCAGTGCCAAGCCGAAGGGCTCCGTTAAGAAGGCGAAGGCATCGGCACCAGCTGATACGGCAGGCGAGGACGAGACGGCGGCGGAGGCTCTATCCGCCCAGACCGTAGCCGAGGATGCGGGCGAGTCCGCTGTGCAGTCGAGTTCGCCTGCCGAAGACGAAGCGGATGCAGTGGCTTCACCGGAAGAGGCGGATGCACTGGAGGATGACAACCTCGATCTTGATGCCGCTGATGGGGACGACGCGGATCTGGATGAGGATGATGTCTCGGATGACGCCGACGACGATAACGCCGACGACGATAAGTCGGTGAAAGACTCAACGACGGCCGCTAAATCGGCACCCGCCAAGGAAGCGACGAGCTCTAAGGGTGCGTTCACGGTTACCGATTCCGACGAATCGGATGAGCCGGCAGTACGCGTGCACGTCGCCGGTGCCACCGCTGATCCGGTCAAGGACTATCTCAAGCAAATCGGCAAGGTTTCCCTGCTGAATGCCGAAGAAGAAGTAGAGCTGGCCAAGAGGATCGAAGCCGGCCTGTACGCGGCACATATTCTGCAGTCCGGTGCACTGGACAAAGAGACGGACCGTACCTATATCCGCGAATTGCGTGCCATTATGCGTGACGGGCAGCAGGCGAAGAACCACCTGTTGGAGGCCAATCTCCGCCTCGTGGTGTCGCTGGCGAAGCGTTACACGGGACGCGGCATGCTCTTCCTCGATCTGATCCAGGAAGGCAATCTCGGCCTGGTACGAGCGGTGGAGAAGTTCGACTACACCAAGGGCTATAAGTTCTCCACTTACGCCACGTGGTGGATTCGCCAAGCCATCACACGTGCAATGGCAGATCAGGCGCGAACCATCCGCATCCCGGTGCATATGGTCGAAGTCATCAACAAACTGGCACGCGTGCAACGGCAGATGCTGCAGGACCTCGGACGCGAACCCACAACCACCGAACTTGCGAAGGAACTCGACATGACCGAGGAGAAGGTCATCGAGGTGCAGAAGTATGGACGCGAGCCCATCTCACTGCATACGCCTCTAGGTGAAGACGGCGATAGTGAGTTCGGCGACCTCATCGAGGACTCCGAGGCCGTTGTTCCGGCCGACGCGGTGGGATTCACCCTGCTGCAGGAGCAGTTGCACCAAGTGCTCGACACCCTTTCTGAGCGCGAAGCCGGTGTTGTCTCCATGCGCTTCGGCTTGACCGATGGCCAACCGAAGACCTTGGACGAAATCGGCAAGGTATACGGGGTGACACGGGAACGCATCCGGCAGATTGAATCGAAGACAATGTCGAAACTGCGCCACCCGTCGCGGTCGCAAGTGCTACGCGACTACCTGGACTGAGCCTTTACCCGGCTCGGTTCTTTTCCGAGCTGCGCCTTCAGATGGACCGGGTCTTTTGCTACTGACCGCCGCTGTTTAAGCGGCGGTCAGCTGCACATATGGCCTCGGTTGCGGGTGAGGGCCGCGTGCTGCATGTGGGAAAGGGCCCCTTGCACCACTCACTTCCGCGACGCGGCCGCGACTGCAGAAACATCCAAGGTCACGGCCAAAATCTCCGGGTCTTCCCCATGTTCCGCGATTAACGCGGAGAATCGCACCAGGTAGCTGAGCGGAGGAGTCCTGAAGTAGAGCAGTTCTAAAGGGGAGGTCATAGGTTCGAGGCGCCCGAAGCGAAGGAGTACAAAGCGGAGTAACCCTAAAGCAGCGAGTCAGGCCAGGCAACCCGTGCCGCCCGTTCCTGTGCGTCGACCCATGCAGCCGGCAACATGACCTGGCCATCGCGTGATACGGCTTGCGGAAGGTAACGCACTCCGTTCTCTTCCGCCGCCAGATAGGCGCGCAACAGCTCGGCTGCTGTCCAGGCGTCCGCCAAGGCCCGATGGTGCTGGTGGGCGCGTATCCCGGCTCGTTGCGCCGCTTCCAACAGCGAATGACGACCCGCTGGCAAGTAGATCTTTGACAGTTCCATCGTGCACACAGCCGCATCCAGCGGGAAGGTGAGTGGATAGGAGGAGCGGTGGAAGGCGGCATTGAGAAACGCAATGTCAAAGCGCGCGTTATGAGCGGTAATGGAACGCCCCCGCAATAGGGGAACCAGGGTTGAGAGAATCTCCGCGAAGGAAGGAGCATCGGCCACGTCGTCGTCTCTCAGACCGTGAATGAACTGCGCAGATACCGGACGGCCCGGGTTTACAAGCGATGACCACTCGCCCTCGGCAGCGCCCGAATCGTCGAGTAGAACAACGCCTATCTCGATGATGCGATCCCGAGTTGGACTCAAGCCGGTCGTTTCGCAGTCGACGACGGCGAAACCCGCCCTCCCGGTCCTCTTCTTTCGATGTCCTGTCGGCACAGGCGGTACTCTACCGCGCAGTCGCGCAACACCGAAGTACGCCACGGGTGAACGCCATGGACGGATGGGAATCTTCTGCCCCAAAGGTGCTTTGATATCAGTGTGAGTACAACACTGCCTGATGAAGTCACGCTAACCGCCGACGACCGTTGCGACGCCTGCGGGGCGCAAGCGTATGTGCGCGTTGTTTTGCCGTACGGTGAATTGTTCTTCTGCGGGCATCACGCCAATGAGCATCTGGACACGCTACGCGAAGCCGCCGTCTCCATCCAGGATGAGCGTGAGCGTATCGCCAGCTTGTGAGCGCCGCCGCCTGAGGCACCAAAAGGAGATCGTAGCCCTGGGCGTGTGGAGCCGCTCCAGCTTGGCGTTCGGCGCACAAACCCGCTCGACATCGGTCCTTCCGGTATGGATTTGCCCGGCGCAGCCAGCCAGGCGTATAGATACACCCGGCCTTGGACCTCAGGGTTTTGACCCAACCGTCCTGGGGGCTCGCCGCACAGACCCGCACCCGCGAACGAATTGGCGGAGAACGTGACTTTTCCCGCCTGTGTGCGCCAATGACGCGATTTGGTGCACACGGAACGTAGCATTGCCATCGTGGCACAGAATGTCGAGACCTATACCGCACGTCACCTCCAAGTCCTAGAAGGCCTGGAGGCTGTTCGGAAACGCCCCGGAATGTATATCGGCTCCACCGACTCGAGGGGCTTAATGCACTGCCTGTGGGAGATCATCGACAATGCGGTGGACGAGGCGCTCGAAGGCGTTGCGAAGAACATCACCGTACGCCTATTTGCCGATGGTTCCGTTGAAGTGAGCGACGACGGACGCGGTGTACCAGTTGATACCGTACCCGGCATTGGGCTGAGCGGCGTCGAAGTGGTGTACACAAAGCTGCACGCCGGCGGGAAGTTCGGTGGTAGCTCCTACACATCTTCCGGCGGCCTACACGGGGTCGGAGCCTCGGTGGTCAATGCACTATCAGCTCGTATGGACGTACAGGTTGATAGGGCGGGGAAGACCTACCAGATGCAATTTCGCCGTGGCGAACCGGGCCGATATTCTGACTCGCGGCGCGGCCCCTCCCCAGACTCGGATTTCACACCTTTTACCAGTGCCTCCGAGCTTGATGTGGTGGGCAAAGTGGCTAAGAAACGCACCGGAACCCGGGTGCGGTACTGGGCCGATCCCGAGATCTTCCTCGCCTCGGCTCAATTCTCCTACGACGAGCTGGTGGAACGAGTGCGGCAGACGGCCTTCCTCATTCCGGGCCTGTCGATCACGATTATCGACGAGCGTCGTCTGGCCGGCACACCCGGAGCGGAGGAGACCAGCGAAGAGACCTTCTGCTTTCATGGCGGCACGTGCGATTTCGTCGACTTCCTCGCCACCGATCCGGCGGTGACCGCCACCATGCATCTGACCGGTGAGGGCGCCTTCACCGAGAACGTGCAGGTGTTCGACAAGAAGACGGGCCATCTGAAAACGAAGGAGATGGAACGCACCTGTCAGGTAGATATTGCGTTGCGCTGGGGAACCGGGTACGACACCACGGAGGAATCCTTCGTCAATATCATCCGCACTCCGGGAGGCGGCACACATCAGACCGGCTTCGAGCAGGGCGTCATGAAAGTGATGCGAGCCCTGATCGACTCCAATTCACGTCGCCTTCACATCACCGCGCGTGATCCGAAGATTGAGAAGGACGACGTGCTTGCTGGGCTGACCGCCGTCGTCACGGTGCGGCTACCCGAGCCACAGTTCGAAGGCCAGACCAAGGAGATCCTCGGCACGGCCCCGGTGCGGGGAATCGTGGCCAACGTGGTGGAAACCGAGCTGACACGTGTCCTCACTTCCTCAAAACGCGACCAGAAAACGGAGACCTCTCGCCTGTTGGAAAAGGTGGTCGCCGAGATGCGCGCACGTGTTGCGGCGCGCATGCACAAAGAGATCTCCCGGCGCAAGAACGCCCTGGAAGCTTCGGCATTGCCCGCCAAACTCGCGGACTGCCGCAGCGAGGACGTTGAACATACCGAGTTGTTCATCGTTGAGGGCGACTCCGCCCTCGGAACGGCCAAGCTGGCGCGTTCCTCGGATTTTCAGGCGCTCTTGCCCATCCGCGGAAAGATTCTCAACGTTCAGAAAGCGTCTCCGGCCGATATCCTTCGCAACGCAGAAGTGGCATCGATCATCCAGGTGGTTGGCGCCGGATCCGGCCGCACCTTCGATCTTAACGCCGCACGTTACGGCAAGATCATTATGATGACTGACGCCGACGTCGACGGCGCCCACATCCGCACCCTGCTCCTGACGCTTTTCTTCCGCTATATGCGTCCAATGGTGGAAGCCGGGCGAGTTTTCGCGGCCGTGCCGCCGCTGCATCGCGTCGAGGTGGCAGGTTCTGGTGGGAAGAAGGGTGAGTACATCTACACCTATTCCGAACCCGAGCTTCACCGGGTACTCAAGCGCTTGGAACGCAGCGGGCGGCGATACAAGGAGCCGATCCAACGCTACAAGGGCTTGGGGGAGATGGATGCCCACCAGCTGGCGGAAACCACGATGGATCCGGCCCGGCGGACCCTCCGGCGTATTCGCATGGAGGATGAACATGCTCTGCGGGAGGCCGAGACGATTTTTGAGCTGTTGATGGGCAGTGATGTCATGCCACGGCGCGACTTCATCGTTGCCGGTGCTGCGGATATCGATCGCGAGCGCATCGACGCCTAGCCGGTGGGTGGCCTGCGGGTAGTGTGCTATGCCCGGCTGCTCTGTGCCAGCCGCCACATCTGAAGCATTCAGCCGATGGCGGCAACGGGCGCGACAAGCGCTGTGCCGGAGGCGTCGCGCCGCTCGTCGATTTTCGGCAACTCCAACGCCTGCCCTCCGCTGCCCACGGCTCGCAGCGGGGCCGGGCCCACGTATGCCAACTGCAGGCAATCCTCCCCGCGCAGGAAGCGCTGAGCACGTACTCCACCGGTTGCACGGCCCTTGGCGGGGAAGCGGTCAAGAGGCGTGACTTTTGCACTGCCGGCAACCGTTCCCGGAAGTGCATCCGAGGCACCCGCCACCGTGACCACAAGCGAACCGGCAATGTCATTGCCGGGCACTACGCCGAGTGCGAGTACCCGCGCCCCGTCGGAAAGACGAATACCGGCAATGCCCTGCCCGTTGCGACCTTGCGGGCGAACGGTCTCGGCGGAGAAACGCAGTAGTTGCGCATCGGTTGTCACCAGGACGATCTGTTCGGAATCAGCGCAGTGTGCGGCGGCGACGACGGAATCGCCGTCGCCCAATGTAATGACATCCCACGCGTCCTTGGCGGGGTGTCCGCCATTGAGCCGTTTGATACGCCCGTGAGCGGTAGCCATTGCGAGGGGTGGAGCATCTGCACTCAGGTCTACCAGCGCCAGTGGGCGCTCGTCGCTTCCCAGGGTAAGGAGTTCCGACAGCGGGGTGCCGCCCGCGAGCGAGGGTGCCGTCGTCGTCGGAGGAATTGCCGGTGCGTCCACCACGTCCAACCGGCAAATCCGGCCCGCGCTGGTGACGACTCCTACCTGCCCGCGCACGGTGGAGGGAACGGCGGAAACCACGGCATCATGCGCCACACGGGCGCCTTCGTAGCTGGGGCGAACCGCATCACCGCTTCGGGCGAGAAGACCGGTGCCCGAGAGCATGACCCAGCAGGGATCGTCGGCCAACTCCGCCGACTGGTTCTTCGCCGCTGCGACGAGATCCGTTGCGCCATCCGATTCGAGAAGAACCGTGCGGCGTGGTGTTCCGTACTCGCGGGCGACATCGGCCAGCTCCCCGGAGACGACGTCGCGCAGACGCTCCTCAGAGCCGAGAATTTCTTCGAGTTCGGCGATTTGCGCCAGAAGCTCCTCGCGGCGCTGTTCCAGTTCTATCTGGGAGTACTTCGTGAGGCGCCGCAGACGTAGTTCAAGAATGTATTCAGCCTGCTGTTCGGATAGGTCGAACACTTGCATGAGGCGAGTGCGGGCGGATGCGGTGTCGTCAGAAGAACGAATGACAGCGATGACTTCGTCAATATTGAGTACCGCGATGAGAAGCCCGTCAACCAGGTGCAGGTCGTGCTGAGCCTTGTTGAGCCGGAAAGATGAACGACGCCGCGTCACGGAGATACGGTGGTCGAGAAAGACCCGCAATAGTTCCTTCAATCCCAGCAGTCGCGGCTGACCATCGACCAGGGCGACATTGTTAATGCCGAAGGAATCCTCCAACGGGGTGTGCCGGTATAGCTGGCCCAACACCACATCGGGGTTGAAGCCGGATTTCAGCTCGACGACCAGTCGCATGCCGTGATGACGATCGGTGAGGTTTTGCACGCCGGAGACGCCCTGCACCTTCTTTGCGCTGATCGCATCTTTGAGCCGGTCGATGACCTTTTCCGGGCCCACGAGGTAGGGGAGTTCGGTGAAGACGATGCCCTTGCGGCGGGCGGTGATGTTCTCGATCCGCGCCGTCGCTCGGGTGCGGAAAATGCCGCGGCCGGTGGCGTAGGCTTCCCGCACACCGTCGAGCCCAACGATCTTTCCGCCTTCGGGCAGGTCCGGCCCGGGGATGAAGCGCATGAGATCTTCTAGCGATGCTTCCGGGTGGGTGAGCAGATGCCGTGCACCGTTCACCACCTCCACCAGGTTATGCGGTGGCATATTCGTCGCCATGCCAACAGCGATCCCGGAGGAACCGTTGACCAGCAGGTTCGGAATGGCCGCGGGGAGCACCTCGGGCTGCATAAGGGTGTTGTCATAATTCGGCACCATGTCAACCACGTCCTCATCCAGTGAGGCCGTCATGGCGAGGGCTGCCGGTGCGAGACGCACCTCCGTGTAGCGGGGAGCGGCCGGGCCGTCATCGAGGGAGCCGAAATTGCCGTGGCCGTCGACAAGCGGCAGGCGCATGGTGAAGGGTTGGGCGAGGCGGACCATGGCGTCGTAGATGGCTACATCGCCGTGCGGGTGGAGCCGGCCCATGACGTCGCCGACTACGCGGGAGGACTTCACATGCCCGCGGTCAGGGCGCAGGCCCATCTGGTCCATTTGGAAAAGAATGCGACGCTGCACGGGCTTGAAGCCGTCGCGGGCATCGGGGAGCGCACGCGAGTAGATCACCGAATATGAGTATTCGAGGAAGGAAGTGCGCATCTCCTTCGAGACATCAATATCGACGATGTTCTCATCGGCGGGCGGTGTCGCAGTCTTTCGCATGATCTCAAGTATTCCGCGTCGTGGCTGGGAATATGGTGAACGTGGCGGGCCGTGTCCCGTGAGATACCCGACGGCGGTACGGCACAGGAGGAAGGACGGTCCTGTTTGCTGGGAGGGGAGGGTGCGAGGACAGTGCGTGCGCTTGTCAGTAGGAGTGCCTTGCGAGGTACCGATACACCGCGTCGGGCGAACTCTGGCGCGGGAATTTTCCCGTCTTAGAATCGAAAAACAGTGCAACTCTAGAGAAATCGGGTAACTAGTACCTACTAACGATAGTCTTACTTGCGAGAGTTGATGCGCCATCAAGCACGCGAAGGAGAAGGTGCAATGATAGTGCGAAGTCATAGAATGATCGGTGCGGCCCTAGGCGGTGTGGCGGCACTGATCCTATGTACGAGCGTCACTGTGGATGCTACAGGTTCACGGGACTTCAATGCAAGTCCATATGTAACTAATGAGTCTGCTCATCTTGCGGGGTTTGATGTCGATAGTGACGATGCCGCCGAAACGCAATTTGAGGAGATCGAGGTTCCGACACTGGCTTCCATGCCAGACGCCGATCCGCAGTTTGCAGAGCAGGTTCATGTCATCATGCGCGATCTCGGTCTATCCGAAGAGGATGCCATCGCCCATGTGGATGGGACCCTAGAACGGTTGGACTACCGCGAGGCTGCTTATGAGGAGATCCCAGACTGTGTAGGTGGATTTGACTACGACCCCTATACGTCCACCATGACGGTCTATTCGCTCAATGAGCAATGTGATGCCGAACTGATGGCTCGCGCTGACGATATGCCCTTCGGCGTGACGATGGAGCGAACGGAGCAGTCAATCGACGACCTGCAAGCAGTAGCGGATGATCTCAACAGCCATCCTCCTGCCGATCTGCCGGAGTTGGCCTTTGCATCCGTCGATGATGAGCGAAATGCGGTTGTTCTGAATCTGGAGGATGACTCCATACCCGCGTTCTCGGAGGATACGGAGCCTGATCCGTTACTTGCCGCTAGCGTCACCAGCGATTCCCGTCTGAACAACGTAAAGGTGGTGGTTGTGAGAACTGACGAGAACGTAGCGGAGTAACGGGCGCCCGGTAACGCGAGAAATGGGAAAGTCGGGGAGCGCCCCGGGCGGTCGGTACCTACCCGTGCCCCTGGCGAGGACTCACGATTATCGCAACCGGTTAGCCGGACAAAAGTTCGGCATTGATATGAGGTAGATGTGCGCATGAGACGTTCGATAGTAGCCGTATTCTCGGCGGTGCTGTTAGTTGCAGGTGGGGCTGCATGTTCGTCCGATCAAGCCGAGCCAAAAGAAGTCGTTACGTTGACTTCGGAGTCTTATGACGTATTTGAGGGAGAACTCACGGTCGGGCAACGCTACGAACTGCAAGGAGCAGCATTGATCGTGCCGACTGAGGGATCGGCCGAAGTCTGCTTCGCCGTCACAGAGGCGGCCGGAGTGCTTCCGCAATGCACTTTCCCAATCTCAGTGGAACTACCGCAGGACGTTACTGCGGAGTCGCTAGGATTGGACAAAGAAAATGGCGGGTACGTAGGGTCAGTCAATGTGGTACTCGATCTGACCGACAACGGCGATCCCCGGCGCGGCGATATCGTCAGTATCGAAGCTGCTGCGGACTGAACGCTGGGTTGCCTTGTTTGCCCGCCGTTGCTCCGGTACATCGCAATTGCAGCGAGTGGTGTTGGGCAGCAAGGCTCCAGTTCACATGCTTGCTTGGATGATCGCGTGGTGGCACGGAAGCTGCGAGCATTGACGGTCTATTCGGCGTCTTGCGGGAATCGCGCACGCGCGGGTATGCCCGAAACGTGCACACCCGGCATCGAGGTGAGAGAATCAGCGAGTGAAGATCAACCGCCGTGACCAGTTCCTGGCTGACCTCTACACGCTTGTATCCGAGCAATCATCTGCGGCGCAGGACGTTCTTGCGGCGCTTGGTGATGCGCCGGTTCAGGCGTATTTCCTACGCCCGGAGACCGTGTTCGACCAGGATTCCGTCTTTGATTCGGTCTCTATTTTCTGCGTCACGGACTCGCGGCTGCTCATCCTCGTTTCCGGCGTCACCTACGAGCTATCTCCCGCCGGTGAGCTGGTCACAACGGTGCAATCGGTGGGCTTGGGCCAGATCCGTGACTTTCAGGTGACGCGCAGGCGCGTCCTTGATGGGCCGCAATCGGGTGCACTGAGCATGGTGAGCATGCGCTTGCGCTGGGGTGGCGGATGGGCCTTCGACACCTTCCCGGCCTCTTGTGACGATCCCACCTGCGATGCCGACCACGGGACGGTGAGCGTCGGCGGGGGTGACGACGCCGAGATCCTGCTCGATTCTTCACTGGCGGACGATATCTTTGCCCGCGGTCTGCAGTTCATCAACGAACTGAGCGGCATTCTGGCACAGCGATGAACAACAACGCAGCTGCAGGCCTGGAGGGGGCCGGACTAACGCCCCCGATCTCACGTAACGTCCGCGCAACGCTCTCCGCCGCGCTGGACGCCGTCGGGCTTGCTACGTCATCCGCGGGGACAACATCCGCAGCCGACCGCGCCTTACTGGGATTGCCGAAAGCCGAAAGAGTCTGTTTCGTCCTGGTGGACGGACTAGGTGCTCACAATCTGGCGGCCCGGTCCGGCCACGTGCCAACACTTCGCGCGTGGACGCAGACCGAGCCGCTGACAACCGTTGCGCCATCGACGACGGCGGCGGCCATTACCGCGGTTGGAACCGGAGAGGCGCCGGGTGCCACCGCGATGATGAGTTATGCGCTGCGATCTCCCGCCAGCGGGCGAAGTTTCTCGCTTATCTCGTGGAATGATCCGGGGTTAGATCCCGTGTCATGGCAGAGAATGCCAACTCTCTTCGAACAACTGGGTAGCACGGCCGATGCGTGCCGGCTCATCCAGCCCGCATCGTTCGTGAACTCCGGGCTCACACTCTGCGCGCTGCGCGGCGCGAAAGCACTGGTTGCCGACAGTATCGACGAACGCATAGATGCCGCCGCCGCAGCCCTGCGAACGCAGTGCCGTGCCGTCTACCTGTACTGGGAGGAACTCGACCACGCTGGACATCGCCACGGCTGGACAAGTGAACAATGGACGATCCAGCTAGAGGCACTTGACTCCGCCATGGCCGCTCTTGCCCGTCGTCTGCCTTCCGGTACGCTGATCGTGCTGACCGCCGATCACGGCATGGTTGATGTCGCGGAGCGTATGGATGTTGCCGATTATCCAGAGCTGCAGCGCGACGTCGACCTGGTATCGGGCGAGGAACGCCTGCTGCATCTCTACACCCGAGAACCGGGCGCCGTCGCCGCACGCTGGCGCGAGGCACTGGGGCAACGCTCAATGGTGTTGCTGCGTGATGATGCAATCGCCACGGGTATCTTCGGCGAGGTACACGCCGAGGCACGCGCGGTGATGGGTGATGTGCTCGTCATTCAGCACGGAGACTTCTCCATTATGGATTCGCGTGGGCGAGATCCGCATCGCTCCTTGATGCGGGGCGTTCACGGTTCACTGACGGCCGAGGAGATGCTCGTGCCGCTGATTACCGAGGTGGTGTGATGGCCGAGCTTATTTTCTTCTCCGGCACCATGGACTGCGGCAAGTCCACGTTGGCGTTGCAGACCGCGTACAACCATGAGCAGCGCGGCTTACGCGGGCTGATTTTCACGCGGAATGACCGAGCGGGAGCCGGGCGGCTCTCCTCTCGGCTGGGCCTGGAAGCACGGGCATACGAGGTATTAGAAACCACCGACTTGTGGCAAGCGATAGCGCGGGAGCGGACAGCGGGACGAGTTGATTTCGTCATCTGCGACGAAGTGCAGTTCTACACGGCGGTGCAGGTGGAACAGCTAGCGCGCGTTGTGGATGAAATCGGCATTACGGTGTACGGCTTCGGCATCACATCTGATTTCCGTACCCGGCTGTTTCCCGGTTCGGCACGGATGATCGAGCTGGCCGATCGCGTCGAGGTGCTGCAAGTGGAGGCCCTGTGCTGGTGCGGCAAACGAGCCACACATAACGCGCGTACCGTCGGCGGCATGATGGTCACCGAAGGAGAGCAGGTCGTGGTTGGCGACACCGGGGCACAAGATGTAGGGTACGAAGTGTTGTGCCGATACCACCATATGCGGCATATGACGGCGGCCAGCGTAAAGGCGGCACAGGCCGCCGAGACCCTGGGGGAGGACACGCTGAACGAGGTGTGACCCAGACACGTCGGCAACACGACGCACCGTATTGCTGTTGCCCAGCGCGGTTGTGCTGCCAGACCTGGACTTCGGCCGGGCCTGAACGAAGCTCGGGTCAGTCTTTCTTACCGAAGACGATCTCATCCCAACTCGGCATGGCCGGGCGTGCGTTGCGTTTACGCGCTTTCGCTTTGGATTTTGGAGCGGGGGAGTCCTGTGCGTCCTCGGTTACGACGGCATGATCACCTGAGGAGGAATTCTGGGGCGAGGAGGTGCTGCCGGGAAGTTGCACGTCCTCCGCTGCCGCTGGAGTTTTCTCCCCTGGGGACTGCGGTGTCTGCGTAGTCGGGCTCGGTGTGGAGAACAAGGTGGACTCCACGGGGCGGGGCCGCAAACTCAGAACAGTCGCGTCCTGTACCTCCTCCGGTTGTGACAGGGCGGGATGCGCACCGGCGAACTCAGTGTCGACATCGTTGTTCTCGTCGGGCATCGGGCGCGACTTGCCGCGCTGAGAATCCAGGGATGCCAGTACCTCATCAATGCGCGAGGCCGGTGCCGTCGGCGCCTCCGCTGCCTTGTAAGGTGAAGGGACAGAGGGTTTGTTCACCGGCAGTTCCGCAATCGCGGAGGCGTCTGCCGGGGGCGTGTTGGCGGGCCGCCAGGGAGTGGAGGACGCGGGAATCTGCGTTTCAGAAAGCCAGATGGCCTCATCGTCCAGGGCCTCTAGCGTGCGGCGTTCCAAATCAATATGCCACGAGGCGCGGTGTTCGCGTTCGCCGGACAAGAACTTGGCAACCAAGGTCCACGGCTCACCGGAAAGACGAATGGAGTCCCATCGAATTTGACTTGGATCAACGCCGCGCGCAACGAGACGTGAGGCGACCAACTCTTCAACAGTCAGGGCTCCGACCTCATGCCCAAGAGAGAAGGAACGGGCCAAACGCGCGTTGTATTCTCGCTCGGCGAGAATGGGATATGCCAGGGCGGAAACGCGTGAGGCGGGAAGCGCCGACTCGTCGGAGACTTCGTCAATGCTTTTGCCCTCACGAATACGCGCTTGGATCTCGCGCGGCCCCATTTGCCGCGTTTCGCCGTCGGAATCCTGCTGCTGAGCGGCCCGGTCACGCCGCAGTTCAGCACGCAACTGCTCGGTAACGGGCAGAAGATAGCGGTTGCCATCGGCGTCGTTCAGGGTGAGGTTCTCGCCGTCGGGCTGCAGCCCAAGAAGCTCGAGTCTAATCATGGCTTCCCTTCTACATATGCTCGTGTTCTAGGGTGCCATCTGTGGACGACGACGTGGCGGATTCTGGGCGGGTGTGTTCGTCACTGTCCACCAGGAGCGAGCAGTGTGGCCAGACGAATGGACATTGTGCGAATCTCTGGTAAATTATGGGCGCACGCGTTCGAAGCCCGTGGGGAATATCTCGGGTTTGCTGGCGTTAGGAATGCTATGCAGTCCGGTTTCGAACGTGGCGGCCCGGCAACGGGCGAAAGAGCCATGAGACTACTGAACGTGAGGAACGATGGCGACCGACTACGATGCACCGCGTAAGCAAGATGAGGAGTTGCGGGAGGATTCCCTGGAGCAGCTCAAAGCGCGCCGCTCGGAGCAGCAGTCAGGATCCGTTGATGAGGATGAAGTCGAGGCGGCAGAGGGCTTCGAGCTCCCCGGAGCCGACCTGTCAAATGTTGAGCTCTCCGTCAATGTGGTTCCGGCGCAGGATGACGAATTCACCTGTTCGCAGTGTTTCCTTGTACATCACCGTTCGCAGCTTGCGTATGAAGAGGACGGTTTGCCGGTGTGTACCGAATGCGCGGGCTAAGGTGGTACTGATGACCGGCGCCTGAGAATCAGGGACCGGGAACGAGCGGGCGGCCGCTGGCCGTGGGAAGTGAGGCTAGCGTGGGGTTATTCTCGCGTAGGCGCAAGGCACGGGATCCGCAGGAGGACCCGAACTCTGAGAGTGCCGTGGAAGAATTAGCGCCCGAAGAATCGGAAGAGGAAGCGGGGGAGGGGGTCGGCCCGTTTGATGAGGCAGATCATCCGGAACGCGGAGATCTCCTTGACGCCGGTTCTCTGTGGATTCCTGCCGTCAAAGGGGCCACCATCCAATTCTCCGTGGACCGCCGTCGCGATGTTGTTCTGGGCGTGGTGTATGTTAAGGCACAGACCGCCGTGCAACTGCAGGTATTCGCCGCGCCGAAGTCGGCGAATATTTGGGACGACGTTCGCTCGGAAATGATCTCCTCGATTGCTTCGCAGGGTGGTTCCTCGCGCGAAGCCAAGGGCGAGTACGGAACGGAGATTCGTGCTCAGATGCCCGCGAACGGAAAGCGTTCGGCAAATCCGGTGCGTTATCTCGGCATCGATGGTCCGCGTTGGCTTCTGCGCGTGACGGTCACGGGACGCGGGGCGGTGGACGACAAAGCGGCAAGCTCACTGATACACGAGGTGCTTGATCGTACGGTAGTTTCGCGTGGCCAAACTCCGCATCCTCCGCGCGAAATCCTCCCGTTGCATGTTCCGCGTACCAAGAAAGACGATGGTCCTACGGCGGATGACGGGCGCCCGCGGCTGTCCCTTCCGCAACGGGGTCCGGAGATTACGGAGATCCGATGACTGGTTCGCCCTCGCGCCGGGTCAACCTGCGAGGCGTGGTCAGTGCTATCAGCTATCCGGGCTCCGTGACCCCGCCAACTCTTGAGGTCATGTTGCAAGTGGGGGATAATTCACTGCTGCTCGCCTTCCTGGGGCGAACGGATTTACACTGCGTGGACATCGGGAGTCGCCTGCATGTTAAGGGCACCCTCACCAGTCACAACGGAGTGCCCACAGTTTTCAACCCGTGGTTCACCGTACTACCGGCGCATATCGATGCCCTGCGCTAATGAGCCGTCGGCTTGACCTACACCTGATTGGATGAATTCATGATGACACCGCGAGGAGCAGACGAAGGCAACGAGATCGCGGCATCAACGCGCCGCGGGCAGTCTCTGGCCTCGTCCGTGCCGGTCGAGACCTCCGATGCGGATGCGGCGAGGAAGTCACCTCCCATGCCGGGATCATCATCCCGGGTTGCCTCCTCGGGTCTGGCAGCCGTTCTGGGAGAGGACTTCGACGTTTGGCAGGCCGTTGGTGGCATACGAGGACTAGTGGAGACTGTAGCTCCAGGGCTTATCTTCATCATCGTCTTCTTGGTGACGCATCAGCTGGTGCCATCCATTGTTGCGCCGGTGATCGTCGCTATTCTTGCTATCGGGCTGCGCGCAGTTCAGCGCATCGACGTGATGCCGGCGCTGGGAGGACTGCTTGGGATCCTTATCTCGGCCGTGTGGGCATGGCGTAGTGGTGAGGCATCGAACTATTTCACGTGGGGCCTCGTCACCAACGGTGCCTATCTTGGCGGTTTGCTGCTGTCAATGGCACTGCGCTGGCCTGCACTGGGGCTCCTCATCGGTTTTCTTCGAGGCGATGCAACGGCGTGGCGCAACGGGCCACGGCGCAACGAACCCGACCAACGTGCAACACGGCGACGCTACTGGCAGGTGACGTGGCTATGGGTGGGACTTTTCGCTGCGCGTCTACTTGTTCAGGCGCCCCTCCTCCTCGCCCGCGCAACAACGGCATTGGCCGTAACCCGGCTGATTATGGGACCGTTCTTATTCGCTCTGGTGGCGTGGCTGACCTGGATGCTGGTACGCGGACTTCCACCGGTTGCTGATCCGGGCGTCGGCGGTGATTGCGCACCACAAGGTCAGTCGGTGGACTCTTCCGTGCCATCCTCATCTTGAATGGAGGAGACCAGTTCCTCCACCAGCGCCAGATCGCCGTTGTCAGTCTCCGCACAGAGCAGGATCACCTGGTCGCCGGCATCGATGGTCAGATCGGGATCAGCGGGAAAAGGCATGCCGTCGCGGACTATCGCCACCAGGGTAATGCTGGGCGGCAATAGGACCTCAGAGACTACGGCACCCACGATAGGAGCATCCTCCGGAAGCGTTGCTTCCATCAGCGAAGCACCCGAGCGCTGGAAACGCAGCACGGCAACGAGTTCGCCGTCGGCGACGGCGTCCTCCACCAGTGTGGTCATGATCCGTGGTGTGGAAACTGCGACATCAACACCCCAGGCGTCGTTGAAGAGCCACTCGTTCTTCGGATTGTTCACACGAGCGATCACACGCTCCACGCCGAACTCGGTTTTGGAAAGCAACGAGACCACGAGGTTCGCCTTATCGTCACCGGTTGTGGCGACGACGACGTCGGCCCCGCCCACGCCGGCCTCCTCCAATGTTCCGATCTCGCACGCATCGCCCAGTTCCCATTCGGCATCGGCGACTGATGCGACCCGCATGGCCGCCGGTTCCTTATCGATAATGGTGACGTCATGCCGGGAGGAGGCGAGCTCGCGCGCAATGGTCCGGCCAACAGATCCGGCGCCAATAATGACAACCTTCACAGCGTCTCCTCCCGTACTTCGTGAACCAGAATATGCTGCGCAGCACCCGCCTCGTTGGTGGGAACTGCCAGGTGCAGCATATCGCCGTCTTGGATGACCAGATCATGTTGCGGCACGAGACCACGCCCTAGGCGGGTGATGTATGCTACACGTGCGCCGGTTGCGAGTTCGATCTGCGACACGTTGCGCCCAAACCACGACTCGTCTAGATCCACAGAGACCAGACTCATACCGGCGAGCGGATCCGAGAATTCATAATGCGGGCCAAGCGGGATAAGGCGCCGGAGCACCTGATCCGCCGTCCACCGCACGGTCGGAACGGTAGCTATTCCCAGCCGCTCGTAGACATCCGCCCGTGTTGGGTCATAGATACGGGTAACAACATTGGTGATGCCGTATGTTTCTCTCACCACACGGGCGGCGATGATATTGGAGTTATCCCCTGACGACACCGCCGCAAACCCGTCCGCGTCTTCGATTCCCGCCTGTACAAGCGCCTCGCGATCAAAACCTATCCCGTTGACTTGCTGGCCGGGAAAATCCTCGGGAAGCCGCCGGAAGGCGTCGAGATTGCTATCGATGATGGCCACGGAGTGGCCCATATCCGAAAGATTGATGGCGAGCGCAGCGCCCACGCGCCCGCAGCCCATGATGACAAAGTGCACGTTCTAGACGCTACCGCACCTGCGTCAGTGGCGTAGCCTAATTCATGATGGTAACCGACAAGCACTACCGCCTCGCGCGGTTGACAAGGAACGCGCCGGTCTTCGCGGCCGTGGTTGTCACTACTATTATTGTGCCGCAGATCATACTGCGCGCCGCGTCCACCGGAAGTGGGCGTACAGAGATCGTGGTGTCGGCGCTGGTGGGGGCGGCGGGACTGGCCGTCGCATTTCTTACGGATATCTGGATATATCGGCTTGCGCCGCGCCGTGCCATTCACCAACTTGCATCGGTGTATCTGGGCGGGGGAGCGGCTATCGTCGTCGCGTCGGCGCGATTCGTATGCCACACGCTGTTCGTCGTGTTAGGTGCTGGACTTGCCGTGTCGGGGGTGGCGCACTGGTTGATTTCAGCGCTCAGCAGCGGCTTGTGCTTGTCGCCACCATTCTTGTGCTGGCCCTACCTGTGCTCTTTGGACGGACGGTGAACAAGAGTCTGCTCGTGGCGGGAGCCTTGGCAGGGGCAATAGCACTGGGGGTGACGCTCCTCGTGGGGATGGTCGTCGAGGCGACCGGAGGCATTGATGCCGCCCAGGCGATCGTTGCCCGACGCGACGCGCTCTCCACCGGTTACACCACCGGTCACCTCCATCCGTTGCTGGAGGCTTGTCTGGGAGCAACTTTCCCGGCATGCCTCCTCATCCTCACCTCGGAAAGGGTTTCCGAGCGACCGGAGGAACGGCGTGTCAATCCCCGCTCGCTGGGCTGGCTCTTCGCCGTGTTCACCGCCGGTCCGATTCTCGTCACCATGTACTTCGTCGTCGCTCTGCACATGCCGGGACGGCGTTTGGGCGTGCCCTCGCTCTCCATGGCGCTCGCGTTTCTCGGCACAACCGGGCAGCGTATCGTCGCGGTCTGTTACATCATTACGGGTGTGGTGGCAGTGCTGGGTGCCTACATGCAGCTTCCGCGGCTATTGCGGGAACTCGCCATCGACCACGTCCTGCCGCGTAAGCTAGCGGCGGCGGACGCGGTGTCGCCGCGCCTAGCGATTGTGGGCGCAGCCGCAGTGCTCGCCGCCGGCCTCTCCAGCTTCCTGACCACCACTCAAGCGGGGGCCATGGTGTTTATTTTTGCGGCACTGGTGATTGCCGCCATCGGTGCTTTGGCTATGTCGGCGCGCGGGGCGTCGATCCTCAAAGAGTCGATGGATCGGCAGACGCGAAATGCGGCTCGTGCCAGTCGGCTGGTGTTCTTCCTGCTCTTTCTGGTGTGTATGGCCGGAGTTGTGGCAATAGCAGTAGCGGATCTCAAATGGCTGGTAGCAGGGGTGGTGGCGCTGGCGGTGCCGGCGTCGATCCTGGTGTTCTTCCGCCGGGGACGTGTCCGAATCGTTGCCCGGCTGACCCCCACAGACATCACGGCCGGACGCTCATTGCCGACGCGCGTACACGGCGTGATCCTCATCGGTGCGCTAGATCGTGCGTCATTGCGCGCAGTTGCATTTGCGCGCGCGTTGCGGCCGACAACGCTAACCGCGTTGACGGTCGATTACGATCCGCAAGCCACCCGTGCCCTGCAGCGCGACTGGGCGGCCGCATCTCTGCCGGTGTCGCTGACCGTGCTCGGCCAGCCGCAGGGAGCTGCCGTCAGCCCGATCGTCGACTACATCCGCGCACAACGAGCGCTTCACCCAGCGGATATCGTCGTGGTATACATACCGCGGATTGTTTCAACCGGGCTGTGGCGGCGTTTCTTCCTCAGCCATTCCACGCCGCAGGTCATAAAGGATTTACGCCTCGAATGTGGCGTGGTAATCGCTGAGGTTCCGTTCCAGTTGGTAGAAGATGACGCAGATGGTGAGGAGTTGGAGTGACCACGGAGCATAAGCAGGTGGGCATGGGGGGCGAGTGGGCACGATCATCACGTTGGCCATCCGACGGGAACTGGGATGCTCCTACCGTGGATATCGAACTCACTGATGTGACGCATGGCGGGGTATGTGTGGGGCGCGATGATTCAGGCCGGGTGGTTTTTGCCCGTTTCGGGTTGCCGGGCGAACGGGTGCGAGTTGCTCTGACAGATGAGCGGGCTAGGCATGCCCGAGGCGATGTCATCGAAGTCTTGACGAACCCGTCTCCGCATCGGGTACCGCACCGCTGGCCGGTGGCCGGGCCTCTCGGCGTGGGAGGCGCCGATCTCGGGCATGTGACCTTCGGTTATCAAGAGACGTGGAAGACGCAGGTGCTTGCCTCGACCATTCGCCGAGTGGGCGGTGAGGCTCTACAAGCCCATCTGGCAGCAGCGGGAGTTGAACCATGCGTGCGTTCATTTGCGGAAGATCGCGCCACCGACGGCTGGCATACGCGTACCCGGGTGGATATGACGGTTGATAGCGCCGGTGCTCCGGCAATGTTCCGTGAGGGCACGCGGGAACTGATCGCGGTCGGCGAGGTCCCACTGGCCGTCGAGGAGATCGCGGAACTCGATCTCTTCTCGGGGGCATGGCGCGGCATGTGGATGCCTGGCCAGAGAATCCGGGCCGTCATTTCGGCGGGTTCGGATCCGGTGGTGGCCATTGGTGGGCAGGTGTTCTGGGCGCCCGGTTTCACTGCTTCGCCATTCGTACGCGAAGACGTGTTGGTGGACCGCGAGTTGTACTCCTACCGAGTGCGGGCAACAGGCTTTTGGCAGGCACATCGGCAGGCTGCTGCCGAGCTGATTCGCCTGGTGCTGGTGGGCGCTGCCGTGGAACCGGGGCAGGAGGTCTTGGAACTCTATGCGGGGGCGGGAATGCTGACGCAGCCACTGGCGGTGGCGACTGGGGCAACGGGCACGGTCGAAGCGGTGGAAGGCAACGCCCTCGCAGTTGAGGATGCACGCTCCAACTTGCGGGATATGCAGTGGGCGAAGGCGCGTACCGCCAAGGTCACCCCCGCGCTGGTCGAGCGTTTTACCGGCGACGTCGTGGTGGCCGATCCTCCTCGCAACGGTCTAGGACTCGGCGTCGCCCAGGCGCTTGCCTCCTCCAAGGCGCGAAGGATCGTGCTGGTCTCTTGCGATCCGGCGTCAATGGCTCGTGATCTTGCTGCGATGGTTTCGGCCGGGCGGCAGGTGATCGGTATGGAAAGCGTGGACATGTTCCCCAACACTCACCATTTCGAAGTGGTGACGACGCTGCGGTAGCTGTGAGCATGCGGGTGAGTTACGGACAGCGGTCCTCGCACAGCCGTGCCGCAAGAGAACGGTGTCGCAGACGAGGCAATGTGGCGCAAACGGCACGTACCCGCCTCGCTCTCGGCACCCTGCCTGAGCAAGACCGTGGTATCTTGACGCCGAGATAGTTTCTGTTGTCAGGCGAACAGGAGAGCCATGAGCCTCGATACCTTCCATGCGCGCACCGCGCTTCAGGTGGGGGAGCGCAGCTACGACATCTACTCGCTCGGCGCCGTGCCGGGACTGGATAAGTTGCCGTACTCTTTAAAGGTTCTTGCAGAGAATCTGCTGCGCACCGAGGACGGAGCGAATGTCACGGCGGAGCAAATCCGTGCTCTGGCCACATGGGATCCGCAAGCGCAGCCTCATGATGAGATTCAGTTCACGCCTGCTCGTGTGGTGATGCAGGATTTCACGGGTGTGCCGTGCGTCGTCGATCTGGCCACCATGCGTGAAGCCGTTGCCGAACTGGGAGGTGATCCGGAACTCATCAACCCGCTGAATCCGGCAGAGATGGTGATCGACCACTCGGTGCAGATTGATGTGTTCGGCAGTAATGACGCGCTGGCGCGCAACATGGATCGCGAGTATGAGCGAAACGGCGAGCGTTATCAATTCCTGCGCTGGGGTCAGGGTGCCTTCCAGAACTTCAAGGTGGTTCCCCCGGGCACGGGAATTGTGCACCAGGTCAATATCGAGTACCTCACACGAACGGTGATGACGAAGGACGGCGTCGCCTATCCGGATACCTGCGTCGGTACCGATTCACACACGACGATGGTCGGTGGACTCGGTGTGCTCGGTTGGGGCGTGGGCGGCATCGAGGCGGAGGCCGCGATGCTCGGCCAGCCGGTTTCCATGCTGATTCCGCGTGTCGTTGGTTTCAAACTCACCGGTGAGATTGCTACTGGCGCCACAGCCACCGACGTCGTTCTTACCATCACGGAAATGTTGCGTGCGCACGGAGTGGTTGGCAAATTCGTCGAGTTCTACGGTGCTGGTGTTGCGCATGTGCCGCTGGCCAACCGGGCGACAATTGGCAACATGAGTCCGGAGTTCGGCTCGACGGCGGCGATCTTCCCCATCGACCAGGTCACTCTCGACTATCTGCGACTGACCGGGCGTTCCGAGGAGCAGATAGCCCTTGTGGAGTCCTACACCAAAGCGCAGGGACTTTGGCACGATCCGCAGCGGGAAGCCACCTATTCGGAGTACCTTGAGCTGGATCTTTCCACGGTTGTTCCCTCCATTGCCGGGCCAAAGCGCCCGCAGGACCGCATTCTGCTGTCGCAGGCGCGTGAGTCCTTCGCCTCCACATTGCCCGCATACGCCCCGGCGGGGCGCGATGCCGCTGCTCTGACACTCGAAGACGGAACGAAAACGCAGGTCAAGGACGGCGACGTCGTTATCGCCTCCATTACCTCATGCACAAACACCTCCAACCCATCGGTGATGCTTGCGGCGGGTCTTCTTGCTCGCAATGCAGTGCGGCGTGGCCTGACTTCGAAGCCGTGGGTGAAGACATCGATGGCACCGGGTTCGAAGGTTGTCACGGAGTACTACGAGAGGGCAGGCCTGTGGCCGGATCTCGAGGCGTTGGGCTTCAACCTGGTGGGATACGGTTGCGCCACATGTATCGGCAACTCTGGCCCACTGCCCCCGGCCGTATCTGAGGCAATTAACGAGAATGACCTGGCAGTGGTGTCCGTACTATCCGGCAACCGCAACTTCGAGGGACGCATCAACCCCGATGTGAAGATGAACTACCTGGCCTCGCCGCCACTGGTGATTGCCTATGCCCTGGCGGGCACGATGGATTTCGACTTCGAGAACGAGAAACTTGGCGAAGACGCAGATGGCGATATCTACCTGCGTGATATCTGGCCCAGCCAGGAAGAGGTCGACGCCGTCATCGCGGACTGCATCACGCGGGAGATGTTCCAGGCCAGTTACGCCGACGTGTTCCAAGGCGATCAGCGGTGGGCCAGCCTACCCACCCCGAGCGGTGATCTGTTTGACTGGGATGCTGATTCGACTTACGTACGCAAGGCTCCCTTCTTCGACGGGATGGGAGGCGATCCCGAACCGATTACCGATATCACCGGGGCGCGGGTACTCGCGAAACTGGGCGACTCTGTGACAACCGACCACATTTCACCGGCCGGTGCCATCAAGCCGGATTCTCCGGCGGGGCGTTACTTGGCCGAGCACGGTGTTGCCCGCCGCGACTTCAACTCCTACGGCTCGCGGCGAGGTAATCACGAAGTGATGGTTCGCGGTACCTTCGCCAACATCCGGCTACGCAACCAGCTATTGGACGGCTTGGAAGGCGGATATACCAAGAACCTGCTTACCGGGCAGACGGAGGCGATTTATGACGCCGCCCAGGCCTACCGGCAGGCGCAGATTCCGCTCGTTGTGCTGGGCGGAAAGGAGTACGGATCCGGCTCCTCGCGCGATTGGGCGGCGAAGGGCACCCGTTTGCTGGGAGTGCGTGCCGTTATCGCGGAGTCATTCGAGCGCATCCATCGTTCAAATCTGATCGGTATGGGCGTGTTACCACTGCAGTTCCCACCGGGGGAGAACGCTGATGCGCTGGGGCTGACCGGCGAAGAGGTGTTTTCTATCAGCGGCATGACAGTACTGAACCAGGGGGCAACTCCGTCCACCGTTCGTGTCACCGCCGAACGGCCCGATGGCAGTGACAGTGTGACCTTCGACGCCGTCGTGCGTATCGACACTCCCGGAGAGGCCGATTACTTCCGCAATGGCGGAATTCTCCAATACGTCCTGCGTAATCTGGCGCGGGGATAGCGGCGCCTGAGGCTCACGCTGACCTGCTGGCCACCGGCCGCGGCCTGTTTCAGGTTTGCGGCGGTGGCCGGTGTTGGTGGCGGCGTGCTCGCGGATTATTTGCGGTAACCGTGCATATGCGGTGCGGCTCGCGTTATGATGGGCGCGTAATCTGGTTATGCTGGCGTGTGAACGAGGCGTCCCGCCATGCTAGCTGGATGACCGATGCACCTCGCCGTGCGACGGTCGTAACTACACATGCCTGGCGGTTCCCCGCCAGGTACTCATCCGTGGCGTGGTGAAGGAATATGACTTATGGCCAAACGTACCGGGACCGCAGTCCTAGCAGCGCTTTCGATGCTACTAGCGGCATGTGCCTCAACGCCTGCGAGGGATCCAAGCACTTCTCCGGGCGACGACCGGCGCAGGGCAACGGCCTCTCCGTCCGTGGATACCGACGCCGTCAGCGCCGCTACCACCGATGCGACGCAACAGGTGGTTCTTCAACGGTTGGCAGAGAATCCCAATGCCAATGTGGTTCTCTCCCCGGTCGGCCTGCAAACCACGATGGCGATGGTAGCCCCGGGTGTGGAAGAGGGAAGCCCCGAAGCCGCGGAGCTGGAGGCATTTCTCGGCACACCCATCGCTGACACTACGGCCGGTTACCGCATGCTCATCGACAATCAGGAAGCTAAATCCGACGAGGACACGGAGGTCCGGATTGAAACGGCTTGGGGCGTCGTCGAGGGGAGTAGCGTCCCTATCGATATCGACGTCGTCGGCACTGCCGCGCAGACACTCGATAGCTACGTGGCCCAGGGTACTCCGGATGCGCTTCAGACGGCTCTGGATGCATGGGTTTCGGATGCCACAAAGGATCTCGTGCCAAAACTGCCGACTCAGATAGACCCGGAGGCTTCCCTCGTTCTCGTATCGGCACTGTACACGGAAGCAATCTGGTCCAACGATGCCGGGGAGGCAACAATCGCATTCACCCGTGCAGACGGCAGCACGGAAGACGCTGACGCCATTGTTTTGCAGGGACAGGCTTATGAAGGGGAAGAAGGCACAGTGGCCGCTCTGAGCCTGTCTGGAGATCTGGTGTTCCAGGTGTACATGCCGACGGACGGTTCACTGGGGGAGACGGAGTCGGTACCGTGGGAGCTTCTGGATCAGGACGCGGATCTATCTCGCACCGTCAAAGTGCCGGAGTTTTCACTTGACTCGACAGATTCCCTGGAAGAAGAACTCGATACGCTGGGCTTGGGATCGTTGACTTCCGGTGATGGCATAACAGGCTTCACGACAACCGGTGACCCGATCAAGCCCCAGATAATCGAACAGCGCACGGTTTTCGACCTGGACGATGAAGGAATCGAAGCAGCGTCCGTCACGCAGGTTCCACTGGAGGCTGGGGCGGCTCCGGGTGTGGCGACGACGGCGCAGCCGCCGGTCGTCTTCGATCACCCGTTTGTTTTCCGAGTGATCGATGAGAAGACCGGATGGGTACTTTATTACGGAGCCGTTGCGAACCCAGAGGATGACTGAGTGTGCAGCTTCTAAGGCCGCGCGTTTCGCGCAAGCTGTCCGAGAACGCCTCGGGCTGGGATGTGCGACGCCTTGGGCTGGCGGTATGCCGCGGGGAGACGGCACCTCTCACCGGTGGCATAAGCTGACCGGTACCCGTGCTGCGGTCATGTCTGACGCGCTAGCATAAGGAGCGGGAGGTACACAGGGTGACGATTCTATCCAAGGTGAATGGGCCACGCGATCTCAAGGTGCTGTCGCAACATCAGCTCACGACGCTTGCCGAGGAGATCCGAAGTTTTCTGGTGGAGAGTGTTTCGCGTACCGGAGGTCATCTCGGCCCGAATCTGGGCGTGGTCGAGCTGACAATCGCGTTGCATCGTGTGTTCGATTCGCCGCGTGACACGATCATATTCGACACTGGGCACCAGTCGTATGTGCACAAGATTCTCACTGGCCGCACGAACTTCGCCGCGTTGCGTCAGGCAGGGGGCCTATCCGGATATCCCTCACGAGCAGAGTCGGGGCACGATGTTGTTGAGAACTCACATGCCACGACGGCGCTGTCCTGGGCAGATGGTATTGCTCGTGGCTTGCAACTGCGTGGGATCGAGGACCGGAGGGTGGTCGCGGTTATCGGCGACGGTGCGATGACCGGTGGTATGGCATGGGAGGCGCTGAACAATATCGCTGAAGACCCGGAGCGTCCCGTGGTGATCGTCCTCAACGATAATGGCCGTTCATATGCTCCCACTATTGGCGGTATGGTCCGGCGCTTCGATCCGGTTCGACGACTCGATACCTTGCGTATCAATCGCAACTATGAGCAGCTGATGGATCGGACCAAGCGTGCGCTGCAGGATGCTGGTACCCCCGGCAAGATGGCATATGGCGCATTGCATTCTTTGAAGAAGGGCGTCAAGGATATCTTTATCGATGCCGGTGTATTCGATTCACTCGGTCTGAAATACATCGGTCCGGTTGACGGTCATGATATGCCTGAACTCGAAGAGGCTCTGACACTGGCGCGTGATTACGGCGGGCCAGTGGTTGTGCACGCGATTACCGAGAAGGGACGCGGTTACAAACCCGCCGAGGAAGACGAGGCGGATCGTTTCCACGCCATCGGTGCCATTCATCCAGAGACGGGGCTGCCGATTGTACCGGAGCGCTTCGGATGGACCAGCGTGTTCGCCCGAGAAATCAGGAAGCTGGCGCGGCAGAATGCCTCTTTGGTGGGCATTACCGCCGCAATGTTGCGTCCGGTGGGCCTAGGACTGTTTAAGGATGAGTTCCCCTCACGCGTCATTGATGTGGGAATCGCCGAACAACATGCGTTGACGATGGCGGCGGGTCTGGCTTTTTCGGGCTTCCACCCGGTTGTTGCGCTCTACGCCACTTTTCTCAACCGTGGTTTTGACCAGATGCTGATGGATGTCGCTCTGCATAAGGCGCCGATTACTATCTGCCTCGACCGGGCGGGGATTACCGGCAACGACGGCGCCTCGCACAATGGAATGTGGGATCTCTCTTTGGGGGCGATAATCCCGGGGCTGCGGGTTGCTGCTCCGCGTGACGGAGAACGCCTGCGAGAACTGCTCGGTGAGGCGACGCAGGTAGAAGGTCCGACGTTGTTGCGCTATCCGAAAGGGGAGGTGCCGGAAGAGATCCCTGCACTGCATCGGTTACCCCAGGTGGATATTATTCACGAGACGTTCCCGTCGGCTCCCGTGCGAGGGGTGCCCGATTCAGATGCGGTCGGAGGGCGTGGGGAAGGCGCCGGGGGAAGTCGGATGGGAGACAGTCTCCCCGCATCGCCGTGGTTTCGGTTGGTGCGCTGGCACATGAGGCCATAGTAGGAGCACGGCAGTCGGGCTGCGTGGTTACGGTGTTTGATCCGCGTTGGGTCTTGCCGGTGAGTAAGGACCTCGCGGTATTGCTGGCGAGTTATGACGGTGTTGTTACCGTCGAAGATGGCGTAGTTGACGGCGGTGTCGGCAGTGAAATCGCGGTGGCCTTAGCCGGGCTAGAGGCGAATATCCCCGTGGAACACGTCGGCGTGAGCAGGGAGTTTATTCCCCACGCGCCACGATCTGCGATCTTGACGGAGCAGGGACTGACGCCTGAAGCCATCGCACGGGCGATCAGACGACTGGCTCACACCGGAGGAGAGGATGGTCGTTCCGAAGGCACGTCGCAGGCCACGGGTGCCTAAGAGCGGTACGCAGCGCTCACAATGCCGGGGGCGGCATTCTCCACCTGCCACGGACGGGCACCGAGAGCAGCCAGGAGAATCGGAATCTCATCGGGCGTATCCCAACCATCCCAAGCGAGTTGTTTCTGGTAAGCGGGCTTGAGCAGAATGTCCTGACGTATACCGAGATCGTCGGCGGTGGCCAGCACCGATGTACGCACGATCAACCATCGTGCCGCCGCCTCAGGATGGTTCTTTTCCCACTGCCGCACCGGCGGATGAGGAGCTGGATGTTCACGGAAACGGCGTAACGGCAACTCCTCGTCAGAAAGTGTCCACACCGGTGCGATTGCTTCCCAGTAACGTGCCGCGTCGCGCTGACGCGAGCGCTTGCGCAGAAGCGGAGAGTTGACAACGTCCGCGCGAGAACGCGGCTTTCGGCGGGCTAGTTCGGCGAGCACTTTGCCGGGAATCACCCGTTCGGGAGCAAGGTCTCGACGGCGTGCGAGCCGGTCACGCTCCTCCCACAGGGCGGCCAACATGCCAAGCGCGCGGCGATCCTTCACACCTTCTTGGCGTGCAGCACGACGCCAAGGCTGAGTGGCGGGCTGTTTCGGTTCGCGCAACCGAACCTCTTCGCATTCTTCATGTAGCCATTCCAAGCGCCCGGCCCGCCGCAGCATTTCGATAAGACGGTCGCGCAGTTCGAGTAGTAATTCCACGTCCAGTGCGGCATAGGCCAGAAGCTCGGGCGTCAGCGGACGTTCGGACCAGTCGGAGTTCGAGTGCTCCTTGGCGAGTCCGTAGCCGAGCACCTCGCCAACTTCCGCTTGCAGTGAGACACGTTCGAAGCCCAGCAGCAGTCCGGCGATTTCAGTGTCGAAAATTTCCGGCGGGAAAAGCCCCAACTCATGCAGGCAGGGTAGATCCTGGTCGGCCGCGTGCAGGATCCATTGGTCGGACGCCAACACGTCTGCCAACGGCCCGAGCCGATCCTCAATGCCGACCGGATCAATCAGAAAGGTTCCCGCCCCCTCACGGCGGATCTGGATCAGGTAGGCACGGTTCGAGTAACGTATGCCCATGGCTCGTTCGGTGTCCACGGAGAAGGGACCGTATCCGGACGCTAGACGCGCGACGGCGTCGTCAATGTCTGCACTTGTCACCGAGGGAATTCCCTCGCGCGGCACATCCAGCCGTGTGACATCAACGGATTCGATCATTAGTTTCCTCCAGGTGTGGCAACGATGCTACCTCCTCTGGTCCGAGGCCGCAGATAAGTGCGGTGAAGTCAGCCCAGGCCTCCAGGTGTTCGGATGCATCGGGGCTCACGGGTGACCATGATGCGCGTAGTTCGACTTCAGTCCGAGACGATGCTAGTTCCAGTCCACCGAAGGTCTCGTTGTAAATGCGGGTGACGGTGCCCGTCAAGTTGCGGTACGCGACGCCGTGATTTGTCAGTGCTTCTGTTAGCCAGGCCCAGGCGACTTCGCCGAGCAGGGGATCATCTCCAATTTCTGTATCCACAGGCGCACTGGCGTAGGTAACAACGCGGAAGGTCGCGCCCCAGGCGGGCTGCCCCTGCGGGTCGTGAAGAAGGACAAAACGAGCATTGCCTCGATATTGATCCGGATCCAGCTTCTGCGAGTCGTTGACTTCGGCTTGTAGGGCCACTGCCCACGGCGCAATTCGTTGCGGTGGAGGAATCTGCGTGACATGCAGTTCGGGCCGGAATGTGTGGCCCTTCAGGGAATCTAATGCCGTGAGGAAGTCGGCTGGTGCGTTGATCTGGGGCACGTCATAACCCTAGCTGGGGGAGAGCCGTGGGCCTCCGTGCCACGCCGTGTACCGACCGCAAGGATGCGAACATGCTATTCAGTGGCAGTGGATGTAGGTGCGACGGCTGAACCTGCCGAACAGTGGTGGGGACACGAGACGTGTCCCCACCCGTATATAGTCAGATGAATACTGCAGATAGGAGGCGTATGATGATGACAACACCCAGGAATCCAGCCACCAGGCTGGCTACTATCGCACAGGCGAGTCCGACCTTGGTAGGCCATGTTATCTCGGGTTTAGCGCGTAATTCATTGATGGTCAGTTGAAGGGCTGCTGCCTGGGGAATGACCAAGTAGAAAAAGGGAATGCTCAGGCACCCCACAATCAGTCCCGCCCAGTACACCTTCTTCTTTTCATTCTCCATGGAAGAAGCTCCTCATTTACTTGACGATATTGTGGCACTGTTCGCCACGGAACTTGCCACCCGCGTACAGTCGGGCGCACTGCACGCCGGGTTGAACATGGAAAGGCTTCCTGATTTGCCGCACTACTGTTACGAGCCGCGCACACTTATTGACTGTGTTTCCCGTATAGGTGCGGACGATCCTTCCACGGAGATCCCGGTTCTGGAAGTCAATCCTATAGTTGCATATGTTTGCCGATGCGACGAGCACGTATTGGGCCGCTTCTCGGCGGATGTATGTGGATCCACCTTGAATGTCGTGGGCAAGGGTTCCCGCGGGATCTTCAACGATAGTCCCTTGAATGAGATGTTATACCCGCCTATTGCCTGGTGTCCCCATGCGGACGCTGCGATAGGTTGGGACTCGTCGGGCACGTAGTCGTACCGGGTGGGATCAACGCTCTGTGTGGTGCCGCCTTCGATAATCTCCCCGAGCTCGGGGTCAGTGACGGTGACGGGATTGTTGGGTGTGCCCGTCGTGGCTTGCGCAGTTGTGCCAACAAAGGCAAGTGACATCGCAAGGGTGGCCGATGCCAGCGATCTTCTTAGGGATAACATCTCTGTCCTCTCGTAGAAAAGATGAGCGACGGGTTGTCGCTTGGTAGTTACTGTAGCATCAATATACTTGGTAATGGCCGGTTGTTGCGGTCAGAAATGTTGGGTCAGCCAGACGAATTGGAAGTTGCGTGCAAAAGAAGGGACCTTCGTCTGCTTCTGGCAACTCGCACCCGCGCCGAGTGATCTCGGATCATTTTGGGTAGCTCGGTGCCTTAACCAGCGTGCTATCTCAGGAATTACCCCTGCTCCCAACGGAGGCGACTGGGGCAAGCGTCAGCACTGAAGACTGGGTTACAGGGCCGGCGGGGAAGAGACAGAGTCGCGAACAATGAGGGGGCAGGGCACGTAAATCGTGCCACTGTGGGTCTGTCCCGGCATGGCGCTTAGCTGGACGAGTAGTTCCCGCGCGGCCAAGGCGCCGATTTTCGCATGTGGAAGTCGCACCGTTGTCAGCGGAGGGAAGCTCTCATTGGCAACGTGTTCCTGGTCGTCATAGCCGATGACCGAGAGGTCTTCCGGCACGGACAGACCGAGGCTACGTGCTGCTCTCAGTACGCCCAGCGCCATCAGATCACTGAAGGCAAATATCGCTGTCGGGCGATTCGGGCCGACAAGGGCTTTGTAAGCGGCCTCCTCTGCTGCTTGCGAGCGGCTGCGGTCGCTGCGTTCCCGGGTTTCGACAACCGTCGCCTGAATGCCGTTGGCTTTTGTGACAGTACGAAACCCGTCCACGCGTAGATCCCGCGCGAGGCCGTCAGTCGCCTTCTCCGTGATGTGCAGGATATTGCGGTGTCCCGCCCGGACGAGAAGCTCGGTTGCGTCCACTGCGCCCTGTCTGTCATCCGGCGCGAAACTGGTGTAGGCGGGATCGGCGAGGACGCCGTTGAAGCACACCATGGGAACTATGGGTTTAATGTCTCCTAAATCAATGGGACGGTGGTACATCGCGCCTACGAGTAGGCCATCGATCTGGTGAGCTACGAGAGTTTCGTATGCGCGGATGCGCTGATCCGGTTTGTCTTCGGTACCGAGTGTTATCAGCAGATAGCCGCTATCCCAGGCCACGTCCTGTGCGCCGTGAAGAAGCTGATGCGCAAATGGCGTGGTCAAAATCGTGTCCGTGAGTGCAGCGAGCATGTTGGATCTGCTGGTCCGCAGGCTCTGGGCGGTGGCGTTAGGGGTATAACCCAGATCACGTGCGGCTTGCTGGACGCGTGCAACGGTGTCCTTGGCAATGCGCGAGTCCGTGTTATTGAGGACTCTCGATACAGTCCCAATTGAAACGCCGGACTTCTCGGCAACATCCTTCAGCCGCACACGTCCCATTGTTTCCGTTTCTCCTTTACAGCGACGACCTACCCATTATCTCCTCTGTACGACAGACGATGCCCGGGGACCACGCTGAGTGGGGCGGGTGTGATCCGTTTCTGCTCGTGCGGGGCCCGGTGCCCGCGTCGAGACATTTGCTGTGTTGATTCTCAGAGTATCCCGTGCGCTAGTGAGTTCGTGCTTGTATCCATGTGGAGTGAGAACTGCACAGTCATATCCCGTTGCCACGCGCGCGGCATATTCGGGTATGTTGTGGAAAGTATGTTAGAACCCTTTTTTGACACGCAGTGGTGCGGTCCGGACGACCCAGCAGAGGACGCCCGTGCGGACCACACCACTGCCTCCGAGCACCGACTGTCGCTAGGTACACAGGGGGCGGTCGACCACGGATACCGGTCGGCCGCCCCCCGATTTATGCCTCAACCCGGTCGGCGTCCGCTTCCAAGAGGATATCGACGGGATCGAGGATTTCTCCACGAAACGCCCCCGCCTCGTGATCAGCGAAGCCGAGCAAGCGTGCAATACCGTCGATATCCTCGATCACCCGCGCCGCATAGAGGCTGGGATGGTCCACTCTTCGCGCCCCATCAATATCCCACGGCCCTAGCAGTGACTCGCCGCGAGCGATCCACATGCCGCCCCGTTGCCCCAGCGGATGACGTGCCGTATTGAACTCCCGTGGCAAGCAGCAGAAAACGAGGACGGGTTCGCCGTCGAGCAGAATGGACTGGGTGACTTCCATCTGCCCGAATTTCGACGGTGTACTAAGCGGCTCGCGTACCTCCCAATTCTCCAGATCAGTGCTGAAGGCGTGGCCGACGACGCCGCGGCCGAAGAGTTCACCGTGGTTAGCGCGGGCCGTGATCAACATATGCCAGCCATTTCCTGCGGGGTCCTCGAACACCCAGGGATCGCGCCATGCCTCGTCGTGCCAGCCGGTTCCCGGCGTGTACTTCTCATACCATCTGCGATCAGCTTCCACCAGGGGCGAGTTGCCAAAGCGTTCCCAGTGAATGAGGTCTGTGGAGTCCGCTCGCCCTATCCGCTGGACGCGGCAGTTCTCCGAGTAAGTGCTACCGGTATAGAACAGGTGGTACATACCGGAAGGGCCACGTATGATCGACCCCGTCCACGTAGTCGCATCATCCCAGGAATTGCGCGGTGCCGGCGCAAGTGCGTCCGGCAACACCCTCCATCGGCGCCAATCGGTGCTGATGGCATGCCCAATGGAGGGATGCATGTGCCGGGCTTCCGGATCGCCCAAGGAGCGACTCGCTTGTAGGTAGAACAGGTGACGGGCCCCGTCGTCGTCGATAACGGGCCAGGAATCCCACACCCATTTGTCACGCAGATGAAGACTCATCCCTTAACTCCCGAAGAAGCGATTGATGAAATGAACTGTTTCTGGAAGATCACGAACACGATGATCACCGGCACGGTAATCAGGCTCGTGTACGCCATGATCTGACCCCACGGTGTACCCTCGGCTGTTCCGGAGGCGAAGAAGTAGCGCATCCCCACCTGTACAGGGCGCATTTCCTCCTTCTGCACAACCAGCAGTGGCCAAAGGTACGAATTCCACTGTGGGAGGAACGTCAGAATCGCCGCTGTGGCAAAGGTGGGTTTGATCAGCGGCGACACCACCGAGCGGTAGACGCGGAACCAGCTGGCGCCGTCGAGCCTCGCGGCCTCGTCAATCTCCCGTGGCACAGACTTGTATGCCTGCGTAAACAAGAAGATTGAGAACGCGCTGGCAATGAACGGAATGATCAGGACCTCGTAGCTGTTCGACCATCCCTGTTCAATGGCGAATCCGTCCGAGTAGAGCACTATACGCGGCAGTCTGTTCACCCAGTACACCATTGGGATGGCGTAGGTCTCGAAGGGAACGATCAGCGTGGCGATAATCGCCGACAGCAAGACCGTGCGTCCACGGAAACGAAGCCGGGCCAGTGCGAATCCTGCCATTGAATTGACCAGCAGGCCGAGAACCACGACGAGCGTGGTGATGATGATCGAGTTCAACATGAAGCGCCCCGCCGGGACGCGGTTGAACATGGCGGTGAAATTATCGAGGGACAGGTCGCCTACCGGTAGGAAGGCCTTCCAGGAGGTCAGATCGGAGAGGATCTGGTCTCGTGGCTTCAGCGACGAGGAAAGCATGAAGAGCAACGGCAACATGAACGAGAGCGCCAGCAGTGCCAGCGGAATATACGTCCACCATTTGCCTCTCTTGACCTCGGACCTGCTCTGCTCGATAACCGATGCAGGTAATGGCTGCGGCGGTGCAATTGTCGTTGACATGTCAGTCCTCTTCTCTGGTCAGGAACCGCTGCAGCAAGGTGACCGCCAGTACGATGACGAAGAAGATCAGCGAGAGCGCCGATCCATATCCGACATCGCCGCGCGAGCTACCCATTTGAATGATGTGGTACACGAGGGTGGTTGTCGCGTTTGACGGGCCGCCGTTGGTCATCACATCAATCTGTGTGAATAGCGAGAATGCTGAGATCGTGATGGTAATGAAAATGAAAACAAAGGTGGGGCGCAGTCCCGGCATTGTGACGTTGCGGAATTGCTGCCATCTGCCGGCGCCGTCGAGGGAGGCCGCTTCGTACAGATCGTGATTGATGGACTGGAGTCCGGACAGCCACAGGATCATTTGAAAGCCGACGCCCTGCCAGACCGACATGACAATGACGGCCGGCAGGGCCGTGTGCGTCTCATTGAGCCAGTCAACGTTCAAGCCCGTTATCGCGTTTATGAGGCCGTCTTTCTGGTACATGAACTTCCACAGCATGGACACGACCACCATGGAAGTGACCACCGGCATGAAGAAGACGACCCGGAAGGTGGTGATGCCCCTGATCTTCTGGTTGACAAGCAGGGCAAGAACAAGTCCGAGCCCGCCCTGCAGGGGGACGACGACGAGTACGAATATTGCGATATTGCGCAGTGCGTCCCAGAATGTCGGGTCCTTCGTGAGCGCGCGAACGAAATTGGTCAATCCAGTGAATCCCGGGTTCTCCATCGAACCCATTCGCGCATTGGTGAAGCCAAGCGCGAATGACAGTAGAACCGGGATGACGAGGAAGACGACGATCAATAGGACGGCCGGGGCTGTGAAACCGATACCGGCACGACGCTCGTTGTTATGTAAGCGGGAACGCCGCATGGGTAGCGGCGCCGCTTCCTCGGGAGCGGCGGGTGCCGCCTGTGTGGTTGACATTGTTTCTCCTACCACGTGAGATTCGGGGGCAGAAACTCATCCCGCCCCCGAATGCTCCTAGTTGTTGTAGCCGGCCGATTCAATATCGGCGTCGATCTCGACAACCATCTGGTCTTCGGTGGACTTGACGTCGGAACCGTTCATAATGTCCTGCAGTCCCTTTTCGAAGACCGAGCTGATCACGGGGTAGCCAGGCGTGACCGGTCGAACTTCGCCGTACTTGTCAGAGACTTCTTGAGCAATCTGGAGCGGTTTGCCCTCACCGTAGTAGCCCTTCGTTGTGAGTTCGGCTGCGCTCTCCGTTGCCGGGATAAGGGAGGTAACGTCGGAGAACTGGGCGATGTACTCATCCTTCATCGCGAACTTCAGGTAGGCGAGGCCGCCCTCCTTCTGTTCTGCCGTGCATGCCTGGCTCAGGCCGGTCTGCCAGGAGCCCACGCCGGCCTTCGAGCCGTTGCCGAAGTCGGGCAGGGGAGCAACGACAAGATCGTCACCGTATGCCTCGTAGCCCTCGGCGTACTCCCAGATGCCGTCATAGTGCATGGCGACTTTGCCGTCCTTGAATTCGGTCCGGTCCTGTGCGCCCGACTTGGACGCGTATCCCTGGGCGAATTGATCTTGGAACCAGGCGCCGAATTTCTGCGCCTCGGGTCCATTCAGAACACCGTCGGCGGTGCTGTAGTCGCTACGGTCAACCAGATCGCCGCCGAAGCTCTGCAGAAGCGGCGAGTAGGCGTAGGGCCACCACTCGCCGGAAGAACCGGTGCCCCAGTCGATGACGTAGTCGAATTCGCCGGAGGCTTGGATCTTCTTTTCGGCGTCGGCGAATTCATCTGCGGTCCATGGCTCATCGACGGTGGGAACCCGAATATCGTTCGCCTCGAGAACGGAGGCGCGTGTGAAGAGGACCGTATTGACGTCCCAGAACCCGATGGAATAGATCTCACCGTCATATGTGCCGACGGTCGAGGGGAGGAAGTCAGCGGTGTCCTCCTCCGTTAGACCACTCGGAACAAGCCAGCCGTTGTTAGCCCAATTGGGCATGACGGGCGCATCCACGTCCATGATGCAGGGCAAGTCGCCGGAGGCTGCGGCTCCCTGAACGGAATCGTTGTAGGCATCCTGGGGGAAGTCCTGGCGGACCACCTTGTAGTCGTCCTGTGACGCGTTGAAGTCGTCAATGATCTGAGTGACGACTTCCATTTCGCCCTCGTTACCCGCCGAATGGGTCCACAGGGTGATTTCAAGCGGGCCATCGCCGCTGGAGTGGCTGCCCTGCGAACTGCACCCAACGAGTGCGAGCGCGGGGACAAGCGCGAGGGAAGCAAGTGCTACCGGTTTCTTATGGAACATCTTCGTCCTTCCTACCGTGCTGACGGAAGATCGTGTGTGGTTGCGAACACCTTTGTGCCGCTGTCACTTAGCGTAGCGCATGCAAACGTTTGCGCCAAACGTTTGTGCAAAAGTGCTTGAAATCACAAAAGGTGGGTGTGTTCGGGCCGGGCTGGTTGAAGCGATGCCGACTGCGCCTGTGAATCGTTGGGAATCAGCCAGGAATTCGGCACTGCGCCTCGCGCGCACGGCAACTGGAAGACGGACACGCTGGAACACGCACTCGCCGAGAGAGCATCCTCGTGCGTACAGCAACTAGAGCCCGAGCCAACAAGTGATGCCCGAGCCAACAAGTGATAAGGAGAAGAAAGCGGGGTGTCTTCGCGGGCGCAGCAACCGGGTGCAGAAGTCAGAGGGCGTCGGGTATCATCACGACGACGCCCGGTTGCACGAAGTCGATACGGTCAGCCTCCATCACTGGCGATCCCCATTCCAGAAGAGGCACCAAATCGGCGCGCGGCACGGTAACTGTGGCATTGCCATCGCAGGAGAACGCCACGTAACAGGCGCCGCGCCGCAAATAGCCATTGCGGCCCAGGCGCACGAGTTCCGTCTGCGCCCGGTCGCTGCTGGCTAGATCCGGCAGCTTCTTGCGTAGGGAAAGTAGAGAGCGGATAAATTGCCAGTAGGCAGCGTGCTCCGGTTTCTCACGTTCACTCCAGTCGAGCTTTGAGGCAGTGAAAGTCGCTATGTCTTGCGGGGAGGGAACGGTGACTTCTTGCTCGCCATATACGGCGAGCCAGTCCCAATTGGCAAACTCGGCCTGGCGGCCCGCATCCACGGCGCGGCCGAGCTCCTCGTCGTAGTCCGTGAAAAACTGGAAGGGTGTTGTAGCGCCCCATTCCTGACCCATGAAAAGCATGGGAGTGAATGGCGATGCGAGGGCCAGCGAATTGGCCACCGCTTGTTGGCCAAAGGTGAGATGCGCCGAAGGACGATCACCAATCGCGCGATTGCCGACCTGGTCATGGTCCTCGGTGCAAATGACGAATCGGTGGCTGTCGATACTATCGGGGACCGGCCTTCCCCAAACCTTACGGCGGAAAGTGGAGTAGATGCCATCGTGGACGAAGGCATGGCGAAAGGCCTTTTCCAATGCGCCCGGAAGTGTGAAGTCACCGTAATAGGCGAAGGACTCGCCGGTCAGATAGGCGTGAATCGCGTGGTGAACGTCGTCGTTCCATTGCGCATCCATCCCACAGCCGCCTGCCGCCGTAGGGGTGATCATTATTGGATCGTTGATATCCGATTCCGCGATCAGGCTGATTTTACGGCCCGATTCTGCGGCAAAGGCGGCAACATTATCGGAGATTTCCGCCAGGATATGACGCGGAGAATCATCAAGGATAAAGGCAACGGCATCCAGGCGTAGCGCATCGATATGGTAATCGCGCACCCATTGCAGCGCATTGTCGACGAAGAATTGCCGAACCTCGGCGGCATCGGGGCCGTCGACGTTAACTCCCTGGCCCCACGGCGTGGTGTGGTGATCCGTGAAGTACGGGCCGAAGAAGTTGACGTAATTGCCATCTGGGCCCATGTGGTTATAGACGACGTCCAGGCATACACCGATACCGAGCGCATGCGCGGCGTCCACGAAGGCCGCCAAGCCCTCCGGTCCACCATAGTTCTCATTCACCGCGAAAATAGAGACCCCGTCATATCCCCAGTTGCGGGTTCCGGGCACCGGAGCAATCGGCATAAGCTCCACCATGTCGATCCCGAGTTCCCTCAGGTAAGGGAGCTTATCGGCCGCCGCGGCGAAGGTGCCTTCCGGCGTAAACGTGCCGACGTGCAGCTCATAGATTGCAGCGCCGAGCGTGTCGATACCCCGCCATGATCCATCTGTGAAAGCGAAGGAGGATACGTCGACGATTTCGGAAGGACCGTGCACGCCCAGCGGCTGCCGTTGTGAACGTGGATCCGGGAATGGTTGATTGTCATCAACGGCGAGTAGATACCGCGTGCCTGGCGGGAGGGGAGCGCGGCTCTCCCACCAGCCGTTATTAAATGGGAGTAACGGCTCGTTCCCTAGTTCGGCGGCCTGCGGCGAGTTATCGAACAGGTGCAGCGTGACTCTCTGCGCGCCGGGCGCCCACACGCGCAAGTTGTCATGCGCATCGGGCCGACCCCCGACGGCGGCATGGCGGGTATCAGGCATTTGGTAACTCCTTGCTGTCACGGGCGAGAACGGCTACTGGTAGGTATTCCAGAAGCGAGGAGATCTCAATCGGTCCGCCACTAAACTCGTGACCGGTCAACACGTCTTGCCAATGTCCTTCTGGTAAGACGACGGTGTGTCGGCCGAAACCGCCGGAGTCGGCAAGGGCACGCGGCAGACGCTGCGCCACTGTAACTACGGAAGGGACGCAGTCGAAAGTGCGTGTAAAGGCCACGGCATGGCTTGTTGTGACGGGCAGGGGCGCGAAGCCGGAGCGCGTCGAGACGAAGCTGAGAGGCCGCTCGCGCCGCAGGCGGAGAATCCGCGATGTGATCCACAGCTTCTCTTGGTCCAGGCTGGCATCCCCGGGTAAGGAACCACGGTTGTCCAGCGCGGTCAGCATAGTGGCGATCCTGTCGAAATCCACGGGACGTCTATTGTCGGGGTCTACCAGGGAGTTTTGGATGACTTCTTCTCCCTGATAGCTGTCCGCCACACCGAGTAGGGTCAACGCTATCGTTTTCTGCGCCAGCGTTACGGCGCGGCGTGAACGCGCCGTGCGCTCGTGCCAGGCGGTGAGGTCACTCAGGCTCTCCGGGTCGCCGAGTACGGAACGCGCATACCCGAATAGTGCCGATTCAGCCGCTTCGTCGGGCGACGTCCAGTTTGTCCAGGACTTCTGCTCGCGGGCTGCCTTGCGCAAATAGTTGAGAAGACGATCCAACTCAATCGGGCCACGGTCGGTCCACGTTCCCGTAATCGTCTGCCACATGAGGTTCTCAATCTGGCCGTCAAGCTCGGCTGGGCGCGCTGCAGCATGCCGGGCGCGCAGGTCGGTCAGTAGTGAACGCCACTCTTGCGCCCATTCGCTGAGAACGGAGATGGCGGCGCGCGTGTCTTCGCCTCGCTTCGTATCGTGCGTAGTCAGGCAGGTCATCGTAGAGGGCCACTGCGCTCCGGTTCGACCCGTCCAGGCGACGACGTCGTCAGGGGTCAACGAGGCGCGCATGGGGTCGCCACCGACTTCGGTAGCGCTGGTGAGAGCTGTATAGCGGTAAAAGGCGGTGTCTTCCACACCCTTGGCCATAACGGCGCCACACACCTGCTGGAACCGGATAATCGCTTCCGCACGGGCTTCTTCGTAGGTGCGGCCGGCCGATCCGACTTCACGTCCGAGAAGGATGTCCACAACGACTTCCAACGATTCACAGCGGTCAGGGCTGAGGAACTTCGTCGCCCGATCCGCCGCCTCGCGGATCGCATTCTCCGCGCTGGCGGAGGGCTTCTCGCGAGGTACGACATAGGCGCGGTAGCGGTCCATCGAAATGATGAGCGCGCCGAGAGCATCGTGGATGGAACGCCCCGTGTGATCGCGCAGTCGCACATCCGCATGGCAGATCTGCGCCAACACGGAGGTGAGACGTTCCATTTCCGCATGTAGCGAGGTGGATAAAATCTGTGCCTTGGCCCCTGCCTCCAGCGTCGGGTAGGAATCGGTAGCTTCGGACAGTTCAACATACAAGGCGGTGAGTCGATTGACACCGACCGGATCGGTAAGTAAGGAGCCGATTCGCCACGCTGCGTCATACCCCGTTGTGCCGCAACAGCGCCAATCTGCTGGGAGTTCTTCGTCGCCCTCCGTGATCTTCTCCGCAACTACCCATGCGCCGCCAGTGGCCTCATGGAGCCGAGCAAGGTATTCACGCGGATCGGAGAGTCCGTCCGGATGGTCGATCCGGAACGCATCGATATATCCGGTGTCGAATAGCTCCAGCAGCAACGCATGCGAACTGTTGAACACGTCAGCGTCTTCGGTGCGAATAGCGGCCAGGGTATCTACGTCGAAGAAACGGCGGTAGTTGAGTTCTTCCTCTGCGACACGCCAGTATGCGAGCCGGTAGTACTGCCGCTCCAACAGATCGGCGAGCGGGAGTGACTCGGTTTGTGCACGTACCGGGAAGACGTGTTCGAAGTATCGCACAACGGGCTGTTCTCCCAGGTCTTCGAATCCGGGCACGACCATAGTTTCCACCGTGATCTGCCCCTTGGCGAGGACTGTTCCTATGCGGTCACCCAACACGGGCATCATCAGTCCATCGGCGGCCTCGTCCAGATCGATATCAAACCAATTGGCGTAGGGAGAATCGGCTCCGTCACGCAGCACCGACCATAGAGCCCGGTTGAGATACAACGGTGTGGGCACCGCCATATGGTTGGGAACAATATCGACGACGACGCCCATGCCCGAGGCATGCGCCGCATCCGCAAGCCGTTGAAATGCCTCACGGCCTCCAATGGCATGCGACACCTTCGTATGGTCGACGACGTCGTAGCCGTGGGTGGACCCCGGAGCCGCCTGCAGGATGGGGGAGCAGTAGACATCGGTGATACCGAGGGTCTTCAGGTAGGGCAGGATCGCCACTGCCTGATCACAGGTGAACTGCGGGCCCAATTGCAAGCGGTACGTGGATACGGGTTGCCTGCGATCCGGTGCCGGCACGTGGGTGTGCCGTGCTGTACTACGACGCGAGTCGACATCACTCATATTCTCGAGACTACAACATTGTCTGCACGGTCCGGGGAAGTGCCCGCATCTTCCTACTGTTGTGGGGAGGGATGCCTGGGAGCACAGTTCCCGGAAGGAACTGTGCTGACGCTGAGCATTATTCGGGGTCAGACGTGCCCGTGCAGTTCGGGCATGGCATGCCTTGTTTCGGCTACCCATGCCGAGGCGAGGGGCGAGGCTATTGCCCGGCGAGCCGGGCCCGGACTGACCAGTGAGCGGGGACCGTATGCCCACTGGATGTCAACCCCGAAACCCAACACTCCACCCACAAAGTGCCGGGACCGCATGATGGACGCGGGCACGGTGTACACGGTCGGCGGCGTCATCCACCACGCGCCTGGACCGCATACCGACTGGGCATCGACGTGAGGCCTTCGTGCACCATTCACCCCGTGGCGGAAGACTTCTTCTCCATGGAAGATGCCTCCCCGGTGCCCAACACGTCTACTCCATCTGCCGTTTCTTGCTCCGTGATGGAAGTGGACGAAGTAGCGTTTTCCGCAGGTTCGGGCGCGGGTTGTGCGCTCGGCGAGTCATTGTTTAAGGGCGTGTTACCGCTGTCCGTTCCGGTGGCGGAAGCCGCAGATTCGACCTCGTTTTCCGCATCGCTGCGAAGCCGACCAACGGACTCGTTCGGCTTCTTACCGGGGCACAGCGAGCCTTGATCCTCCCGTTGGCAGATGAAAACGCGCATGGAACGGCCTTCGACCTGGAAAGTCTGGCCGGGGAGATACTCCTCAGCAGGATCAATTCGTGCTGCGGTGTTAAACACGTTGTTCCAGCGCTTGCCGTACGCGCTGGAGGGAATTGTGAAGGAGAGCGGCTCACTGTCACCGTTGAAAGTGATGAGCACGTCGTCGTCGTAAATCTCCGCTCCGCGGCTGTCCGGCTCTGCAATGGCGGAGCCATTGAGGTACACCATGAGAGAGCGAGCGTAGCCGACGGACCAATCAGAGTCCTGCATTTGCGTGGCATCTGGACGCAACCATTCGACCTCGCCCAGTTTCTCCCGACCGCCGCGGGTCGAGACACCGCTGAGGAAGCGCCGACGTCGAAAAACCGAATGCGCCTTACGGAAGGCAATCAAATGGCGCGTGAAGTCCAGCAAATCGAACTGTGAATCCGTGAGTTTCCAGTCCACCCAAGAAATCTCGTTGTCCTGACAGTAGGTGTTATTGTTGCCATTTTGCGTGCGCCCGATCTCGTCGCCGTGCGCAATCATCGGAACACCCTGTGACAGAAGTAGTGTCGACAAGAAGTTCTTGCGCTGGCGCTCACGTAGTGCGACGATGTCTGGATCGTCGGTCGGTCCTTCGGCACCGCAGTTCCATGAACGATTGTTAGACTCGCCGTCCGCGCCACCTTCACCGTTTGCCTCATTGTGTTTCTCGTTGTAGGAAACGAGGTCATTGAGCGTAAATCCATCGTGTGCGGTGACGAAGTTGATGGAAGCCATGGGCCGTCGGCCGGAGTTCTCGTAGAGGTCGGAAGAACCGGTGAGGCGGAAGGCGAGCTCGGAGAGAACAGATGGCTCCCCGCGCCAGAAGTCACGCACGGTATCTCGATACTTGCCGTTCCACTCCGACCACAGGGGCGGGAAACCGCCGACGTTGTATCCTCCTTCCCCCACGTCCCACGGCTCGGCGATTAGCTTGACCTGCGAGATGAGTGGGTCCTGCTGGATGATGTCGAAGAAGGATGAAAGTTTGTCAACTTCATGCAACTCCCGTGCCAGAGTCGATGCGAGGTCGAAACGGAAGCCGTCTACGTGCATATTGGTGATCCAGTAGCGCAGGGAATCCATGATCAACTGCAAGGTATGGGGCGAGCGCATGTTGAGGGAATTACCGGTACCGGTGGTGTCGAAATAATGCTCCTGGGAACCTTCCACCAACCGGTAATATGCAGCGTTATCAAGTCCTTTGAAGGAGAGGGTAGGGCCCATGTGATTGCCCTCCGCCGTGTGGTTGTACACGACGTCCATAATCACTTCGATCTCGGCTTCATGGAAGGATTTGACCATGGCCTTGAACTCGTCGACCTGGCCGCCCCGAGTGTCGGAGGAAGCGTAGCCGTTGTGCGGGGCGAAGAAACCGATGGTGTTGTAGCCCCAATAGTTGCTCAGCCCCTTCGCTTGCAAACCGGTGTCATTGACGAATTGGTGGCAGGGCATGAGTTCAATGGCGGTAGCGCCGAGTTTCTTCAGGTAGTCGATAATGGCCGGATGGGAGATGCCGGCGTACGTTCCGCGGATATCCTCCGGGATATCGGGGTGGCGCATGGTCATGCCGCGCACATGTGCCTCGTAGATGACGGTGTCGCTGTAATCGTGGGCAGGTGGGCGGTCGTGACCCCAGTCAAAGAACGGGTTGATTACAACGGAGGTCATTGTGTGCCCGAGGGAGTCCTGCTCGTTGCGCTCGCTCGGATTGTTGAAGTTGTAGGAGAAGACGGCCTGACTATCCTCGATATGGCCATCGATGGCCTTCGCATAGGGGTCGAGCAGCAACTTGGAGGGGTCGCAACGCAGCCCGGACGCGGGGTCATAGGGGCCGTGTACCCGGTAGCCGTAGCGCTGACCGGGACGGACACCGGGCAGATAGCAGTGCCATACGCCGCCGTCGACCTCGCGTAGTTCGACGATTGTCTGTTGATCGGCATCGTCAAGAAGGCAGAGGTCCATCTTTGTGGCCACCGACGAGAAAACGGCGAAGTTCGTCCCCGTCCCATCGAAGGTCGCGCCAAGAGGGTAAGAGTGTCCAGGCCAGATTTGCATACGCATATTCTCCCACCTCCTTGGCCAGGATGTGTGGATCTCCCTCATATCCCCGTGTCCTGCAGTGATATGGGGGCAGTACCGTGAGCCGGATCTGACATGTGTGTGAGGTTGTCCAGATCCGTTCGAGGTGGGGCGGGCGCCAGACAAGGCTCTGGCCGGACGTCTTGGGTCATCCACTGCCGAGACGTGGGTTTTCCATCCATGCGCCTTTGGCGTCTGGGCAATCGAGCGTTCGCCAAGGGCAGTTGGCGTTTGTTCCCTGCGCCTTGGCGTCAAGGTCTAGCGCCACGGCACTCGCCAAAGGCCTCCGCTTTCCGGGTTTTCCACGGTTCTGCGCGAAAAGCGCGGAGTTTAGGGGATGGGCGGAGAACTGGCGGAGACGGGATTGGTGGCCTAAAGACCGGATTGGTCGGCGAAGGGCAGGGGATGGACCAGAGTATTCGGCCCTGTTTCGCTTGGGAACTAGTGGCCCAAAGCGTGAGGGCGTGCTGGGCCTGGTTGACCTGTACGCTCAAGGCTGCCCAGTGCTGCAGAGCGGGGGCGGTGATAACCACGCCGCCAGATTTCATCTGCGTGCTTGCCAGTGTCCGAGAGCATGAGGGGCGGTGATGAGCATTTGGCATCGCAGAGATGTCAAATGCAGCACAGGCATGTACCCATATGGGTATGTATCGTGGGCGATACTGGGTTCGAACCAGTGACCTCTTCGGTGTGAACGAAGCGCTCTACCACTGAGCTAATCGCCCGCGCACTGACAGTGCTTCATGAGGATAGCCCGGGCGGCCTCTCGAGTGCAAAACGACGTAGCGTGGGATGTGCCTCATGTCGGTGAGTTGGACATTGGGGGTGAAGGTCGCTATATTGGACAAGCGCCGCTCGGGTCGCTGTGTGAAACGAAGCGGGTGCGATGCGGATGTGGCTCAGTTGGTAGAGCATCACCTTGCCAAGGTGAGGGTCGCGGGTTCGAGTCCCGTCATCCGCTCGGAGGAATGACAGTCTTTCTGTTCTGTCAATCCGCACGGTGGGTTGGCCGAGAGGCGAGGCAACGGCCTGCAAAGCCGTGTACACGGGTTCGAATCCCGTACCCACCTCGCAAGGGCGATTGGCGCAGCGGGAGCGCGCTTCCCTGACACGGAAGAGGTCACTGGTTCGAACCCAGTATCGCCCACCAACTGTGGCTCACATTGTTAAAGCAGCACTTCTGAGTTAATGCAACGCCTCTTTATGACACTTGCGCTCATTTGACTGAGATACGGGTGGTGCAGAAGAATCGACTACTGTCAGCCTTCGCTACTTCAGGTTCTGCTCACATGGGGTTCGGATGTGGCGAAGAAACAGCTACCGGTCGGCAGTCGTGGTGACTCACATGTTCCGTAGCAGGGCGCTCACGCATAGCGATGTGCGTCTGTGTACAGGAGTCTTGGTCAGTGTGACGCGTCGGCATATGAGAGGTTTTGATGAGTATCGCAGATGACGCCGCGCAGTTGAGCCAGGACGAATGGCAGTGGGTGAACGCACAGCTTGGCGCGGTTTCCGCCGGGGGTGTTCAATTGCAACCGGAGACGGGACTGGCGAAGAAGAGATTCATTGCGTTTTCGTCCGCCTACGCCTTGTTTTTCGTTTTCTTCCTCGTGATTTACCTAACGGCTGGTCGTGACTCAGTCTCGCCAGTTGTTCTTATCGGTGTTGCAGTGGTACTGGGCTTGCTTGAACTCCTGATGGTATACAACTACCGGAAGGAAAAAGCGCCGCGTCTTTTGGTGCTGACTCCGGCAGGTATTGAGTATTTCGAGACGAAGAAGGGACAGCTGACACGGCAGTGGAGTTATCGCTGGTGTGACCTGTCCGGTGTGGAAGTTAAAACCGTCACCGTCCCGCGAGGTAACGGACGTACGACGACGCGGGAAGTCGGTACGGCACTATACCTGCACGATGGCAACGAGGTCGTTTTCCACGATCTGGTTTATGGCGGCAACTATCGTTCGGGAAGGGTGCTGGTAGCCGAAGCACATCAGCGGTTCTTCGAGACTTCCAAGACGCTGCCGATGTAGGAGTACAGTGCTGTTGATCAGCCGACGACTCCCGCTGACCAGCTGGGATATTCGACGCAGCATCCATGTTTGGCATGTAGCACCCTTAGACGGTTTGACCTCCTACGGCCAGTGGCGAACACAGTGCGGCGGAATGTCGCCGAAGTGACCGCAGCGCAATTCCGCGAGTCTATAACGCCCTTTTTGCGGTCCGCGTCCACCATCCTCAGTGTTCCAAAACGAGAGTTTGGCGCCGAGAGAGGGGATTGGCACCCGGTCATATGGCGGATGACCAGGCAGTCAGCCGGAGGATTTGTGTACTTGCCGTGCCGACTACGGCTACATGATTGTGCTTATGGCGTCTCCGGCAGTTGCATATGTGCTCGAAGAGTAAGCACTCTCTGGGTAAGATGAGCTAATGCGTGCCTTCGTATGTGCGCACCTGACGCAAAGGAGAATAAACGTGCCCGTGATCGTGATCGATGGTAAGTCAACTTCGGTAGGGGAGAAGACGACCGGCAAAGACCTGTATTCCGAGCAGCGCAATATCATCGCGTTGCGTATAGACGGTGTTCTGCGCGATCTGACCACGGAGCTTTCCGATTTGCCGGAGGGGGCGGCTGTTGAAGGCGTGGATATTTCCTCGCCGGATGGCCTGGGGATCCTGCGCCATTCCTGTACGCATGTGATGGCACAGGCCGTGCAAGGCATCTTCCCGGATGTGAATCTCGGAATTGGTCCGTTCGTCACTGACGGCTTCTACTATGACTTCGGCAATATCGATGCGGTGACTCCGGAGATGCTGCGCGAGATCGAAAAGCGGATGAAGCGCATCGTCAAGGAGGGGCAGACCTTCCGCCGCCGCGTCCTCAGTGAAGAAGAGGCGCGCACAGAACTAGTGGCGCAGCCCTACAAGTTGGAACTG